>JBLHGU010000026.1:0-40050 GCA_047615875.1 Parasphingorhabdus sp.
GTTTTTCATTGCCTGAGCCTGATTAGTATCATCTACACAATTGTCCTCGCCAGTGGTTTTAGAATTCGTGCCACCACCACAAGCTTTTTTCTTAACTGCACTGGCTGCTCCCTGCATATTCTTAGGGTCGATAGATTTGCTGCCACCACCGGTATCGTTACAGTTTGGATCTTTTTCCGGGTCACACCTTCCTGCATTAGCGTTCTTACAGGCGGGGGCATTAGGCGTTTTACTGCAGTCTGGCTTCGCCGTTTTACAGGCTGGGTCATTGGGGGTTTTACTACAGTCTGTTTTGGGTTTTGGTTTTTTCGTTGGACTACATTTGGGATCATCCTGGCGGCTTCTGTCATTTGCACAGGCCTTACATTTACTGTCTCCACTGCAATTTTTCCATTTGTCTTTTACTTTGGAATCTCCCATGCAACTTCGCGAACCACCGGTACTGTTGCCATGCTGTTTACTACAATATTCGAAGGGGCTACCGTGTTTGTTGGGATCATATTCGCCGGCACTTTTGTCGACTTTCTTGTCACATTTGCTCGGGTCGCCGGCGGACGCACAGCCATGGGTTCCTCCTCGGCCTCCAGTGTTGTATAAACTTTTACCGGATTGGTATACTTTCTTACCCGCATCCGCGTAATCAGTAGGTAAATCATCCAGGCCGCCCCCTTCCTTAGCGGCATCTTTAGCTTTGTCTTTTCCAGCGCCAAACAATTTTTTGCCAACCCATTTGGCAGCGCTACTAATTACTCCACCGCTATTCGACGGATCATTTGCCGATGCGGAAAATCCACCACCTCCAGACCCAAGTCGACTTTTAAGATCAGAGCCAGGCCCCGGCGTAAAACCACGGCGCCCCGTACCTGGCACACCCTGGGTGCCACCGAAACCCTTGGACCCAGGCAACTTAAGCCCATCCTCAATTCCGCCATTAGCAGCGGTTAGATCACCTTCTTTAACTCCACCTGGAAGCGTGCGATTGCCACCGCCGGTGCTGGGTAAACCTTGCGCACCCAGGGGATTTAAACCCCCTGCCTGATCACCACCAAAACTTTGCTTACCATCATTGAAAGTTACGCCCGCTAAAGCATTTTCTAAATCGTTAGCACCGCCTGCACCTTTGAACGAATCAAATTCCTTCTTTACATTTTTCTGCGATAGTTCTTCATTTCCTGGCACCGGACTTCTGGTGTTGGTTGCGACTATTGAGAATTTTTTAATAGCCTCAGAAATCGGTTTGAAAATTGCCTGCCAATTACATTGATTCGTCTGTTCGACCAAATTATGGGTAACGCCGGTGGCTTCTTTAGAAGTATGCAGATTACACACAACACTGCTACTGGAAGCTAAAAGACCGCCTGGAAAAAGAAATGATTGTGTGCCAGAAAAAGGCGCTTGACCATTAAGCGTAATCTGCACGCTGCGTGTCGATAACTCACCACAGCTGTCGCTCACCATACTGCAGTTTAAAGTCACTACTCCGTTGTCTGGCTGGAAGCCCAATTGCCAAGGTACATTCACTCTAATGTCCTGTGCCCAGGTTGTCTGCACAAACAAGAATAGAAACAACCACGAAATCGTCTGGGCGAATGCAATGTTTTTTGTAGTCATACTTAAAAGTATAAGCTACAACTTAGATAGAGGCATCCCCCTCGAACGGGGGATATTTCACTAGAGCAACATTTGCAAGAGTCAATCGCTCCCCTAGTTGGCAATAACTTTACTTTAGGCTTGTTTAATAGACTGTTTCAACATATACAATATAAATTCAGAATTACTCAATAGGCCGTCGAAACGTCTACTCACAAAGTCACATTTTTCGCAGCCATAAATCTATTCCGAACTACGAACAATATACTCATAAAGCTTTTCAAATTCCTTTTCGACAATCTCGCCGAATAATGGATCTCTCATTCCGTCTATGTCGGCCTTAATACTGGAAAATCGTCCTGGTCCAGAACAGCGTCGATTTCAGCAAAAATCTGATCTTCTTCCAGTTTCATATGGGCATACTGGGCTTGAACAAATTCATGTCCAACACGTACAAATTTCTCTCGCTCAACCAGTTGCTCTTCTTGTACAGCAGATATCAGAGTTAAAAGCTCTTCGGCAAGTTGTAGCAAGGACTGGTGTTGTTGTTTCACCTCAAGTGCGCCGGGGGATAATTTTCCGGACTTTTTTCTAGTCGTTCGATCAAAAGATCTTCAATGGGGTGCTGCACAATATCCACATATCGATTGAGATAACGCATCATGTCCAGCAATAACGAAACATTCGGCATGATCTCGTTATCAATTTTGTTGATCTCCTTTTCGATCAAGCTGATCAGACGTGCGATAGTAATATGCTGCTTTTCTAATTCTTCAATCGTTATTGTCTTTGGCTTATTTAGCTTCTAATTAATTTATCTGCTGGCAACTTATCACGCTATTTTCTGGCATAACTGTTACAGATCAATTAGACGTCAAGCTCAGATTTATCCTCAATACTTTCCATTTGCATTATCAACCAGTTGCAGAACGGTTAGCTTTACTACATTCATCTTTCAATATGTGGAACAGAAAGGTTAGGTGCTTTTATAACGCCAAAATATTCAATAATTCACTTTTAACGTAAATTATATCTATATGATATATTTAAGAAAATTTCTCAACTAACTTTCGCATAAATTGATCAGACGCTTCAATTTGATCAATTTCAATATATTCATCGGGTTGGTGGGCTTGATCGATAGACCCAGGGCCACAAATAACGCAGGGTAAACCGGCTAACTGGTACAGACCAGCTTCCGCCGCATAGGAAACCTTACTAACACTGGTTAGGCCAGTTAAACGTTGCACCAGCTCCATGGCAGGGCTGTCGGTTAAAACCTCAAAAGGTGGTGCATTGGCAAAAATAGTACTGCTAATTCCGGCTCCAGCGAACCGCCTTCGCATCTCTGGCAATATCTCGCGTTGGCAAAAGCCTTCGAACTGATCAATTATTTGCTGGGCATCGTCTCCTGGTACGGTACGAATATCCCAGACAAACTCACAGTGTCGGGAAACGATATTGACCGCTGTGCCACCCTTAATCACACCGACGTGTATAGAGGTATAGTTTGGTTCGAAGCCGGTTTCCTCTAGTGCGCTATTGCGTAAGCTATTAGCCATAACATCAAGATAGCTGACTAACTGGGCAGCTGTGGTAACGGCGCTTACGCCGCGCTGGGTCTGGCTTGAATGAGTTTCAAACCCGGTTACTACAGTTTTTAGCAGCACAATACCCTTGTGAGCGCTAACACTACCCATGGAAGTGGGTTCGCCAACAATAACGGCGGCGGGCTCTGGCAGTCTGAGCTGTATTTGTTCAATCATGTCCGGAGCGCCTTTACAGCCCACTTCCTCATCGTAAGAGAGTGCAAAGTGGATCGGCTTTTTTAATTTACCCATGCTGGATATGGCATTTAAAGCGGATCCTATAAATGCCTTCATGTCGCAAGTGCCACGACCATATAGCTTATCGCCATTGATGGTGGCATCAAAAGGGTCGTAATTCCAGGGTTGCCCGTCTACTGGCACGACGTCTGTATGTCCCGAAAGCACCACACCGCCCGCTTCTTCTGGGCCGACACTGGCCACCAAATTGGCCTTTGTTTTATCCTCGTTCTCGACTCGAAAACTCTTCACCCCATGATCATCTAGATAGTTCTCTACAAACTCTATTAGCGGCAAATTACTGTCCCTTGATACCGATTCAAATTCGATCAGGGTTTTTGTCAGGTCAAGACTTTCAGGTACGGTCATATGGGAAGTGTCCAATATTATTATTTGTAGATAATCAGGATAGCGCCGTGGCTTCGATAAGTATTTGCTAAAAAAGAAATAAAACTCAGGCTATTGGCAGGATTGTTACAGAGAAGCTGGGGTTAGAGCAATAACGAAAACTATTAAGTCAGGTTGTTGTGTGGCCAATCAATCGATTGATGGCTGTAAAACCTGCCCCATGACAGGTTACAATCGCACCCTGCCCCAATCCCACCCCTTTTATCCAGTTCCTACCAAATTCTGTTGGAGTTCACTTGTCCGCGCTTATTGACCTTAAAAATATTGACCTGAGCTTTGGTGGTCCAATGCTATTGGAAAACGCCAATTTAACTATTCAGGTTGGCCACAGAACTTGTATGGTAGGCAGAAATGGCTGTGGAAAAAGCAGTTTACTAAAACTATTATCCGGTGAAATTAAGGCAGACGAGGGTAAAGTCAAAGTAGAGCCGCTGTTAAAAATCGGCTATTTACCTCAGGATATTCCGAAATCCTTGTCTGGTAATGCTCTAGACATTGCCTTCAGCGAAAGCGACTCGGAAGAGAGCTACCTAGACCAAACCCCCGTTCTTAGCATGCTTGATCGACTCGGCATTTCACCCGATCAACCCTACTCAGCGATGTCTGGTGGACAAAAAAGGCGCACTATTCTGGCCAGGGCCCTGTCTGGTGAGCCGGATCTAATATTGCTCGACGAGCCTACTAATCATCTGGACGGTGAATCCATTGAGTGGTTGGAAAACTGGCTGAAACGCCCTGGACTCAGTTCAATTTTTATTAGCCATGATCGGCGGTTTATCGAAAACCTGGCTGACCAGGTGATTGATGTTGATCGTGGTGAGATTACGCTTTGGGAAGGCAGTTTCGACAATTATCAGCGTAGAAGAGAAGAACATCTGCATGCCAGGCAACTGCATGAACAGCGGTTTCTCAAGCGACTAAGCGAGGAAGAAGTCTGGATTCGTAAAGGAATTCAGGCACGCCGAACGCGTAACGAGGGCCGCGTACGTCAGTTGAAAAAGATGCGAGATGATTTTCGCAAAATGCGCGGCGCCCAGGGCAATGCCAAATTGCAGATTGGTGATAGCGCCAAATCCGGCAAGCTAATTTTCACCGCAGAGAATATCGCTTTTGCCTATGACAAACAGCCCATCGTCAAATCTTTTAGTAGTCGAATTCAGCGTGGTGAAAGAATTGGCATTGTTGGTCCTAATGGGGCTGGTAAATCTACACTGATTAATTTATTTCTTGGCGAATTGAAACCTGACAGCGGGGAGTTGCGTTTAGGAACACAACTGGATGTAGCCTATTTCGATCAGCAACGCTCATCCCTGAATAACAAGTTATCAGCAATAGACAATGTCAGCGGTGGTAGAGAATCTATTGATGTCGGTGGCAAGCAAAGGCACATCATCAGCTTTATGCAGGACTTTTTATTCACGCCGGATCAGGCCCGTGGCCCGATCGATAAGTTTTCCGGTGGCGAACTAAGCCGTCTGTTGCTAGCGCGCTTATTCTCCAAGGGCTTCAACTTGCTGATAATGGACGAGCCTACCAATGATCTGGACATTGAAACTCTGGAGCTTCTGGAAGATCAGCTTTTAAATTTCAATGGCACACTATTGGTCAGTAGCCACGACCGTACATTTCTCGATAATGTGGTTACTTCGGTCATACACTTAGATGGCAAAGGCAATGTGGAGCAGTATCCTGGTGGCTATAGTGATTGGCAAAAGAGTCTAAAAACCATGGCCCGTGAAAATGCGGCAACCACTCAGCATAAAGGCTCTCTACAAAAAATAAAAAAGCCCAAACCTAAACTGAGCTATAAACTACAGCGCGAACTCGATGAACTACCCAAAAGAATTGAGCAACTGGAAACATCAATAACTGCCATTCAATTGCAAATGAGCCAGCCCGGCTTCTATGAACAGTCAGTAGACTTAATTAGTAAAACTACAACGGAGCTTGAACAAAAGGAGCAAGAGCTTGAACATTGTTTTGGCCGTTGGGATGAATTGGAAGCGAGCGCCTAAACCAATTCATAGGCTGAAGGCATAAAGGTCCTATTTAATTTCGGTTTTTCCGAACCTGGAGAATCAACCGAAGAACGAGTAAAAACGGCAATGTTCCATGCATAAACAGGTCAAATATATCAATCGGCTGGCTTAACTCGCCGTTCCACAACATGAGTAGCTTCTCGTATAAATGGGGAGGTGAAAATGGTGCCAAGCCTAAGGTTAATGTACCGATAATCAAAAGTGACCAGGGAAGTCTGTTTAATAAAAGCATATACCAGCTCGAAAAATTAAGATTGTATTGTGGGAAGCAGTACAGAGTCGTACAATCTCCCGCCGAAAGTTAATTATGATCCAAAATCAGGTGTAATCTCAGCTAATGAGTTCTAATTTCCATAATCGGGCCCACAAAATAATTGATGGCCGAGACTTCATTTTTTATGACGGCTATTGGATTCGTTTTTACCAGCCACCGGAAAACTCCTATCAAGAAAAGAAAGTTCTCATCGATGCACTCACTCGAAGAACTTTTCATCATTGTGAACCGGGAATAAATACACCGGGCTATCGACTGGAACAGGCCAGAGAAGCCTGGGAAAATGAAGAAGATATAGAACGTAAACGCGTCAATGCTGCCATGTTGGCTGGTGCTTTGTTCAATCGGGCCACTGACATTTTCACCAGCGTGGTGGAAATGGAGCAAAAAGGCATAAAAATCAGTCGCCAGAATGAGCTACTCAGACAATGTGGTGATTGCTTCCAGGAGGCCCTTGAGCTGGGCAAGTGTGTTCGGCATTACAGTGGTCAGGAAGGCGTTGACGAAATGTGGGGAGAGCCCTTCAGGGTTTTCACACTGCCCATCGAAGATTATTATGAAAGTCGTTACATAAAAATATCCCAGACCATGCATACCATCGACAAAATTTGTGGTCGAATGATTGAAGTATTCGGCATCGTGCTGGATGCGCCCAAAGTGAGTGAGTATTTAGTTCGATTCGCAGATACTGCCAAGAACTATACCGAAACTATGAAAAGCGACGAAGATTTTTTCATGATTTGGCCAGACTATGTCGTCGCTAGTGATCAGCTAACCCAGGCTGTGGTGAATTCAGAAGCTGATTACCCCAGCGCAAAACTAATCTATCGGGGCAGAGACTTAATTAACTATATTTCCGCCGTTCGGGTTCCCATGTTTACCAGTTCAGAAACCTATCTGGAACAGTTGACAGCCTTTGAAACAGGACTAGCAGCTGCCTAAAAAACCATACAACTAGTTAACACCAATCAGACTGTCCTCTAGAACAAGATCTACGACACAGCGCAGCGCTTCATTTATATTGGCACCCTGTTCAATATTGCGGTTATAGCATTCAATTTGACGATGAGCACTCGTACCACGAGCGATAATATTTCGACTGTGTTCAACTTCTACAACGCAGTCGAAAAATTCTGCATCTTCTCTGATTAAGTCCAATATTTCGTCCAGCAACTCGCTGTAGGAAACAATCTGGCTCCGACCAAAATCTAGTAAACCTTCGTCGATTCCATAACGATGAGCACGCCAACGATTCTCGGCTATTAGCATTGCTGAATATCTTCGCCACTTCAAATTATCACTACGCAATCTGTAGAGCATTCGCAACCAGCATCGATAGAGCGCTGCAATGCATATGGCATCGTCTACCTGAGTACACACATCGGAGATACGCATCTCCAAGGTTGGAAAACGATTTGAGGGACGAATATCCCACCATATCTTTGTCGCATCCTCAATAATTCCAGCATTCACCAACACATCAACATGGCGTTGGTATTCAGTAAAAGAGTCGAAGTATTCAGGCAATCCGGTTCTTGGCATTTCATCCCAAATTGAAATTCTGTAGGATTTCAGCCCAGTGTTTATACCACTCCAGAATGGTGAAGAAGTACTAAGCGCCAAAAGATGGGGCAGGATATATGCCACCTGCCCCATCAAATCAATCCTGAGGTCATCATCTTCGATACCAACATGAACATGCATACCACTAATAGCCAGACGTCTGACAACCTGTTGCAAATCTCTTGCCAACTCATCATAACGATTTTTATGGGTATGCTTCTGACGGCCCTCTCGTGCGAAGGGGTGAGTAGATGCCGCCATCAAAGCAAGTCCATGGTTATCGAGCACAGATGAAACCGTGCGCCGAAGATGGACGAGACTGTCACGTGCCTCTTTCAAATTATGACAAACCGGTGTGCCTACTTCGACCTGGCATTGTAAAAACTCGGGACTAACCTGCTCTTTTAGCAACGACTCACATTCTTGCATTAATGAGTCAGGCGCCTCCTTAATCAGGTTGCGGCTTTGCTTATCCACCACCATGTATTCTTCTTCAATACCCATAGTAAATGACGGTTCACGAGTCATAATATTTCACCTGGTAGATTGACGGGTCCACGGTTACTACACTGATTTCACGACACAACAATTGTGCCCAATATTCCACTCCTGCTGTATCGCTAAGTAAATCTTGTCGAATTTCTAGCAATATATGAGGATAGCCGTTTCCTTCTGCATGTACATCCATACTGTACCCCACAGGTTCTTTGGCGTGGTATGGCTGATTGTCTCCGACGCACAGGTCAGCGTAGCTGCGCAGACGTTCGATAAGTGGTGCGGAAATTCGATCATCCCGATTCCACAGTACACCAACATGCCAGGGTCGCTCAAAATCCTTAAACACAGGTGTAAAACTGTGCATCGCAATTAATATCGGAACGCCTTGTTTGGCTTGAACCTCGGCCAGACTAGATGCAATAGCGTTGTGATAAGGTACAAAAAGTTCCTCAACACGTTGCCCCGCTTGAAGTCTGGATAATTGCTGATTAGCCGGAACTGTTATACCGTCGCTAATCTCCGGTATGGAACCAGGGTCATTCAGGTGACGATTCGCATCAATGACTAGCCGTGAAAAGCAGGTTCTTAACATCGGCGCATCAAGCAATTCGGCCATGCGTTCACTTAATTTAGAGCAACCGAGATCGTAGGCAATATGTTTTTCAAATTCGTCTGTCTCCAGCCCCAGATTTTGTAGCGATTTCGGTACTCGATTGCTCGCATGATCACAGGTAATCACCATTTGCGCTTTACCATCTGGATTAATAATCTCGTAAGATGGCTGCTCCGACGGCAGCAAAATAGCTGACTGGTCGAATATTGAGGTATATTTATGCGTCATGGGTTATGCTTTAGATGAAGTAAATTTAAAGATTCTTTGAAAAATTATTCGGACTGATTTGATCGATATAAAACCGCCAAATTCCAGGCAGCTGCTTTAACGAACATTATACGACCACCACCCTTTCTGAATAACCAAACCAGCCAAACTCTCCTAAAAACTATTTGCGAATCATATCAGGTAGATCTCATTGCGTGGCCAAAATTCCAGTCGTTCCGTTATAGATTATCTATTGTTCGCAGCTCTTGCGTTAATCTGGAGCAGCTCATTTCTATTTATTAAAATAGCGGTTGTTGAAATTCCGCCAACGACACTAACTGCTGCACGCATGATAATAGCGGCCGTACTACTACTTCTTTGGCTTAGATTCCGTGGCGAGCGACTTAGCTCCAGCCCCAGCGATTGGGGTAAATTTCTGTTTATCGGAATCGTCGGAAACATACTGCCTTTCTATTTAATCAGTTATGGGGAACTGACAATAGACAGTGGCATGGCAGCTATACTAATGGGCATTATGCCTATAGCGACGGTACTATTAGCTCATCTCGCAATTCCCGATGAGCCTTTCACCAGGCTAAAAGCACTAGGTGTGTCCGTAGGATTTTTAGGCGTAATAACTTTAGTTGGCTGGGATGCCTTACAGAGCTTAGCCACAACTACAATCGCCCAGTTGGCAGTTCTTGGAGGTGCATCGTGCTACGCAGTGAACACCGTTTTTGTCCGCCGGACTACCACCCTTAGTGGTTCAGTTATGGCTGCTGGATCGCAACTATGTGGTAGCATTATCATCGTACCGATTGCCTTATTCAGCGAAGCTCCCTGGTTGTTGCAACCCTCAAATGAAGCCCTTGGAGCAATCATCATACTGGGCATTTTCCCCACCGCAGTTGCGACACTCATATACTTTCGTATAGTCGCCAACCTTGGAGCCAGCACAATGTCCCAGGTTAACTATGTCATACCCTTACTAGGCGCGGGCTGGGGGGTACTTTTTCTGGCGGAGCAACTACGCACATCTGCGCTGCTTGCGCTGTTAATGGTACTCACTGGTCTGGCTATAGTTAATCACGCGCGCAAACGCCTGTAATAATTCTAGGTGAAAACACTTAGGTATTTTTAAGCTCGCTTAACAGATGCTGTGAAGGTTGAATGCTGCCAATCATACGTCCTGCAGCATTGTACTGAACCACCCTTTCGTCTATAGATAGCAATTCAACAAACCTTTCATTAGTTGAAAAATGTCTCAATAATGTCGCCATAGCAACTTCTGATGCGCGTTTTTCCCCGTCCTCTATTTTTATTGCAATGCCGAGCCTTTGATCGCGCAAAACGGCTATGTAATAACCTTCCGCCCCGGTTTTGGTTACGACACTGTGGTCAGAAAGACCAATAATTCTGCTGCAGAATCGTCCGTTTCCTGCTATCAATAGGGGATGCTTACAAATTGATTGTAAAATTTTCTGGCGGCTTTTTTCCCGACGTCCCGATCCGGTGATTGTAAACCTGGCATAGGCTCTTGCCACATTTTTCAGAGGAACTGCAAATAACGGAATACTGCATCCATCAAGTGCGGCTTTCTGTTCATCCAGTTCAACTTGACATTCTTCTGCAATGGCATTTGTAATCATTTTTTGCAGCGGATGATCCACGTGAATATAACCTTCTGCATCAAATCCCTGGTGATTTGCCAGAGAAAGGAAACCGGTGTGTTTTCCTGAACAATTGTTATGTAACTGGCTGGCACTCTGACCGCTGGCTAACAGCTTTTTGTTTGCTAGAAAGTCGTTCGGGTCGTGGATTCCACATTCTAGATTTGACTCAGCCATACCCAATGATGACAACCACTGGCCTACAGCCTCAGTATGTATAGTTTCACCAGTATGGGATGAACAGGCCAGACAAATTTGTTCGGTACTCAGCTTTAACTCAGCAGCGGCACCGCTATCAAGCAATGGCAAAGCCTGAATCAATTTCATCGAAGAGCGTGCATAAACTGGCTTCTCGATATTTCCGCTGGAAAATATTGTTTCTCCCATTTGATTAACCACACAAATTGAACCACGGTGTCGGCTTTCAATGAGATCACCACGCCATACATCGACCAGAATCGGATTCTGCTTATCTTTTATCATCACGTTACTTATAAAGAGGTACGAATAAAATTAATCAGCGCCTTTGCCTCAGCGCCGACACTTTCTGCATCAAAATGAATTGAGACAAAGGCTGGGGAAAGAGTGCGAAATGGTGCGCTATCATCAAGAATGCGCAAATCATCCGGCACCGTGCTGCGAGCCAGAGCTGTAACACCAAGCCCCGCACCGACGGCTGCGCGAATGCCACTATAGCTTGTTCCCGTATAGACAATTCGCCACGCAACATTACAGGCTTCAAGGGCTTCGATAACACGGCGACGATACACACATCCGGGAGGGGCGACAACTAGCGGTACTGGGCGATCTGGCTCAAACAGAAAATTGTCCGCAGCAACCCATTCGATTGATTCCTGCCAGGGCAAATGCTCAGCCGCGACCACACTATGGTGAATTGCCATTGCCAGATCCAGCTCCTGGTGTTCCAGACGAGTTAGCAAATGCGTACTTAGATCGCAAACCACTTCGAGCGTTAAATCTGGATGTTCGCGACTGAATTTTCCCAGTACATCGGGCAGATGAGATGCAGCGAACTCATTCGGAATTCCCATACGAACATGGCCGGTGAGTTGCCGCTGAGACAAGGCCGCAATTGCTTGATCGTTTAATCGGATTATTTTCCTGGCATATTGCAACAACTCAAGCCCCGACGCAGTTGGCTCGAGACGCCGGCTCTTGCGGTTCAACAATATGGCACCGACTTGTTCCTCCAATCGCTTTATTTGTAATGTCACCGCAGGCTGTGACCTTGCCAGCACTTGGCCCGCCCTACTAAAGCCGCGTTGTTCAACAACGACTACAAAAGCCCGAAGCAAATCCATTGAAAGGTTATTTCGCATAGTATTTACATATTAAATACTTTTATTTGTAATATCAATTTCCCTTATACATGTAAACCCACTATATTTAGCCAACTGCTCGAGGACAAAACTATGAAACACACACCGCTGTATCAGTTGCACTGCGACTTAGGCGCCAAACTAGTTCCATTTGCGGGCTATGAAATGGCGGTTCAATACCCATCAGGCATTAAGACTGAACACAAACATACCCGCCAGAGTGCAGGTCTTTTTGATGTTTCACATATGGGTCAGATTTCTATACAAGGTGACCGGGCTGCAGAATTGCTCGAAAGCCTGATGCCCATGGAGTTGGAGCAACTTGACCTAAATCGTCAACGCTATTGTTTTCTGACCAACGAAGACGGCGGAATACTGGACGACTTGATGGCAACAAAGGTCGAAGACGGCTATTTCCTGGTAGTTAACGCTGCCTGTAAGCATGAAGACTTTGCCATTATCCGCGACAAACTCTCGCCTGATTGCGATGTAGACATGCTTGAAGATCGAGCTTTGATAGCCCTGCAAGGCCCTCTGGCCGTTACTGCACTCGCCGAAATTGCTCCAGAGATAGAAAACCTTGCCTTCATGATGTCAGGAGAATTTCAACTCAATGGCATTTCGAGTTTTGTGAGTCGGTCAGGTTACACCGGTGAAGATGGCTTCGAAATTTCCTTGCCCAAGGACAGTGCAGATACTTTTTGTCGTACATTGCTTTCTGATGAACGCGTAGAACCCATTGGACTCGGTGCTAGGGACTCTTTGCGACTTGAAGCGGGCCTGTGTCTCTATGGACATGATATCGACACCAGCACCAGCCCAGTGGAGGCGGGGTTAACCTGGGCAATTCAGAAATCCAGGCGATCAGGCGGACAAAAGGCAGGCGGTTTTCCGGGGGCCGATAGAATTCTCACCGAGTTAACCAATGGTGTCGACAGATGCCGTGTTGGGATACTTCCAGAAGGGCGAGCACCAATCCGTGAGGGCACATTGCTTAAAACCGCAGAGGGTGTTGAAATTGGCCGAATCACAAGTGGTGGCTTCGGCCCTTCGGTAGAAGGACCAATAGCCATGGGTTATATTGCTGCAGGGTACAAAAAACCGGGCACAAAAGTATGCGCGGAGCTTCGCGGCAAACTGGTCCCGGTCAGTGTAGCAACTTTGCCTTTTCACCCCCATGGCTATAAACGATAAGGCAGATAGCCGACCAAATGACTACAATGCACACTCAAATTAGAAACATTCGAGGAGACAACTAATAATGAGCACTATCAAATTTACTGAAGATCACGAATGGATTAACGTCGCTGATGACGGACAGGCCACAGTTGGCATAACAGATTATGCCCAGGAGCAGCTCGGGGAACTGGTATATATCGAATTGCCCGACGTCGGCACCGAGGTGTCACAGTCTATTGAATGTGCAGTTGTGGAGTCAGTAAAAGCTGCAGGTGATGTAAAGTCGCCAGCCTCGGGCACAGTTACAGCAGTAAACGAAGATCTTGATGGCGAGCCTGAGAAAACCAATGAGGATGCCATGGGCGAGGGTTGGTTATTCAAGATGACACTCAGTGATAGCTCTGAGCTAGACGACCTGATGGACTCGAAACAATACGAAAACTTTCTGGAAAGCCTAGCCTGAGAATAATTATGCCCAAACGCCGCACCCCAATTTTTGATCTTGAGCAAGAAGGTGATTTTGTACGTCGCCATATCGGGCCTGACGCCAACCAGATCGAGGCCATGCTGTCCGAGCTTCAATTAAGTTCTCTGGATGAGCTTATTGATCTGGCAGTACCCGCAGCGATACGAACTCATAAGAGCCTGGACATTCCCGGGCCACGAAGCGAAAGGGGCACCGGCACTTATCTGCGCGATCTTCGCCATAGAAACAAGGTTTTCGTTTCCATGTTGGGCACTGGCTATCATGGCACAGTAATGCCACCGGTCATTCGACGCAACGTACTCGAGAACCCTGACTGGTACACCGCTTACACGCCATACCAGGCCGAGGTCAGTCAGGGCCGTATGGAAGTACTGCTTACCTTTCAGCAAATGATTATTGATTTGACTGGAATGGAGTTAGCCAATGCTTCACTACTGGATGAATCTACAGCAGCTGCCGAAGCCATGGCCATGAGCCGTAGATTGGCAAAAAGCAAAAGCAATGTCTACTTTGTTGACCAGAACTGTCATCCACAAACCATTGCGGTTGTTGAAACACGTGCTAACAGCATGGGTTGGGAAGTTCAGTTAGGCGATCCAAAAACCGATCTTGCCGATAAAGAATTCTTTGGTGTGTTAATTCAGTATCCAGGGTCTACGGGCTCTATAACAGATCCTAGAGAAAGCATTCGAATCACCCACTCGAAGCAGGCGCTGGTAACTATTGCTGCAGATATTTTGAGTCTTGCGCTGTTAACTCCACCGGGTGAAATGGGCGCGGATATTGTGGTTGGTTCCACCCAACGCTTCGGCGTTCCTATGGGCTATGGTGGTCCTCACGCAGCGTTTTTTGCTACTCGCGATAAATTCAAGCGCACCACCCCTGGTCGAATTATAGGTGTATCCATTGACAGTCAGGGCAACCGCGCACTAAGAATGGCATTGCAAACTCGCGAACAACATATTCGTCGGGATAAAGCCACATCGAATATATGTACTGCACAAGTATTACTAGCAGTTCTGGCAGCATTATTTGCTATGTATCATGGCGCTGATGGCATACGCATGATTGCTAAACGCGTACATCGCATGTCGAGAATCTTTGCTGCGGGAATAACACATTATGGTTTCAAAGTTATTAACCGCCACTATTTTGACACAGTGATGGTCCATGTACCCGGGTTGGCTGAAAAAATGGCCGCCAAGGCTCGCGAGCAAAAAATCAATGTGCGAGTGGTCGACTCCGATCACATCAGCGTATCTTTTGATGAAACCACACGTCGTAAAAATCTGATAACCCTGTGGAATATTTTTCATAAGCACGCCTCATCTGAGCTAGATATTGACGATATTGACCGAACCGTAGGCGATGCCATTCCGGTCACCCTTGTGCGTAAAACTGAATTCATGGAACACGTAGTATTCAGTCTGTATCGATCAGAAACCGAGATGATGCGTTATTTACGCAGGCTTGCTTCAAAAGACATAACCCTTGGTCGAAGTATGATCCCACTGGGTTCATGCACGATGAAACTGAATGCAACCAGCGAACTCATTCCACTGGGTTATCGTGATTTCAGCGCAATACATCCCTTCGCACCACTGGACCAGACTCAGGGTTATCAACAACTTTTCGAAGAACTCGAAGAAATGCTGTGTGAGGTGACCGGCTTCGATGCCCTATCTTTGCAACCCAACGCAGGGTCTCAGGGCGAATACGCTGGCCTTTTATGTATTAGGGCCTGGCATGAGTCTCGTGATCAGGGGCATCGAAAGATTTGTCTCATTCCGTCTTCGGCTCATGGCACTAACCCTGCTAGCGCCATTATGGCCGGCATGCAGATAGTCGTCGTTGGATGTGATGATTGTGGCAACATCGATATGACTGAGCTAGGCAGTAAAATTGCGCAACACAAGGATAATCTAGCCGCCTTGATGATCACCTATCCTTCAACACACGGCGTTTTCGAAGAGTCGATTATTGAAATTTGTGAGCAAGTTCATGAGGCTGGCGGCCAGGTGTATATGGACGGTGCCAATTTAAACGCTCAGTTAGGGCTGTGCAGGCCAGCGGAAATTGGCGCTGACGTTGCGCACATCAACTTGCATAAAACATTTGCCATTCCCCATGGTGGTGGTGGACCAGGAATGGGGCCGATTGGTGTTAAGTCCCATCTTGCGCGATTCCTGCCGGACCATCCTTTGGTAGAAGGTGTTAATCCTGCTTCCGGTGGAGGTAAAACCATTGGCACGGTGTCTGCAGCACCCTGGGGATCAGCTAGCATATTGCCGATTTCCTGGGCTTACATAACGATGATGGGTGGCGAAGGTTTACGCCATGCAACTGAGGTGGCAATTTTAAACGCCAACTATATAGCTCATCGCCTTGATCCTTACTATCCGGTTGTTTACCGTGGTAAAAATGGATTGGTGGCCCACGAGTGCATTGTAGATCTATCTGGTTTTCGTGAAAGCAGCGGCATATCTGTTGAGGATGTAGCCAAGCGCTTGGTAGACTATGGTTTTCATGCCCCCACCATGTCCTGGCCAGTCGCTGATAGTCTGATGATTGAACCCACTGAAAGCGAATGTCTCGATGAACTGGATCGGTTCTGTGATGCCATGATCAAGATTCGCCAGGAGATTCAACTGGTAGAGGATGGTAAAACCGATAAAGCAGATAATCCATTGAAGAATGCGCCCCACTCCTACCATCTACTGGTAAGTGATGAGTGGAATCATTGTTATAGTCGAGAAGTTGCTTTTTTCCCGACCAAATCCGTCCTACATGATAAGTACTGGCCCCCAGTAGGCCGTGTCGATAATGTTTACGGCGATAAGAATCTCGTGTGCACCTGCCCACCCATGAGCGCTTATGAAAGCTGAACCAGATAAATTGCTTAAGAAACGCCCTGCCCCGATAGAGCGAGGCGTAAAACTCAAAGGCGAGCTAAAAACCGCCCGGGTGCCGGTCAAGTTCGATCCAACACCGCGAGAAAAGCAACTCCGCAAGCCGAAATGGATTCGCGCAAAATTTCCGGGTAGCCCTGAGGTTGTGGCGCTAAAAAAAGTCCTTCGATCAAACAACCTGCATACAGTTTGCGAAGAAGCTAGCTGTCCGAATCTGGGCGAGTGTTTTGCCCACGGCACGGCTACTTTCATGATCATGGGAGATATTTGTACACGGCGTTGCCCATTTTGTGATGTTGGACACGGTCGCCCCAACCCTCTGGACACTCAAGAACCGCATAATCTGGCAAAAACCATTGCTGAAATGAGTTTACGTTACGTAGTCATTACATCCGTAGATCGAGATGATTTAAGAGACGGCGGCGCTGACCACTTCGTTAAGTGTATCCAGGCGGTTCGAACACAGGCCCCGGAGGTTAAAATCGAGGTTTTGACACCAGACTTTCGCGGCCGTACTGAACGTGCCCTGGATATTTTTAATCAGGCACCGCCAGACGTATTTAATCATAATCTTGAGACTGTGCCACGACTCTATTTGCGTGCGAGACCGGGTTCAGACTATCAGGTTTCGCTTGATCTGCTGAAAGATTTTAAGGCCATGCATCCTGATGTCGCGACCAAGTCAGGCATTATGCTGGGTCTTGGTGAAGAGAAGTCTGAAGTGATTCAAGTTCTAAAAGACTTGCGTAGCCATAATGTAGAGATGTTGACGGTTGGCCAGTACCTTCAGCCCAGCGCTCACCATCTGCCAGTGGAAAAATATTGGACGCCTGAGGAGTTCGATGAAATCGGTTCAATCGGTGAGGAACTAGGCTTTGCCAATGTCGCTTCTGGCCCAATGGTACGTTCTTCCTATCATGCGGATCTTCAGGCCAGTCAACTAGTTGGACGTTAATCGTCGGATACTAAGGGCCCAGCTTTTCTAAAGCCATATCTCGTATATTGTGCGCGGAGCGTTTTTCCGGCACATTAATCGTAAACAGGCTGCTAGAATAGCGGCCTTTCTCTTTTCACGATTCATTGCCACTGGCAATAGGTAGCCAAGATATGCAAGCCAAAACTCTTTATGACAAAATTTGGGATGCCCATGCGATTCGCGAAGAATCTGACGGCACTACTCTGATCTATATTGATCGACATCTGATTCACGAAGTAACCAGTGCCCAGGCTTTCCAGGGTTTACGTGATGCGGGGCGATCGCCACGACAACCCACATTGAATCTGGCTGTGGTCGATCACAACATTCCCACAACGGATAGATCTCTCGGCATTGAAGATCCTGAAAGTGCACTGCAAATTGACACCCTGAGAAAAAACACTGAGGAGTTTGGTATTGAATACTACGACGCCACCGATCAGCGACAGGGCATCGTACACATTATAGGTCCCGAGCAAGGTTTTACATTGCCCGGCACAACAATAGTATGCGGTGACTCTCACACAGCCACACATGGTGCATTCGGTGCGCTCGCCCATGGCATTGGCACATCTGAAGTTGAACACGTTCTTGCAACCCAAACATTGCTGCAAAAGAAATCTAAAAATATGCGGGTACAAGTTGACGGTGTATTGCATGAGGGTATAACCGGTAAAGACGTAACACTATCGGTAATCGGTAAAACCGGCACAGCTGGCGGTACCGGTTTTGTTATTGAGTACACCGGAGAAGTGATACGCAATCTCACTATGGAAGGCCGAATGACCGTATGCAATATGGCCATTGAAGGTGGTGCAAGGGCCGGGCTAATCGCTCCAGATGACATTACATTCAACTACCTTAAAGGCCGAAGCAAAGCACCTAAGGGTGAAGCCTGGGAACAGGCAATGGCCTATTGGCGTACGCTGTACACCGACAGCGATGCAGTCTTTGATGAAATCATTGTTTTGAACGGGACTGATATTTCACCCGTAGTAACCTGGGGCACATCCCCAGAGGATGTGTTGTCCATTTCTGACTGTGTGCCCTACCCCGAAGATTTTGAAAGTGAGGACAAGCGTTCTGCAGTAAAACGATCACTAGAATATATGGGGCTTAAAAGTGGCACGCCGCTAAATGAAATCCATGTAGACAAAGTGTTTATTGGTTCCTGCACCAACGGTCGCATCGAAGACTTGCGTGCTGTTGCTCGTGTAGCCAAAGGACGAACGGTAGTTAGTGGCGTTCATGCCATGGTAGTCCCTGGTTCAGGACTAGTTAAACATCAGGCTGAGCAAGAAGGCATCGCTAGCATCTTGAAGGAAGCTGGATTTGACTGGCGAGAACCTGGTTGTTCAATGTGTTTGGGTATGAACCCGGATCGATTGGAGCCAGGCGAAAGATGTGCTTCAACTTCAAACAGAAATTTTGAAGGACGTCAGGGTCGCGGTGGCCGGACACATCTAGTATCTCCTGCCATGGCAGCTGCAGCAGCTGTTTTTGGACATTTCACTGACATTCGAGAAATAGGCTAAGGTACAGAATATGACTCCGTTTACTACCCTACAGGGCGTTATGGCGCCGCTGCCGATGATTAATGTCGATACTGATAAGATCATTCCCAAGCAGTTCTTAAAAACCATTGAAAGAACCGGCTTAGCCAAAGGCCTGTTCTTTGAAATGCGCTTCAATGACGATGGCAGCGAAAAACAGGATTTCGTGCTAAACACCCCACCTTACCGTGATTCAAAAATTCTCGTAGCGGGTGATAATTTTGGCTGTGGCTCATCTAGAGAACACGCAGCCTGGGCACTAATTGATTTTGGCATTCGTTGTGTTATCGCACCGAGTTTTTCGGATATTTTCTTTAATAATGCACCGAAAAACGGCATGTTACTGATCACGCTTCATCCAGAGCAAATTAACACTTTGGTAAGTTTGGCCTCCGACCCTGCGCGCTGCGAAATGAAGATAGACCTGGAAAAACAAACAGTGGCCACTTCTGCAGGTGCTGAAATCGGATTTGATATCGAAGAGTTTCGAAAACACTGTTTGGTAAATGGACTGGATGATATTGCCTTAACGCTGTCCCATGCAGATGAGATTCAGGGCTATGAGGAAAAACAGCGTGCAGCCCAGCAATGGTTATTTCCGGTACCATAAGACCACCTCTACCCGCTAGCTTACAATAACCCGATAGGACTCCCAGATTTTCAATGGCTGGTGAACTACGCAGGCTAGCGTTTGTGCCAGGCATCGCTGCTAAAATCAGCCTAGGGGGAGTATACTGACAGATACCGATCATTTGTCGTTGCCGACAGCGGAGGCAGAAATGTCAAAAATACTGTCTTATGGGGCCGCTGCTGTGGTCCTATCTATTATTTCCTATGACGTTTTACAGGACGTCCTACTACCTGATTTGAATTCCACAACCGTCCCAGCAGTATCAGCTGTGCTGGAGAGCAGTAACACGGTAGCTGTTGAGATTCCAGACTACTCAGCTCAATTACCCCAGTCCCTTAGCACCCTGAACTTTGCAGGGCTGGATAGTTACCGCAATAAAATTCAGCAACTGGTAGATACTAAAGAATTCTCCGCTGCACGGAATATTTTGCTAGAGCTGGCAGCCGACGCAGTTCGTCATGGAGAACAGACTGATCTGGGTAATTCCCTCGCGTTACTAGGCGAAATTTCTCTTCATCAAAGAGATCTTAATGCTGCCGAAAACTACTTAATGGAAGCAGTAACTATTTTTGAGGAGTCAAATAATCTCCCTGGTAGTGCCTACGCCTATTTGCAGTTAGGCAAAGTTCACGTAACAGCTCGCCAGTTGGCCCGAAAAGCGGGAGAGTCCTATGACCTCTTGCTCATAGCCCGCAATCAAATTGCTAAATATCGTTATGATGATGCGCTCAACAATCTGCAGCGTGTAGTCGAATCCAATCTGGGTATTGATCGATACGGTAGTGCGGCGGCTGCATTGCAGTCGTTGGCAATTCTACACCGCTTACAGGGCCAAACACAGCAATCAGAACAGTCATTACAAAGAGCGGCAATTTTGTATGCCAGTGCTGGTCAGGACAAGCTGGCAAGAACTCTGATATCTCAACTGTCAAAAGCTGGAGTAGATCCCACCGTCCTCAATGATGCCCTGCAGGAAGTGGAAGGACTGGCAGAAAAATTTAATACCGAAATGGTACAAATGCGTAAAGCCGAAGATTTATTAAGGTTGTATAACCACTATTCTGCATCGGGCAACGAGGAAAGAGCCTGGAAGTTCAGACTAAAAGCCTCCCAGGCAGTGGCAAAAACATCAAGGCAGGCAATGTATCATCGACAGCCCGGCGTGTTGGCTGTGCTTTATAATTCTAACGACAATATGGCCCTGGCAAAGAACTATATCGATCGTGCAGATAAGCTTTTTTCCACCGCAGGCCTCAACGACTGGCAAACTAAAACCCAGGAAATGACCAGAAATATATTCTAGAACGAACAAATATTTGGTCTTAAAAGGATAAAAAAAGGGTGGTACAGTGCACCACCCTTTCGCTTAACAGCCAGCTACTAAACTTTACTTCTTCTTTGATGCTTTCTTTTTTGCGGCCTTTTTCTTAGCAGATTTCTTCTTACTTACCTTCTTTTTGCTCGCTTTCTTTTTTGTGGCCTTCTTCTTACTGGCCTTTTTCTTTGCTACCTTCTTTGCTACCTTCTTTGCGGCTTTCTTTTTAGCAGCTTTCTTCTTGCTAGCTTTCTTTTTTGTGGCCTTCTTCTTGCTCGTTGCTTTTGATGCTTTGGTTACTTTCTTCTTCGCAACCTTTTTCTTTGCTGCTTTCTTTGCTGTTGTCTTTTTCTTAACGGCTTTTTTCTTACCTACTTTACGCGCCACTTTTTTAGAAGCGGTCTTCTTCTTGGAACTCTTCTTTTTTGCTGCAGCCATATAGCTAACTCCTCTCATGAGTAAATTTTAAACGAAGAAAACGATATTGATGGATTACTTCTATATACCAATTCTTCATACACTTCTTTTGACACTAGCTTCTTAAAAATAAACACCTACAAATAATTCTAAATTTAAGTTGCCAACTAGAACTATATCTTTATAAACACGCATGTCAAGTTAATCACTATAACGTCGCTTTTATAGCGTAAGTGAATGATGAATTCATAGCATACGCCGGTATATAATTTGGCTGCTGTTGTTGATAACGAGGTGAATTTTTATATGTTTCGAAAAGGTATTTCATGCTATCGCCATCTGTAGAAATTTACGAAGTCTGTGAGCAGGACATATACAAATAGCAGTCTTGTCTCCTCCGACATTGACAGGGCTACTGTTCTATCGAACTGTCTTCAACAACTCCAATTAGGTTCTGCATCGATCGCGCGGGACTTGTTTAGAAGGACAAATTCTTAAACCACTGTTCATGAAATTGACGCTTCCTTCTTATCCTACAAGTAAGTGCACCGACAACAATCTGGTGAACAAGAATATTGGTCAAAGCAAGGTTCTATTTAGTCAAGGAAAGACTACTCGTGACAACGAGTTTTTGTAAATCAAAAGAGCAGCCAGAATCCGTGCAGCAATTGAAATTCGTCTTGGGACTTACGGATGCCAATATCTATCTGGACGAAACTAATCAGGCTGATGAAATATATACACCTATAACCTTCTACAGCTTATAACGGTAGCTGGATTTATTCTTCGAACGACGAACTCAATCTATTCGGCCAATAGTTGAGGAAAATGCAACGCATAAGAATTCGCATGGAACACATACCTCAGGCACATCTTGATCCAACTTGGACACTTCAAGAAAAACTTTCAAAGGAATTGGCTTTTATTGCGTTTATAAATACTTATTGATTCTACCCTACGAAAATAACTATAGTAATTCGCACTCCAGCCCATTAGAAACATTTATCAGATTAAAAAGCACCGTTAAGTAAACCTCAGGTCTAAAGTGCAAAAGAGTCGACTAAAGTCAATTTCTAAATTAGTGAATAAGCATATTCTGGTTTTCAGGAATAAACTAAAGCATAATTTTTATAGCAGTTAAGCTTGGCATGCATGGGTCACAGTTATCAAATTGCAGGGCTTAGAAAAATTAACTGCATCGAAACAATAAAATTGCTCGGGCGTTCTTAAGTTTGTTAAATCATAATCCTAAACATTGTAGTGCACAATTCTCATTCGGCAATCGTTCCGAGGAAGTTATTGTGACAAACAGATTAATTCAACAAGATAGACGTAGCTGGCACATTATTCCAGAAAGATCCGATTCAAAATGATGTCTATAGCCGTCTAGTGGATCATCTCTATCAAAAAACAACTATTTATTTTTATCAATTTGTTCAAATTAACCCTTTTATGCGCTACAATTTCCAACAATCAAGTCGCTATACAAACCATTTCTAATTTTGAAAGACTTGATATTCAGTTTTATCACAATAACTTGCAACGTGAATTTATTTGAGGAGAGAAATACATGAGAGTTACCAAAACTACAGCAATTGCTGCTGCCCTGTCACTTACCGCAATGTCTGCCCAGGCAGGCACCCTCGCTGATGTTCAGGCTCGCGGTGAGCTTAATTGTGTTGTTTCAACGGGTGTGGCTGGTTTTGCTGCACCAAATGATAGTGGCCGTTGGGAAGGCTTCGATATTGACTTCTGTCGTGCCGTAGCGGCAGCCGTACTGGGTGATGGAGAAAAAGTTAAATTCGTTCCCACTACCGGCAAAACCCGATTTACCATATTGAATTCCGGTGAAGGTGATATCCTGTTTCGAAACACCACCGAGACCATGAGTCGTGACGCTGACCTGAAGCTCAGCTTCTTGCCCGTTAATTACTACGACGGACAGGGTTTCATGATTCGCAAAGAACTCGGCGTTAGTTCTGCAAAGGATCTCGATGGTGCTTCAGTCTGCATTCAGACGGGTACCACCACCGAACTCAACCTGGCGGATTACTTCCGTATTAACGGTATATCTTACGAGCCGGTCGCCATCGAAACCAACGCAGAAGGTATAACCAACTACGGTGGAAACCGATGCGACGTTTATACCACTGACGCATCCGGTCTGGCTTCAACCCGCGCTGCACTTGAAGATCCCTCAGCTCATATCATTCTTCCGGAAATTATTTCCAAAGAGCCTTTGGGTGGTGCGGTTCGACAGGGCGATGATCAATGGTTCGATATCGGCAAATGGGTCGTTAACGCGCTGATCAATGCTGAAGAACTGGGTATTACCCAGGCAAATGTGGCTGAACTTGCATCTGCTGCTGGCGATAATCCTAGCGTTAATCGTATGTTGGGTACCGAAAGCAATATGGGTGAGATGCTTGGACTGGATAATGGCTGGGCTGTTCGGGCGATTTCCGCAGTTGGAAACTACGGCGAATCATTCGAGCGTAATATTGGTCCTAATACCGCAATTGGTCTTGAGCGTGGTCTCAATGCCCTGTGGAAGGACGGTGGCATCTTGTACGCCGCGCCGATTCGATAAGTAACTGGCATCAAAATTGGGGCGCTACGGCGCCCCGGTTTATTTAACCAAGAGGCAACTAATTTTGTGTTTGAGAATGGCGCAGCAGTTAGAATAGTTATTGTTATCAACATCCTCACTAGAACAATGAAAAACTGCGCCACTGGCAGCAGGACTATTTACCGCCAGGAAATCAGACACTTTAGTGGAAAGCAGCAATGAGTGATAAAGCCTCACCCCAACCGCAAAGAAACGTCATTTCGAAACTGTGGAACGATAAGGAATATCGTGAAGTAATTATTCAGATAATAGCCATCACCGCGATTTTTGCGTTCTTCTTTATAATGGCACGAAATGCGGTTTCTAATCTGGAAGCCATTGGTAAGGACATCAGTTTTAGTTTTCTCTGGCAGCCATCCAGCTATGACATCAGCCAGCACCTGATTGAGTATACTTCGCGCTCTACACATTTTCGGGCGATGTTGGTAGGTATAATCAATACTCTGATGATTGCGGTACTGGGTATCATTTTATCAACCGTGCTCGGGTTTCTGCTAGGTGTATTCAGACTATCAAAAAACTGGATTATTAATCGATTAGCGTATTTCTATATAGAGTACGTGCGTAATGTACCGGTTTTACTGCATATCCTGCTGGTACACGGCTTAATCGTCCATTCACTGCCGATACCAAAAAATGCGATAAATATAAACGATGCCGCCTTTCTTACCAATCGTGGATTATTTACCCCTAGCCCTGGTTTTGAATCTTTGTTCTGGATAGTGCTGATCCTGTTTGTCGGCGGCATTATTTTTAGTTGGTGGTTCAGTAGATATGCCAAGATGGTTCAGGATACAACGGGTAAGCATTACCCGGTATTTTGGATTAGTCTGGGTGCTATCGTTGGCCTCCCATTTCTGATGTACTTTATACTGGGTTCTCCCATCGCCTGGGAAATTCCGGTTCTGAAAGGATTCAACTTTAAAGGCGGCATGGTAATCCGACCTGAATTCATCGCCTTGTGGTTAGCATTGTCTTTGTATACAGCGGCTTTTATAGGCGAAATTGTCCGCGCGGGAATTTCCGCAGTAAGTTGGGGACAAACCGAAGCGTCGTCGGCATTAGGCATAAGCGGCGGCCGCACTTTGAGTCTGGTGGTTATTCCCCAGGCATTACGCATCATCATTCCGCCCCTGACCAGCCAATATTTAAATATTACCAAAAACTCCTCTTTGGCCATAGCGATCGGTTATATGGATATTGTTGCCACACTCGGCGGCGTCACGCTCAATCAAACCGGCCGCGAAATGGAAACCATGACCATGGTATTGGGGCTATACCTGCTTTTCTCATTGATAATTTCATCAATTATGAACTGGTATAACAAGCGCATAAAATTAATAGAGCGATAGGCGGAAATCATGCAATCAAACAACAGCAGCTACAAACTCGGCGAACATCCTGATTTACCCGCACCCGCCGGGACAGTTGGCCCAATCGCATGGGTTCGATCGAATCTATTTTCGTCTCCAACCAATATTGTCCTGACTATTCTAGTCTTCTGGTTTCTGTACAAGTTAATTCCGGGATCACTCAACTGGTTTTTTCTTGATGCGGTATTTAGCGGTGAAGATCGTAACGCCTGCATAGCCGCCGGGGACGGCGCCTGCTGGGCGTTTGTCGGTCAGCGGTTTAAACTGTTTACCTATGGGTTCTATCCGGAGCCAGAACGCTGGCGCGTCAATCTGTCGTTCATTATGCTGTGTTTCGCTATCGTCCCGGTACTATTTGATAAAACTCCGTTTCGCAAGTATGGCCTCTATTATGCGATGGCGTTCCCGTTTATTGGCGGGTGGTTACTGATTGGTGGAAGTTTTCTGGGGATTTTTTCTTTGCCAGTGGTGGCAACAAGTGAGTTTGGTGGCATTATGCTGACATTGGTGATCGGTGTCACCGGTATTGCGTTTTCTCTGCCCATTGGCATCCTGCTGGCCTTGGGCCGGCAATCCAATCTGCCCATTATACGAATTTTCTGCATCGGATTTATTGAATTTATGCGCGGCGTACCATTGATCACGCTGTTGTTTGTGGCGTCAACCATGCTCAGCTACTTTTTACCACCCGGGACTAAATTTGACCTGCTGCTGCGCGTATTGATTATGGTCACGCTGTTCGCCTCTGCCTACATGGCGGAAGTCATTCGTGGAGGACTTCAGGCCATTCCCAAAGGCCAGGTCGAGGCGGCTGACGCCTTGGGATTGAAATACTGGCCGACGATGCGCTTGATCGTATTGCCCCAGGCGCTAAAAATTTCTATCCCGGGCATCGTCAACACTTTTATTGGCCTGTATAAGGACTCCACACTGGTCATTATTATTGGATTACTTGATCCACTGGGAATAGGACAAGCATCCCTAGCCGACACCAAATGGACTGGGTTGTCCACTGAAGTGTATATTTTCGTCGCTATATTTTTCTTTATCTCTTGTTTTTCGATGTCCCGGTATTCGCTTTACCTTGAAGGAAAACTCGAAACCGGACACAAACGATAACTGGGTACCCATACAATGTCTAATCAAGCTAACACTGGTCAAAATCAGGATGAAAAACTTGCTATCAAAATAGTTGCGATGCATAAATGGTATGGACAATTTCATGTATTAAAAGATATTAATCTCGAGGTCAGCCAGGGCGAGCGAATTGTTATTTGCGGTCCTTCCGGTTCTGGAAAATCGACCGTGATTCGCTGTATTAACCGGCTCGAAGAGCACCAGAAAGGGGAAATCATAGTTGAAGGTGTGGAACTCACCAACGATCTGAAGGATATCAATACTGTTCGACAGGAAGTGGGTATGGTGTTTCAGCACTTTAACCTTTTCCCACATTTGACCGTTATGGAAAATTGCACGCTGGCGCCTATCTGGGTTAGGAAGGAATCCAAGGCCGATGCTGAGGCAACGGCCATGAAATATCTGGAACGGGTAAAAATTCCGGAGCAGGCCGGCAAGTATCCCGGTCAGTTATCAGGGGGGCAGCAGCAACGTGTGGCCATCGCCCGTAGCCTGTGTATGAATCCACGCATCATGTTGTTTGATGAACCAACCTCGGCCTTGGACCCGGAAATGATCAAGGAGGTGCTTGATGTTATGGTTGAACTTGCCCACGAGGGTATGACCATGTTATGTGTGACCCATGAAATGGGATTTGCCAAGACCGTCGCCAATCGGGTGATTTTCATGGATGGAGGGCAGATAATTGAGGAAAATGAGCCCAATGAATTCTTTGATAATCCCCAGCACGAGCGTACCCAGCTGTTCCTGAGTCAGATACTGGCGCACTAATTCCTGGCAAACAATCAGTCTTAAAAAAGGAGCCCGGTTGGGCTCTTTTCTTTTTGTTTATTATACAAATTGAATGAACGATACACTTACCTACCCCTATATACACGAAGCATTCCAGTATCTCGAAGACTGGGAGTCACGCTACCAGTTTATTATCGATCTCGGCAACAAATTACCGAGCATGCCGGAAGAGTTTAAGAATACTCACACTCGCATACATCAGTGCATGTCTATGGTCTGGATATATCCGTATCTAAGTGAAGACGGTACGGTGGCATTTCATGGGCATTCTGATACCGATACGATTAAAGGCATTGTAGCCATCTTGATTGCAATCTATGCAGGCAAATTGCCTCAGGAAATAGTGCAAATTGATACCGATGATAAATTCGAAGAACTGGGTCTTTTTGACCATCTAAGCCCGACTCGACATGTGGGTGTTTATGCCATGGTAGAGCAAACTAGAAAACAGGTTGGCGAGCTCTAAACAGGTTTTTAAGCACTAACTAAATTCTGCCAATGTCGTGAATTTGAAACATTCCTAAGCTGTACAAAATATAGGTAGCTCGGTTCAATGTTATGCTTTGCTTTATAACCCATTTCAATCCAGAAAATTTATAGGTATTTCCAATGTCTGAATCCATTCCACAAAAAGCTAGTGCGGTTATTATCGGTGGTGGAGTTACTGGAGCCAGTGTGGCCTACCATTTAGCCAAATTAGGTTGGCAGGATGTGGTGCTTTTAGAACGCAAACAGTTTGCCTGTGGTACCACATGGCATGCTGCCGGCTTAATTGGCACCATGCGCGCGAATGAGAGTCATGCTAAATTATGTGAATACTCTATGACATTGCTGGATGATCTGGAAAAGGAAACCGGCCAGTCGACGGGATTTCGACAGGTAGGCAGTCTAAGCATCGCTCATAGTGAGGCGCGTTTTGAGGAACTGAAACGTGTCGCTTCGATGAACAACGCTTTTGGCATAACTCGGGTAGATATTGTGACACCAGAGGAAGCCAGAGGCTTTTTCCCGCTACTTGATATCAAAGACATGCTTGGGGCAAGCTGGGTTCCACAGGATGGCAAGGGCAACCCCACAGACGTCACTATGGCTTTCATCAAGGGCGCCCGCCTTTCTGGAGCAAAATGCATAGAAGATATTATTGTTGAGTCGGTTTTAACCAAGAATGGCAAGGTGACCGGTGTGCGTACCGACCAGGGCGAAATTCAAACGGATTTTGTGGTTAACGCCGCCGGCATGTGGGCCAGAGAACTGGGTAAATTAACCGGTGTCAACATCCCGCTTCACGCTTGTGAGCACTATTACGCAGTCACTGAAAAAAATGATGCGTTTACACCGGACCTACCCGTATTACGGGACCACGATCGTTGCGCTTACTACCGAGAAGATGCTGGTAGTTTGTTGGTCGGTGCATTTGAACCAAATGCTGTGCCATGGGGGCAAAACGGCATACCCGCTGATTTTTCTTTCGATGAGCTAACTGGGCACATTGAACAACAGTTATACCCGGTGCTTGAACATGCCATGGATCGCGTACCGAAGTTACAGGAAGTGGGCTGGAGAAAATTCTTCTGTGGGCCTGAGTCCTTTACCCCTGACGACCAGTTTCACGTCGGAGAATCTCCAGAGGTGCGCGGCTATTTTGTCGCTTGCGGTCTCAACAGCGTTGGCATTCAGTCTTCTGGCGGATTAGGTAAAGCCTGTGCAGAATGGATGCACAATGGTCATGCTCCAATGGATTTGTGGGACAACGATATTCGTCGAATGTATCCTTTCATGGGCACTCAAAAATTTATCCAGGAACGCGTAACAGAAACACTGGGACTACTCTACGATAATCATTACCCTTATAAACAATTTGAGACCGCCAGAAATGTGCGACACTCACCAATCCACGAGCGACTTCAACAACATGGCGCCTGTTTCGGTCAGGCAGCAGGCTGGGAACGCCCAAACTGGTTTGCACCAGAAGGCGTAGAACCACGCTATGAATATAGTTTTGGCAAGCAAAACTGGTTTGAGTATTCAGCACAAGAACACATGGCTGCTCGTGAACAAGTTGCTTTGTTTGACCAATCGAGTTTCTCAAAATATCTGGTGCAAGGCAAAGATGCTTGTGCTGCACTACAACGAATCTGCTCAGCCAATATTGATACCGAACTCGATAAGGTTGTATACACCCATTGGTTGAATGAACGCGGTGGAATTGAAGCTGACTTAACCGTTACTAGACTGAGCGAAATCGAGTATATGGTAGTCAGTGGAGCAGCCGTCACTCATAAAGACCTTGATTGGCTTCGTCGAAATATTGATCCAGATGCCAATTGCTATGTTAGTGATGTTACATCGGGCTGGGCTGTGTTAGGTGTAATGGGGCCGAACAGTCGTGATCTACTGAGCCCACTGATTAATATAGATCTTTCCACTGCAGCGTTTCCCTTCGGTTGGAGTAAGAAGATTGAGATTGGTTATGCCGTGGGACGAGCTACGCGAGTATCCTTTGTAGGAGAGTTGGGGTGGGAATTAATGGTTCCTGTTGATATGGCAAGACACGTATTTGATTTGATCACGGAGGCAGGCACAGCACACCAACTGCGTCTTGCTGGCTTGCACGCTCTGGACTCATGTCGCATAGAGAAAAAATTTCTGCATCTTGGACACGATGTCGGCGATGAAGACACTCCGTTAGAGGCCGGTGCAGGATTTGTTTGCGCTATGAATAAAGACATTAAATTCATTGGCTATGACGCCATTGCCCGACAGAAAGACAGCAGAAGCTTTATGCATAAACGTCTGGTACAGTTTTTGCTTGGCAACTCGGAAGAAGTTTTCTATCACCATGAACCGATCTTGAAAAATGGCGTCATCACTGGCCATCTGACATCGGGCAATTTTGGTCATGCGCTGGGCGCATCTGTTGGACTGGGCTATGTGGAATCTGATGAAGAGGTCACCCAGGATTACCTGGATGGTCATGATTGGTCCATTGATGTTGGCGGAAGAATCATAACGGCTAGGGCAAGCTTGCGTGCGTTGTATGATCCAGGTGGAGAGCGTGCAAGGAATTCCTAGAAAAACAATTCGGGTTCTTTGAGAAATAGGCACTTCCTTGTGCCGAAAATGTCCTTGTGGCTAAAATAACTACAGCTTTTCGACCTTAACCAATATGCCCTCCCAGTTTCGAGAGGAATCTGACTTGTGCTTTCGCATGTAGGCAACATTGCTACCTAATTCCGGCGAATACCAAAACGTCCGACTATCCCACTTACCCGAGCAATAAATTTTAAATGTGTCGAAACTTCCAGCGGGCACGGTCACACGAACCTCACCTTTCACTTTACATGAAATGGAGTTTGACCAGGAATCGCCACCTGATGCGACACCCTTAAGGTTATGACGAATCTTTAATTTGCTAGACAAAGGCCACTCTTTAACCTTTTGTTTTTGTGATAGTCCGAGACCCTTCACTACCCGAACAGTTTTTCCATTTTAATGTAGGTGTGGTTATCGGATTTTCACTACTTTTGGAGTATTCGCACCCAACATTATCAATCCAGTTGATCATTCCCTCCCCAACGGAGACAACAGTGTAGGTTTTTTCCTTACCATTTTCGATCACGGTATCTATCTGTCCAACAGAGGGAATGACAGGTGCATCAATCGCACCCAAAGACGCTTCCACCTTTATTTCATTTAGATCCATCGCCAAATTAGGTAGGGCAAAGGCTGAACATACGCCGAGTAAAAGATATTTTGGGAAAGATGAACGTTTCAATTTTTTGCTCCAGAGATTTAATGAGAGATTATTTATAACCAAATAGACTCATAAACAATGTGGTCTTAACCACATAACCTTGGACATAGTTGATCAAACATCCCCCTTTCTGCTCTTTTATTAAAATCAACATCCATTCGTTCAGGACAAATTGCCCGTCCCACAAAAAATCGAACCAGACTATTCGGCAATCTTTTTTAACAATAATTGCTCGAGTTTTTCCTTACGTAATTTACGACGTTCCTTTTTGGTAAGCGGTCGAGTTGCTTCATCTGACGATTCGTTTGTTAGTCCCAGTTTTTTATTAAGTTCTTCATCCAATTTGTTATCGAGTTCAGATTTCAACAGTTTGGACACATCGACCGAATAGCTAAGCGACTGAGTTGGTCCTTTAATTTTCAGTGGTATTGAAACGCCGGCCAGATCACCAAGTTCTTTACCCCCCTGTCCCTCCAGGCTATCTACAACTGAGACCGTAGTACTGAAGTCAATTGCATCATCGTTCAAGCGAAACTCACCCGCCCCATCAACTCTAAAGACAGGCGCTTTCATCTTTAAATTATCGGTTTTAAACACACTATCCGCTACAACGAAGTCGGCTGATAACTCGGCAAATTTTGTGCTGGCATTGGGGCGAGCGATATCGCTACGCCTGTCTCTATAACCAGTTAGATTGCTTAGATCGATAAGCGACTGCTGTATATCTACACCTTTCAGCTCTCCATCCGTAGCAAGGAATGTGATATCTCCATCCAGACCCTGAGCCAATTCACCAATATCTTCTGCACTCGAAGTTAATTCTGCAGTGGCGTTAACTTCGCCGTGAACTTGATCAAAATCTGCGACAGCCTTTAAAATCTGGTCAACTTGAATTGATTTCAGTTTTGCATTTAATAACAACTCCCACTCTGGGTCTTTATTCAGCAATGATCCACTGACTTGCATAGTTCCAGATGCTATCCCACCAGCTAGCGATTCCAATCTGATACCGCGGTTATTGGATTCAGAAACAATTTGAATATCTGATAACTCCAATCCTTGATAGATAAGATTCTTTATTAAAACAGTGCCTTTAGTATCCACAAGACCAATAGCTTGTAGAGGTGAGGTATCTGATGGCTGATTCGCATCAGAGTCTGTGCTTCCCCCCTCTTCAATTTCCAGTTTGTCCAGGCTTACCGCATAATCTAGTTTAATACGTTTACCAATTTCCAATGCTAGCTGACCTTTAACATCCATCCCGTCTGCATTAAGGTCAAATTCATTTACGGTAATTAGTGAACCGTGCTCCGTAATGCTTATTGCAGGCACTGCCAGGTCATAGGAGCCAACTGTTCCAGAAATCGCTAGCTTTAAACTTCGTACGGTAGCATTTCCTGAATCAAGTGAAACCGCTGCACTATTAACACCCAGTTTTCCCATAAGATCAGCTAATTCCGCATCCAAAGATACTTCAGTCAGATCAATAATCTTATCTTCCAAATTTGCCTTTAATGTTGTTGCCAAAACAATATTCGCACTATTGCCAGGTATTATTTCAGAGGAAATTTTAAAGGCCAGCTCCAAAGGCATGTTTTCGCCCAATCGAAATTCACTGGTAGAAAAATTTAGTTCCTCAACAACAATGTCCTCCGCACTAGAAACTCCCCGGTAAGTGATTTTCCCGTCACGAACTACAACACTTTTAATAAATAGCGAACCTACTGCCTTGTGTGTAGCAGCGTCTGCAGGCTTTTTATTTCCAGGAATTTTTTTACCGAAAAGATCTTGCCAATTGTTCGAACCATTCTTTCCAACGACCAGGTTGACTTCCGGACGATCCAGGCTAATTGCGTCAATCTCTACACTTCCGTCGAATAGCGGACGCACCTTTACCTGAACTGTGAAATGCTCGATGCTAACGAAGTCATTGCTATCAAATCCTTTTGGATTGGAAAGTGATACCGAAGATGCGGTAATTCCAACGGATGGAAAAACGGTCAGTTTTAAATCCCCAGGAATCTGTAATGTTCGACCCGTAGCTTTCTCTACCTGACTCGACAATTCTTTCTTGTAGTCATTGGGATCAACAAAAAGAAAGATGCCGGCAACTAAAAGCATCAATAGTCCAGTCAGGCAGAGCAACGAAATGCCTAATATTTTCATTATGCGCATATTTTAGAATTCTGTTTAAACGGTCTAATATCCTAACGACCGAAGATTAATAGATGCTGAATGAGTCAACTAATCCGGTTGAGCAGATAAAGTAACAATGTTAGGGAAAAAGAAGGTGAAGGAGGGAAAATAGATTCCTATTCGAGAAAAACCATCGCTAATCAGTCCCATCAGGCAAAACGTACAACCAAGAATAATGAATTGTAGCTCTACATCGCCCACTGTCGGATCAACAATTTGGGGTAAAACGCGAAAAAAATAATGCTGTTTAGGGATTAAGTATATTTACCAAAATAGCTTCTCGAATGAGCTGGACTGAGAAGCGCCAACAATACCATGGAGCGGGTTAAAAATAGAACCAGCTGGGCTCCCTCAAGGAAAACTAGTTAAATTAGCCGCCTTTTATTGCAGGCAATAACATCAATTCATCTCCATCAGAAATTACAACGTTAGGGCGTTGCGCCGGAGGCACCATCTTGCCGTTTACAGAAGTTAACGCTACACGATCTTTGAAAGGTAATTTTTCCAGAACATCATGAACATTCGATCCTTCTGCAACGGAATAGGATGCGGCCAATTCAGGTCGCATCCCATCTTCCAGTTCTCCAGACAATTTTAGTCTGATTTTCAAACAAAGCTCTCCAGGCCCAGGCGTTCTTTTAATGCGTCAGTCGGAACACCATCTGCACTCCAGTCGCGCTCCTTGTAATATTCAGGCAACATAATATCCAGTTCATTCACTTTACCTTCCGCTGATCCGCTAGGCACGGGGTCATTAAGCATACGCGGTGGCAAAGTATCGTCCGCGGCAGTCAATCCTGCCTTTAAGTTAAATATGCGTTCCAGATTCCATATTCGCTCTCCGGCACTAACTAATGTCTGCTCATTCCAATCACCCTCACAGGCCGCATCCAGCATATCGGCCAAATCGCCCATATCCCATGCTGAAGCTGTAAATAAACAAAGTCCAATTGAGTCAATTGCAGCGGTATTATCCTGAGAGTCCTTACAAGGTTTCGCCTTGCCATTACCACTGATATCTTCCATATCTTCAGTGAAGGTATCATGTCTTAGGTGACAGGCACCTCGATTACTCGTGGCATAGCCTAGCCCCATACCCTGTAAAGCCCGTGAGTCATAACCAGCAAATTCCTGGCCTTTTACAACCATAGCTAATTCGGGATGTCCGTATTTCTCACATAGACGTTTTGATCCCAGCGCGAGTTCCTTACCAAAGCCTTCGTATTTTCCAGTCTTTTCTGCCATAACTGTGAGAGCTTCAGCATTACCAAATTTGAGCTCAATGCCATCGGTATCCTCCAGGGTCAAAACACCCATTTCGAACAACTCCATGGCAGCTGCAAGGGTAACTCCAAATGAGATTGGGTCCATACCATGCTCATTCATCATATAGTTGGCAAATGTTAATGCGTCTACATCATCAACGGCGACTACTGGCCCAAAAGCAAATGCGGTTTCGTATTCCAGCCCACCCGATGCATGCCAGTATTCTTTTCGATTGACGACACTGAAGTGGTCCTTGCTTACATGGGCAATTCGGCCACAGGCAATAGTGCAGCCGAAGCAGGCTTTATTGGCAATTAAATTGGTATGACCAATCCTGTTTGGCTTTACAACCGCTTTTGCATTGATTTTATCCACACCCTCGAACTGTACTTCCTTGAAATTTCGAGTAGGCAAACCACCAAAGTCCTGCATTACATCGATCATAGACAACGTACCTGTTTTATTCAGTCCTTTTCTGCTTGGATGATGAAACAGCTTGTTGTTTTTCTTTTTCACAACGTCCATAAATCGTACTGGGTCGTTTACGCTAACACCCCGGGTTCCACGAACCGCAACAGCCTTAAGATTCTTTGATCCCATCACCGCTCCAACTCCGGAACGTCCTGCAGCACGATGCAGATCGTTTATCACACAAGCGTAGTAAACACCCTGCTCTCCAGCCACGCCAATGGAAGCCACCCTCGTCGTTTGATTACGATGAGTGGTTTTAATAATTTCTTCCGTCTGCCAGACAGTTTTACCCCATAAGTGCTCAGCCGAGCGAATCTCTACCTGATCATCTTCAATAGATAAATAAACAGGCTCTGGGGAACGACCTTTCACTATTAACATGTCGTAGCCGGCGAATTTTAGCTCTGCGCCAAACTTACCACCGGAATTTGAACAAGCAATTGCGCCTGTTAGCGGTCCCTTGGTGACGACACAATAACGTCCACTGGTTGAGGCCATAGTCCCACTAAGGGGTCCATTGGCAAAAATCAACACATTTTCTGGAGACATCGCGTCTGTTGCGGGGTCCATGTGTTCCAAAAGATATCTAGATGCCAGTCCACGTTCACCTACATAAGCTTTAGCCCATTCCATATTCAAAGGCTCAACATCAACAGAACCCTTTTCCAAATCAACGATCAATACTCTTTCTTGCCAACCCATGATTATCTCCCCAATAGTGCGACAGCTGCAGATCGGCGCATCTTGTCCAATCCGGACCAGTCTGCGTCGCCAAAGATTATTGCGTCAGTCGGACAGGCATCTGCACACTGTGGATCGCCCCCACACAAGTCGCATTTATCGACTTTACCGGTGTCTGGGTTAAAATTGATAGTGCCAAATGGACAAGCGCTAACACAAGCCTTACACCCCACACACAGGGCGCTAGAAACCTCCTTCGCACCACTTAATGTATCAACACCTATCGCGCCCACCGGACAGGCCGTCATACACCAGGCCTCGTCACATTGCGTGCAGGTATAGGGAACACTACGCAGGGCATGCTCAAACTCAAAAACTTTGATCCTGGAACGCGCGGGATTAAATTGGCCAGTGTGCTCAAGTGAACAGGCCATTTCGCACTGTAAACATCCGGTGCAACGCTCCGGGTCAATATGCAGGGATTTAAACATGTGTCTCCTCGAAAGTTGGATTACAACAATTTCAAAATCAACCGGCTTCATTTTTTATCTATTTAGAAGCATTTTAATTGTTGGTCTTGGAATTTAATTCTCAAACGCTTACTGTACTGTATTCTTGATTTTCAGCAAAGACCGAATCTCCTTTTTCCGCATAGAATTTATGGCCCCAAACCACGTTTCCCTGAACGACGCATTTCTTCGGCTTAGTGAGCTGATCGGTTCTACAAATGTAATTAGAGCGAATGATAGTCGTTCTGACGACTACCTTCGGGAAGAAAGAGGGGAGTTTTCCAGCGAGCCTGCGTTCATTATCACCCCCGAAACCACTCAACAGGTTTCTCTGGCAGTAAAGCTATCCAGGGAATATCGCATACCCCTGGTGCCCCAGGCTGGCAATACCGGACTTTGCGGCGGTGCTGTGGCCGAACCGGACAATATCTTGCTTTCAGTCCGGAATTTAAATGTCATCAGAGAACTGGACCCATTAAATAATACAATGACTGCAGAGTCTGGCTGTATTCTGTCGAATATTCAAAATGCCGCCCAAACAGCGGATCGATTCTTCCCGCTGAGTCTTGGTGCCGAAGGCAGCTGTATGATTGGCGGAAATTTGTCTACAAATGCTGGCGGCATCAATGTATTACGATATGGAAATACGCGACAGCAGCTACTTGGTCTTGAGGTGGTTTTGCCGGATGGTCAGATCTGGCACGGCCTCAATAGCCTGATAAAAAATAATACCGGCTATGATTTAAAGCAACTGTTCGTCGGAGCAGAAGGCACACTAGGCGTCGTTACAGCAGCTCAACTTCGACTCTACCCAAGGCCAATTAAGTCGATTTCCTGTTGGCTTGGCATCGACAATCTGGACCATGGTTTACATTTACTTTCACTGGCAAAGCGTGTAAGCGGAGATCAGCTCAGTAGTTTTGAACTCATCCCGGACTTCTCCGTACAACTTGCAATAAAACACACTAGCGGGATTCGTCGACCATTGGAGAAGCCTTCCGAATGGAATCTACTGGTGCAGTTCAGCACTTCCTCAGCGTTTATTCCCCTAACAGAAATAACTGAGGCTTTTGTCGAAGAGGGCATGAACGCCGGTTGGATTCAGGACGGGGTTGTGACCCAATCAGAAAAGCAGGAAGCAGAATTATGGCGTATTCGAGAAGCAATGGTGCCGGCCCAGAAACAGGAAGGACTCAGTATCAAACACGATGTTTCAGTTCCCATTGCAAAAATACCGGAACTGGTTAGAAGAGTGAACAGTGAAATACAGAGCATTGTACCTGGCATCCGTCCCTACCCTTTTGGTCATATGGGGGATGGCAATCTGCACTTCAATATGTTGCAACCAGTGGCACAGAGTCAGGCCGATTTTTATCTGACCCGGTCGCGGGTAAATGAGTCGGTTTATCGTATAGTAAATGACCTCGGTGGCTCTTTCAGTGCTGAACATGGCATAGGTAAAATAAAAATTGATCACATGTCACAATTCAAACAACCACTGGAGCTTGAGCTAATGCATCGCATTAAACAGGCTTTCGATCCAGATGATCAGTTGAACCCCGGCAAGGTCTTACCAGCTCGAGAATAACGACGACAGTGTGTTGGTTTTCCAACAAAATTCCTCCACTCATAAGCCCTTTAATCCGCAGTATAGAAATGACACAATCTATGGACTTTTATTCCTTTCAAAATGGTTGAAATAATTTGTCCTCGATCGATCCCCGAATAGCCTCAGCCAAAGTTTTTCTGCAGAACTCATTGGGTTCTGAGTTTCATATAGATGCGCTGCCGCAGGATGCTTCTTTTAGGCGCTATTTTAGAATAACGCAAAGCTCGAAATCCTATATTTTGATGGATGCGCCTCCTGAACACGAAAATCTCGAAGCGTTTATAAAAGTAGATCAACACCTGCTGTCTTTAGAAATAGATGTTCCGCTGATTATGCAACGTGATGATAAAAATGGATTTCTATTATTAGAAGATTTTGGTGATAGCACATTTACCCGCTTATTGAATGCTGGCGAAGATGAAAAGCTGCTTTATAAAACAGCTATCGATACGTTGATCAAACTTCACCGACACCCATCAAGTTTAAGTGTGTCAGTTCCTCACTATAGTAGTGAGGAACTATTACGCGAAGCTTTGTTACTTGTTGATTGGCACTACCAGCTTATTTATGGTGAGCCGCCAACTGATATTCTTCGGCAACGCTATGTGGATATCTGGATGTCATTAATACATCAAATGCCTGAGCCCGCTCCGAGTTTAGTATTACGTGACTTTCATGTCGACAATCTTATGCGAATATCTCGCCACGGCAACAATTATTGTGCTTTGCTGGACTTCCAGGATGCTCTTATTGGACCAATGGCCTATGATCTGATGTCATTAATACAAGATGCTCGAAGAGATCTTGGTGCAGGTCTGCCACAGTATCTAATTGAATACTACTTTTCAAATCTCCCTTTGCTGGACCAGGATAACTTTCTAAGCTGGTATGATTTCTTGGCCGCTCAACGACATTGCAAGGTTATCGGAATATTTAGTCGGTTGTGGCTGAGAGATGGCAAAGACCAATATCTCCAACATATTCCACGCGTGATACAACTCTTGCAGGATGCCTTCAAAAACCCGCAACTACGGATACTGCAAAAATTTATGGATGAAGAATTTCCAGATCGATTAAGTTTCGATCCCAAATCCAAGATACTGTAAACCGAGAATGTACAATGAAAGAAATTAGCTGGAGCGAATTCGAAGTCATCGAGCTCAGAACAGGAACGATTATGGAAGTGGAGGATTTTCCCGAAGCAAGGAAACCAGCATGGAAACTGAAAATCGATTTTGGAGCGGAAATAGGCATTCGTCGCTCTAGTGCTCAAATAACTGACCTATATGACAAATCAGATCTTATCGGTAAACAAATTGTTGGCGTGATTAATTTTCCGCCCAGGCAAATTGGGCCGGTCCGATCAGAATGTCTAGTTACCGGTTTTGTTCAGGCTGATGGTAGCGTAGTGTTAGCACAGCCTGAACGTCAGGTCGAAAATGGTTTAAAGCTTGCTTAGCTTGCCCGGGGCGTGAGCAATCATATCCCAGGCAAATAAGAAGTTAGTAGGCACGGTCAAACCAATCGTCTGATACGCCTACAATCATCTCGCCACCGGCCATAACTCTTGCGTGGTGAGATTGACCCAGAGGTAGAATCTGGGTCATATAGTATTGACATGAATACAATTTGTCCTGATAAAAAGGGTCATCGCTACCATTGTCTATGAAATTACGAGCTGCCATATAACTACGAGCCATCATCCATCCACCAACCAGATAGCCAAACTGCATTAAGTAGGGAACTGATACCCCCATAGTACGACCAGCATCCTGGCTGCCCTGTTCAAGTAATGATTGCACAGACAATTCAATCTCTGACATAGCCTGATTCAATCTATCGACTAATTGCTTTGCTTCTACAGTTGCAAAATCACCAAGGCTATTAATATCTTGTTGAATCTGCTCCAACATCGACCTGGTGGTTAAACCACCATCTCGCAACAGCTTGCGACCGGCAAGATCTGCTGCTTGAATACCAGTAGTACCTTCATAAATCTGTGTAATACGGACATCTCGATAATATTGCGCAGCGCCTGTTTCTTCTATAAAACCCATGCCGCCATGTACCTGGACACCCAGTGATGTCATCTGAGCGCCTACCTCAGTACACCAACCCTTAAGAATCGGTATGAGAAC
>JBLHGU010000027.1:0-39515 GCA_047615875.1 Parasphingorhabdus sp.
TCTGCCGTTAGTTCCGGCGCTGCTTCAACATCGATTTGAACATGAGGCACGCTATTAGTAGTCAGTGGTATGGGCGAATTTCGCACCGGCAAACTCAAATCTTCTGCCCAGGCCGAACTATTCACAACAACGACTAGAGCCGTGGCAATTATCCCGATAAACTTTTTGCTAACGTTCATAATATGTTTCCGTTTGAATAAATCTCATTTACATAAAAGCAGTTATCTTAAGCCTAATGATACGTTCGACTAACAGCAAAACTGCCCTCAATCCAATTCCTAAACTTCACTTTATCATCCCTTACTTTAAAACCTGGGGCGAACGCAAAAACACTTGTTTCATATCCAGACTCGGTTAGTTTCCAATTCATTCGACCAAAGAAAGCGGCAGCACCTCCCGCGGGAGCATACTGTCACCTTCGTTGTACCAGACTATCTTTCGAGTTTATTGAGCCTTCAACTGACGTAGTGCGCCTGCCCAATCTTCGACATGATAGGACTGTGTAATTTTGTCGTTCTCAACAGTGTGAATATCGATAGTAAGAATGTCGAAACTTTTTCCCTGGCCATCAATACCAAAAAGCGGACCATTAGGGGTACCTGTTGCGCGCCCTCGAACAACCACGCTATTACCGTCCTGGAGCATTTCTTCAACAGCCCAATTCAAATCAGGAATTAATTTAGCGAACCCACCCATCTGAGCGACTAACATCTCACTGGATTTATTCTTTCCAGAGTAGTTTCCAATACTTTTCCAACCGGCGTCAGTTACCGCCAAAAATGCGTTTGCATGAACCTCAGAGCCAGGGTTACTTAAGAAATCGTAAAAGGCTTGCACTGTTGTTTTGTCGTCTGCTCTTACATTCTCCATGGTCACTACAATGGTTGCCAATGATGCGCAAGACAGCATAAATGCTGCGATTAGATACCTAACACTTGTCATAAAGATGTTCTCTTAGTTCTGTTGAGTAAAAATATTTAGCCACACAAAGTTGTAGCGGAGCTGAATTATATTGGTCAATAGATTAATTGATAACATGCTATTATTTAATTTCACTATTCGATATTCTGCATCAATGTTAGATCAACTTCGGCAAATTGCTATTTTTGCTAAAACCGTTGAACACGGTTCCTTTCGAAAGGCAGCCGCCGCTCTTCACTTATCACCCTCAGTAGTTAGTCACCACATTGCCAAGCTCGAACAGCAACTTGGTGTGGCGTTGCTCTACCGGTCGACCCGCAAATTATCCTTAACTTCCGATGGAGAACAATTACTCGACTCAGCGCATTCAATGATCAGTGCTGCTGAAGACTTTTTCAGCATGGTTTCGAAGCACGCTCCAAAACTCCTCGGTGAGTTAAAAATTACGCTGCCCGCAGTAATGGAACGGTCGACACTTGTTAACGACATCGGCGATTTCGCAAAGTCTCATCCAGATGTGAGCGTGCAGCTTGACTTCACGGATATTCGACGCGAAATGATAGAAGACGGCGTGGACTTAGCCATTCGTATGGGCTGGCTTCGAGACAGTAGTCTAAAAGCCCGAAAACTATATGAAGTAAACAGGCGTGTTGTTGCTTCAGCTATATATTTCAAAGCAAAGCCAACCCCTGTAACAATCAAGGATGTAGAGAGCTGGGATTGGATCGAACTGTCGCCGGTGGGTTTTAACGCAGTATTTAATTTCCCCAAAGACTCAGCCAGATTGTTTAGGCCAAAATCTCGAATCAGGGTGAGCAGTGCCCATGCAATTGCACAACTAGTAGCCCATGGGAATGGTGTAGCGGCACTGCCTGAATTTCTTACCGATAAGGAAATTGCCAATGGCAAATTAGTACATGTCTTACCAAACTTAAAAATTAAACCTATCGGTGTTTATGCCGTATGGCCACCCAATGCACCTAAAGGCGGACTCACCAATCGACTGGTAGAGTTTCTAGTTAAAAAGGTTAGTGCAACGCAGCAATAATTCGCTGACTAACCGTTGAAGCTTGCCTATTTCCAGTTAGCGGTCCGTCAGCCTGGGCCTTAGGACCGCAGTATATACTGCTTACCATAAAGCCCCTGCATTCACTTGTATGTCTTCCATTGTCAGCGCAGGTGCCGCTCCGGAACAACAAAAGACGACGACTGCAGCAATCTCTTCAGGCTGGGTTAGTCGGCCCTGAGGATTAGATTGTTTCATTAACTCAATTTCTTCTGCATAGCTTCGGCCGTTGATATCTGCCAGAGATTGCGCACTGGCTCTTAGCATCGACGTTTCGACCCAGGTGGGGCTCACGCACATACAGGTAATACCATCAGGAGCACCTTCGCGAGCCACTGCTTTGGATAATCCAACCAGTCCGGCCTTGGAGGCGCAATAGGCCGCATGGGTTGGTTCTGCCACCCTGGCGGCTGTGGACGCAATGTTAACAATGCGGCCATATTGATTGCGTTTCATAGCCGGCAAGCAGGCCTTCATCATGCGAAAAGGACCGGATAGATTGATGTCAATCACACGATTCCAGTCTTCCTCACTATGACCATCCACACCATGGTGGGCTGATACTCCGGCATTGTTTATCAACAGATCCGACTCGCCATGAAAGGTCTCGGCCTGCTGCATAAACTGCCCGATGGATTCGCCGCTAGCTACATCGAGAGCAATAACTCTACAGGGCCCTGTCATGGCCGCCATGACATTCACGACCAGTTTCTCGTCGTCTCCCCGCCTGGAGCCAATCACTACACTGGCACCCTGTTTTGACAATTCAGTTGCTATAGCCAAGCCTATGCCTTCCAGCCCGCCGGTGACTATTGCCCTGCTACCATTTAACATAATGCCTTCTCCTATAACAAAATTGGGTTCGTCTCGGCATCCTATCACGACTATAATCGCCCCCGCCAAACTCCTACCAGGTACGCCAAACTGAACATTCGCCGACGCTTTAGAAAAACCAAAGTTATTGCCACCATCGGACCAGCCTGTGATAACGAATACACACTGAAGGCCATGATTCGTGCCGGTATGAATGTCGCACGATTAAATATGTCTCATGGTGATGAGAATTCCCATGGGGCCACTGTAAAACGAATTCGTCAGGCGGCTAGTGATTGCGAAACCCTGGTTGCGATCATGGTCGATACTAAGGGGCGTGAGATTCGTACCGGTCGTCTTGCAGCCGGCGAAGTATTGTTGGAACGCCATAAAACCTTCACCTTGTATAACGACGATCGATCGGGTGATGAGAACGGCGTTTCTATCAGCTATAAGGGTCTGCATCAACACGCGGCGCTGGGACACCGAATTCTGGTGGATGACGGGCAAATTGAGCTTATTGTTAACGCGATCGAAGATACCAGAGTGGTTTGCCGCATTGAATGTGGCGGCGTACTGCGTAACACCAAGGGAGTGAATCTTCCGGATACAACATCGGCGTTAAACGACATTGAGTACGACACTGGTCGTGAGCTGACTTTTGCGGCTCAACAAAAAGTCGACTTTATCGCAGCCTCTTTTGTGCGTAATGCCGCCGAGATACAGGATCTGCGCAGTCAGCTCCGAGTTCTTAATGCAGATATCCCGATTATCGCCAAAATAGAAAACCGCGAAGGCGTGGAAAACATTGAAGAGATTATCACTTCAGCCAACGGCATTATGGTGGCACGTGGCGATTTGGGCGTTGAACTCAAAATGGGTGAAGGCCCCACCATTCAGAAACGAATCATCCGGGCCACGGTATCTAACGGTAAACCGGTAATTACGGCAACCCAGATGCTCGATTCTATGGAGCGCAATCCGCGCCCAACCCGGGCTGAGGTGAGTGATGTTGCAAATGCTATTTTCGACGGTAGTTCCGCCGTTATGTTATCTGGCGAAACTGCCTCCGGCTCTCGACCCGTAGAGGCCGTTCGTACCATGGTAGAGCTGGCCCTGGAAGCGGAGGAAAGTCTGCGTGAATTTGGCAATTTGCAACAGATAAAGCCCAACCCGTCCAACGAAGTTACCGAAGCGGTCGCCCAGGCCTCTATTACCATGGCCAATCATTTGCATGCGGCGGTTATTATCGCGCTGACCGAAACCGGCTTTTCATCCAGGTTGATTTCCAAGTACCGGCCAGACTGCCCTATTCTTGCGATAACCTCCTCATCAACGGTTGCCCATAGACTAGCCATGAGCTGGGGAATTTATGGCGTAATTTATGACGGTGATGGCTCTGATCAAGATAAGGTTAATTTCGCCATTGCTGCGGCGAAGCGCGTCGGTCAGGTTCAAGCTGGCGATTTACTGATATTAACCGCAGGAAGTTCGAGACAAGCGGGCAGTACTAATCTGATTCGTGTGTTAAATGTGGAATAATAGGCCTGAACACAGAGTCGGTTAACAATAACACCCGATCGACAATTTAGTTTTCAACCGGAATTAAAATAGATGCAAGCTTCTGATGTAAAAACTGCCGCAGATGCGGCCCGTATAATTAACGATCGTGAGCTCGACTATGTCAAAGTCGGACTATTCGATGCTGATGGCGTTATGCGTGGCAAGTACATGCACCGCGACAAGTTTCTTTCCTCTTTAGACGGCGGTTTTGGATTCTGTGATGTGGTACTAGGCTGGGATTCCAACGACCAGTTGTACGACAACGTTAACATTACTGGCTGGCATACTGGCTATGGCGATGCATGGGTTCGCATCCTTCCTGAAACATGTCGTGAATTGCCCTTGGAACAAACCGGTTCATTACTTTTCCTGGCTGAGTTTGATAAAGCGGCTGAAGCAGTTTGTCCACGAGGTGTATTGCGACGCGTACTCGATAAGGCAAAGAACATGGGCTTTAATGTCACTGCGGCCTGTGAGTTTGAGTTTTTTCTGTTTGAGGAAACCGCGCAATCCGTAAGAGACAAAAACTATAAAAATCTAAAAAATATTTCTCCTGGATTCTTTGGTTACTCGATGCTGCGTAGTTCTGTTTACGCGGAATTTTATGAAGATCTATTATCACTTGGCCTGACCATGGATTTCCCCATTGAAGGACTGCATACGGAAACCGGCCCTGGTGTGCTGGAAGCTGCCCTGGTGCATTCCGATGCGTTGGCCGCAGCGGATCGCGCAGCATTATTCAAGACCTATACCAAGGTTCTGGCACAGCGCAATGACTGGATGGCCACCTTTATGGCTAAGTGGTCGCCGGACTGGCCTGGACAGAGCGGCCATATTCACATTTCTCTTACCAACGAGAAGGGTGGCGCTGTTTTTCATGACAAGGGTGCAGAGCAAAATATTTCTACTGCCATGCGTCACTTCATCGGCGGGCAACAGCAGCTTATGCCTGAAATGTTGTGCATGGTGGCTTCAACGGTAAATAGCTTTAGCCGTCTAATTCCTGGTTTCTGGGCACCCACATCAGCCAGTTGGGGAATTGAGAATCGCACCTGTGCGTTGCGTGCTATTTTGGGTAAAGAGAATTCCCAACGGGTCGAGTATCGTATTGCCGCTGCAGACATTAATCCCTATATCGCGTTAGCAGCCGCTATTGGCTCCGGGCTTTGGGGTATAGAAAACTCCATTGAACCAGAAGCACCGATTGTAGGTAATGCCTATGATGCGACGTTCCCGGATAACTTACAGCTACCCGCCACATTGTTCGAGGCTGCCGGTCGTTTAAAAACTTCTGAGCCCTCACGCTCCCTGTTTGGCGATGCTTTTGTAGAACATTATGCGGCGACCAGGGAATGGGAAGAACGCGAGTTCCGAAAACATATTAGTGACTGGGAAATGAGCCGTTACTTTGAAATAATCTAGCACTTTTTTGCACCGAGGTTGAGTAATCATCCTGGTGATGAAGTAAGGCTAATAACACGAGCTCGCTTTTCCGATCTAACTTTTATTCAGATAAAATTCAATGAAATCATTTTCAGTAATCTCGCCAGTGAATGGCGAAGTCTATGTAGAACGCCCCTATGCCAGCAATGAGCAAATTGCGAATGCGTTGGAGAAAGCTAATGGAATAACTTCTACGTGGCGTAATACCAGCATTGTCGAACGTGCGGAACTGGTAAACCGCGCAGTGGATCAACTTATAGCCCGTAAAGATATTATCTCTAATGAATTAACCTGGCAGATGGGTCGACCCATCTCTTTCGGTCCGGGCGAGATCGCGGGTTTTGAAGAACGCGCTCGTCATATGGCATCCATAGCCGAACAGGCTCTACAACCGGTTACACCCGAATCAAAACCCGGTTTCGAACGATTTATTCGTCGCGAGCCTCTAGGGCAAGTATTTGTTATTGCACCGTGGAACTTTCCCTTTTTAACTGCGGTTAATGCCGTAGTCCCCGCATTGTTGTCTGGAAATACCGTACTTATAAAGCATTCTGCGCAAACACCTTTGTGTGCGGAACGATTCGTTGAGGCTTTTACGCAAGCCGGTCTGCCAGAAGGAGTCTTCCAGTACTTGCATCTTGACCATACAGCGACAGAACAACTGATCAAAGCACCTGAAACAGCCTTTGTTGCATTTACCGGCTCAGTACCTGGCGGTGAAATGGTTGAACGTGCGGTGGCCGGACTGTTCAAAGGCGTCGGACTAGAGTTAGGTGGTAAAGACCCGGCTTACGTTCGTAATGATGCAGATTTAAAACAGGCGATAGACACTGTTGTTGATGGTGCCTTCTTCAACTCTGGTCAGTCTTGCTGCGGTATCGAACGAGTCTATGTCCATCAGTCTATATTTGATGATTTTGTTGGTGGGGCTATTGAGCTGGTCAATCAATATAAACTGGGCCCCCCACAGGAGCCACAAACAAACCTCGGCCCAATGGTACGAAGCCAGGCTGCAGATTTTGTACGCGGCCAGATTGACGAAGCGATTACGCAAGGTGCGGTAGCTCATATAGATGCGGATAAGTTTGCCTACAATCGCAACGGCACAGCTTATCTTGCACCGCAACTACTAACCAATGTAAATCATGATATGCGGGTGATGACTGAAGAGTCTTTCGGTCCCGTAGTAGGCATTCAAGCAGTTAAAAATGATGCCGAGGCCATTGCTTTGATGAATGATAGCGACTTTGGTCTTACCGCTGCCGTTTTTACACAAGATCAGGATGCGGCGTTATCCATTGGCTCTGAGGTAAATACTGGCACCTGGTTTATGAATCGTTGTGACTATCTCGATCCAGCCCTGGCCTGGACTGGAGTTAAAAATTCCGGACGTGGATGTACGCTTTCCAGTGTCGGGTTTGAGCAGCTAACACGACCTAAATCTTTTCATCTAAAACTTCCACAATAGTCCGTACACTGTACAACCACACGTTTTCTTTCAGCGCGGCCTGGTTGTTGCAGTAACCGATTTATAGTCTACAGAACGATATGGCGCAAATTGCTCAGCGATGGGCATTTTGCGCTGCTTCTTCAGCCCCATATCGTCCATTAGTTCATCTAAGTACGGTAGCTGATGCAGGTTCAGAATCTGCGCTCGATTGGGCCTTTGGGTCACAACGGATTCGTTCCATTTTCTCAATGTTTCTATTTCCTGTAGTTGTGCTTCAGCCTCCGGCCAGCTAACTTGATTAGTTAGCCATCGTGCAACCCAGGTCGCCTGAATGGCGTAACAGGTGGCGCTGTTAATTCCCTGTACGCCACCAACAAAAGCGAATCCTGGCATGGCCGGATGAACCATGTGCCGATACAAATGCATGCCATCTTCATCATAAATTTTGTTCAGCAACGAGTTCGGCAGAAACGAGTAGTCATGCTGCCAGCCGGTACCACAAATAACTGTCTCGGCTGCTAGATATTGGCCATTGGATAAATGTATTCCGCTGGCATCGAATCTGTCGATTTCTGATCGCACCGAGCGAATCTTGCTCTGATCCATCATCGAAAAGAATTTGCGTGGCGTGATATACAAATTGGTAAATAGATCCAGTTTTATCGGCCTGTCCGGCATCACCTTCCTGGATTTTAATTTGAACTGGGCACCTAATAAAACTTCGAAAAATTTCCAGAACAGATCAACCAGAAACCCCACCTTGTGATGCAAAATTCCGACCTTTCTTCCTGATCTAATCCAGGGAGGTGCAAAGATAGTTGGCCAACGGGCAAATAACAGTACATGATTACGGATTAGTCCCAGTATCTTTTCTGGTACTGGCCAGCGTACTGAGCGGTGGATTATTGATACAGCCTTCGCGTCAGATACGGCATCAACTGATACATCCATGGCAGAACGGCTGAAACCAACAACCGCTACATTTTTACCCTTTACCTGGGATGAGTCTCTAAACTGACTTGTGTGAATCACTTCACCGTCAAACTTCTCGACGCCCGACCATTGGGGCAATTTCGGATGGTTAAACATACCCGGAGCCATAATGAAGAAATCGAAAGTTCCAACTCGAGACTGCTGATTGCTAACGGTTTCAATAACCCATTTACCATCATCCTGGGGATTTGCTGAGACAACCTTTGTATTAAATTCAATACATTCGAGCACGCCAAAATTTTTCGCATAACCCGCAAGATAATTTCGCACTTCACCGGCATCAGGAAACAACGAAGCGTCCTTTGGCCAGGGCCAATCTGGAAAGCCATAAACACAGGAAGGCTCTAATACACGCAGCGATTTGTAGTTATTAGCCCACACCCCACCAAGCTCCGGCCTCGATTCATATACGGTTACTTCAAAACCGTACTGTTTAAGGGTTTTGGCCGTTGTTAAACCTGCGACACCGGCACCTAGAACAGCCACTGTTTTACTCTGTTTTATCACAGTGTGCTTCCTCAATAATGCGTTTTAGGTTGTTCAGGTTTTAGTGTGGCATTTGTGCGTCGTCCACGAAAAAGCAACAAACAACCCAGCACAGACATACAGATTAGCAGGACTAATCCGAATATGCCCAACAACTGATTAACTGTTTTATTTGGTGACCATTGAAGATAGTGAATTTTATATAGCGTATCGATTAGTTCCGTATCCCTACCTCTTTGGCTTAACTGGAGATTATCCCAATTAAGCTTCAGCTCTACGCCCGTACTGGTCCTGGCAACATTTCCACTCACTTCAATCACATTGCCATAACGAACCGGGTTAAAAGAAATCGCGTCATTCAGAAGTTTTGCCATTTCGACATCATTTGGCCTGGTTCTAATAGATAATGTTTGTGGCTCAAGATGCAAAGACAAACCATCTTTTCTGACTAAAAGATGGTTGCCAAGAAGTGTTTTCATAGCCCGAACCTCCAGCCATTCACTATTAGGCTCAATTGCTCGAAGCTGATCAAGTGGATAAGTCTTCAATGCGAGCTGTTGGTAAGCATCGCTATAACCTGGCTTTACGAAAAATACAATACCGGTTATCGACCAACCAAACATGGGTAAAAGCAATATCATGCCAATGACTCTGTGCAGCTTTCTGCTAGTCATAAGTGATTAAACTCTAACTTATACCCAGACATCATTATCCGCGGTTAAACCATTAGTTTCATCACCCGTATTGACCACACCCTTAGGCTCAACAAGTAGTATCTCACATTCATCCACCGCGACAGGCCTATGTTGCTTACCCTTAGGCACTACATACATTTCGCCTTCCGCCAATGTCACCTTTCCATCTTCAAACTCAATATCGAGACTACCATTTAGAACTATGAATACCTCATCGGTATCTGTGTGGTCATGCCAAACAAACTCTCCTTTGACTTTAACCAGCTTGAATTGATAGTCATTCATTTCGGCTAAAACACGGGGTGACCAATGTTCGTTAAAACCAGCTAGCTTTTGCTTAAAATTAAGTGGCGAGTATTCCATTATGAAAAACCTGATATTGTTATGTAGTGTGAGTGCTATGTAGAAGCACTTTCCGGCAGTGGATAATCAAACCCAATGATGGTGCAACCATTTATCGTACGTGTGCAGTGCTCCGTACCCGGTTCAAAAATAATATAGTCTCCAGGGCCTAGCAGCCTGCCACCCGCCTCAACCACATCGCCCTCTAAAACCAGGTACTCCTCTCTAACTGTGTGAACATGACTGGTTGTCACAGTACCCGGCTCCATTCGGACTATGTAAGACCCATGTCCCGTTTCTCTGTTGTAACTTAAGTTTAGCTGACTAATACCAGCCAATGCCGGACCAGCAAAATCATAAGGCTCGTACTCTGCCGTGTCAGTATTGACAAGTCGAATCTGATCGTCATTTTTTGCTTTAGTTTTCATATCACGTCTCCTAAATTCTTATCGTCTTATTATGTAGTGGGTTAGCCATCGGTGCTCTGAAGATTCCATGCCTGCAAAAGTTTCGGTAGTGCGATATTCCAGTCAATCACAGCCGTTTTATTTGCCCAGTCCGCATAGTGTTGAAGCAACTTAGCTTCCATAGGAAGATGCCTACCTACTAGGTTATTCAACTCGGTCCGGTCAGTATCCATATCATACAACTCCCAGGGCTGATCATGTTTTCGTACCAGCTTAAAGTTGTTCAGGCGAACAGCGCTATTGCCCTCATGCTCAAAGAATATCGGCTGTTGTCGATGCCAGTCTTTGCCATCAAATAAATCGAAAAAAGATTCACCCTGTAAAGGTTGGATGGCGTGCCCACCCAACTCAGAAAGATAACTACAGCCAGATGCCTGCAGAATTGTTGGCAACACATCGACCACGTGACACGGTGTATGAGACACCAGGCCGGGGCGTATACCATTCGGCCAATGGGCTACTAGCGGTGTAGAAATACCACCTTCATGAACGTAATGTTTAAAAGATTTAAACGGCGCGTTGGAAACATTGGCCCATGGTTTGTCATAGCTCTGGTAAGTCGTATCGCTACCAGGACGCAGATTGGGAATATTGCCCATGGTGATCTTGCGGCCATCTAACGTGGTATCTGGATAATACTGCGCCCAGCCATCCTCAGCCATGCACTCCGCGCAACCGCCATTATCCGATAGAAAAAGAATCAGCGTATTGTCGAATTGATTCATTCGTTTTAAAGCGGCGAGTAATTGCCCGATAGATTGATCCATACGATCGACCATGGCCGCATAGGCCGCCATTTTGCTGGCTTCCCAGTCCTTCAACTTAATGTCTTGCCAGGCTGGCACATCCTCGTCTCGTGGTGAAATATCCCAATTAGACGCCAGTATGTGCCGACCATTTAACTCTTCATGGCGGGCTGTTCGAATAGTGTCCCAGCCCTTGTTATAAACACCGTCGTAACGAGCGATATCTTCAGCTGGTGCTTGCAGCGGCCAATGGGGTGCGGTGTGTGCAAGATAGAGGAAAAAGGGTTTCTCGTCCTCTACCGACTCTTCAATCATGGTGATCGCCTTGTCGGTGATGGCATCGGTAAAATAGTAATCATCTACGACAATTTCCACCTTGCTATCATCTTCAAGAATATAGTGCGGTGAGAAGAAGTTGGTAACCCCAACAATAATTCCGTAGAAACGATCAAAACCTCGTTGCCGCGGTGTTGGATGATCGACATCACCCACCCGCCAACTATCTATCTCACGGGCAACAAAATCTCCAGCAACATGCCACTTGCCAGACATCGCGGTACGATACCCAGAAGCGCGTAGCACTTCCGCTATAGTGGCGCTGTCGTTGCGCAGGAAACCCTGGTATTCGGGGGTTCCCAGATTGGCTCCCATATGGCCAATACCGGCACTATGGGGATACAGACCTGTCAGGAGCGATGCCCGAGTCGGGCAGCAGCGAGCACAATTGTACATTGCAGTAAGCAACGCGCCGTCTGCCGCCAGCTGATCTATATTGGGTGTACGAATTTCTGAGCCAGTAATGCCAAGATCGGCGAAACCCATATCATCGGCCAGAATCAGAATTATATTTGGTTGGTTTTTCAACGATGCTCTTCGTAGGATATACCGTTTGTGGGCCGTATAATTTACCCGTTAGCCAGAATCTTGTATATGCAAAACTAGTCTAGGTATTCCCCATGCCGACAGCCTGCTAGACTCATTAAAACCTGCCTACCGAAACTTGCCACTTCAGCACCTATGACTAACAAAACTCATGCAATAGAAGCCACTAATTGGACTTCCCAATCCACAATTAGCTGGGTATTGGAACAAGGGCGTTTCTTACTAGAACTAGATAGCTTTGCTTCCAGACTCGGGGAGACCATGCTCGAAGCCGGCGCCCCGATCTGGCGAATTCGATTGGCGATGCGCACATTACACCCACTCACCACAGCAGTTTCTGTAGCATGGAACCGAGATGATCAGGATAATACTGCAACCATTGAGTCCGCCCACGGACTAGAACAAACAGCTGATTACGGTGGCAGTCCATTTGTTCAGATCTCAATAAATCAGGCCCCCTATCGAAAACAACTTTTCGGGCCGCTTTCAGACAAATCCCACCCTACATTACTTAATTTAAAGTCCCTCGGCGGAACAGACTACTTCGGTTTGCCTGTCTATTTTTCAACCGGTGCATTTGCCCTTGCTGTGTTCATTACTGACACACCTGGGGGATTCAGCAATCACGACATGAAACAACTTCAACAGATAACTTCGGCTATCGCGCCGGTTATTGAAATTAACTGCGTGACAAACGTTTCACGGGCCATTGCTGACACCTATCTGGGAGCACGAACCGGGCGATTAGTGCTGGATGGACACATCACTCGTGGTCATGTAGAAAATATTAATGCAGCAATTCTGATGTGTGACATACGAGACTGGACCGGCCTTAATCAGCGCTTACCCATTGAACAGGTACTCCGTCTTGCAAATATTTTCTTCGAAGTGATGTCCTCTGCCATTCAAACTTACGGTGGTGAAATTCTGAAGTTTATAGGCGACGGTATACTGGCTATTTTCCCCTGCGATGAATCCAGCGAGAGCCTCGCATTGGTATGTGATAACGCGTTACGGGCAGCCCAGAAAGCTCTAGTTGATGCTAAAAACGAAAACGAAATAAAAGATTTGGGTTTTGGTATGGGACTGCATGTAGGCGAGGTTTTGTATGGCAACATTGGTTCAACTAATCGGCTGGATTTCACCGTACTAGGTCAAGCAGTCAATCTGGCAGCACGAATTGAAGGACAGTGTTCTAGACTAAATCGCCCGCTACTTTTCTCGGCAGAATTTTACAGCCAGTTATCGAGTAAAAGCACTCTTGAGAGTGAAACCACGCTAAAAGGGTTTGACGAAACAATACGAATCTATGCACCTGCGACCTAATCTTCCAGCAGATAACCCGCACGTTCTGGTAGTGGATCTGTCCCAACAATTTTCGCAATGGAGCAACCACTCCAAACGTACTTATTGCCACGAGTGGAAATCACCAGTCCATCTGTTCCGGCAGTGATTTTCTGTCGTTGTTTAAAAGCGTTCTCACCGTCCAGCGCAATCAGATCAGCTATGGGTTGGCCCTTAGTTACGCTGTCGCCGGGCTTAACCAGATAACTTAGCAATCCCGGTTGCTCAACCCTTAGCATCTCGGTCGCGGTAAACAGTGTTGGCTGAGCCGGGTTGTGAGGAGCCTTGCCGGCATTTCCTTCAATAAGTCCTTCGCTCTGAAAGAATCCGAATAGACCTTTTGCATCGGCACTACCCAACTCGTCACTTACGTCGTAATTACCACGCAGTTCCAGTGTACAGGCCACCACCGGTGTTGGAATACTTGCTTCAGGAAATATTTGCTTTACTTTATTCCATAGCAACGGCCAGACCTCGTCAAATGATCCGCCGCCACTGTCGTCTGCGGTAAGAATTGCCTTGACCCCGATCCAACCCGACAAGGACTTCATTGCCTCATTGCAGTGAGATGCAGAGAATATATGCGGACAGGAGCTGGTTATACCGTCACAATGCAGGTCGAATACATAGTCTGCATCACAGGATTCCTGTAGCACAATATTACGCAGGGTTTGCCTTGCACCGACCGGTGAAGCATTCTTCAACCAGTCGCCAGCAGTACTTCGAATAAGATCAGTATTCTCTGCCAAATCACTACCAAGCTTGCCGTCAAGCTGGTCCTTAACGAAATTAAAAATATCAGGCCATTGCCGATTAAAGTTAACACCAGACGGTCGATCGTAACGCCCCTGGTGTTCACGAAATTCTATCGTGGCCATACCAATAGGATTCACCATGGGAAACACGACAAACTCGCAATTTAGTTGGCCGTGTTTGTCGGCTTCCTCGAGCAAGGGCAGCAGATGAATCAGTGCCATCATGCCGGGTTGTTCATCGGCGTGTAACGAACCCTGCAGGTATACTTTTCGACTGGCATTTTCGGGGCCAAACCGAAAGCCATTTAACTCATAGCTTAAACCAGGTGTGTCGCCGGTAATTCGATGGTGGATAGATTTAATTGTCATGTTAGCGCATGTAGTTGGGTTTTAGACGTAGTTTTGCCTGTTTATCGGATCGAATGTGGCGATTCAATCGTTTACTGATCAGATTGGCTATATAGAAGATCAGCATGGATATCGTCAGGAAGTAAAGACCGGCAACGGTGAAATGCAGAAAAATATTGTAGTCACGTTCGAACAACTCACCTGCTTTGTTCATCAGATCTTTTTGCTCGTTGATTACCGGCAGTGTGAAATACACCAACGCCGTCGCATGGAATAGAAAAATCACTTCGTTAGTATAAGCCGGCCAGGCCAGTCGAACCATACTTATTAGGCCAGGTTACGGTTCGAAATTCCTGCTTAGAGTTCATACCCACCGCACGGGCTGCTTCGATCTCACCTTTGGGTATAGTCCGCAACGCGCCGTAGAAAATTTCTGCGCTATAAGCACTGGTATTTAGCACCAATACCAACGGGCCGATGAACAGCGGGTGCATGACAATATGATCTATACCAAGCGGCTTCCAGTAGGGCAAATTCATGGATAGCATCATGGAATAAAACATAAAAAACAGAATAAACAGTGGTGATCCACGAAAGGCATAGATGTTCCTCCAATAAGCCTCAAAAATTCTTTACTCCAACCGCCGCTGAGGCTAACTCGTCGTGTTGGACAAAAACTGTTTTAGACGTTCAGACTTCGGTGCACCAAAAACTTCTGCCGGCGGGCCCTGCTCTTCGATCAGACCCTGATGTAAAAATAGGGAATGCGTTGATACATCCCGGGCAAAGGACATTTCGTGGGTTACCACTATCATCGTGGTACCCTCATCGGCAAGCTTGCGCATTACAGCCAAAACCTCGCCAACCAGTTCCGGGTCCAGCGCCGATGTGGGTTCGTCAAATAATATGGCCTCTGGTCGCATTGCCAGCGCCCTGGCAATTGCCGCTCGTTGCTGCTGTCCACCGGAAAGGAAACCAGGATAGGCATCGGCCTTATCGGCGATACCTACCTTGTTTAAATATTCCATGCCGATTTCGTTGGCTTCGGCCTTGCTTAAGCCCTGAACTCGAATGGGAGCTTCGGAGACATTCTGCAAAATAGTCAGATGTGACCACAAATTAAACTGCTGGAAGACCATGCCAATCCGGGTGCGCAGGGTTTGAACCTGTTTGGCATCCGCGGTAATTCGCTCTCCTGCTTTGCTTTTAAGGTTAATGTGATCACCACAAACAGTGATTTCACCTTCATCGGGCATTTCCAGTAAATTAATACAACGCAGGAACGTCGATTTGCCAGAGCCTGAAGACCCAACCATGGAAATAACATCACCCTTATGAGCCGTTAGTGATAGCCCATGCAGAACCTCCAAATCGCCGAAGCGTTTGCGGATGTTCACTATTATGAAGGACTGGATCGGCCAAAGTAGTGATGATTATTTTCTAATTACAGTCAGATGATAATACGCATCGGCCAAATTTACACCTTGATTTACGTCTTTTTTGCGACCCAAGGATAAAAACCTTCGTCAAGATAACTCGATATCCGGTTAAACTTGCCAACCTTGTTAAAACTTGCTGGAGAATTACTATGCCCATGATTAGAGTGGAAATGCTTGCTGGTAGAAATGAAGATCAAAAACGCGAACTGGCAAAAGAATTAACTGATGCCTTTGTCCGAACTTGTGGCGGCACCCCGGATGGACTTCATATCGTAATTACTGACATTGAGAAACACAATTGGGCCGTCGGTGGTCAATTGCTTAGCGACAAGTTGCCTGATAAGTAGCGCCGATTTAAAAAGGCGATTTTCACACAAACAAAGATAACAATATGAACGACAAACTGGTAGCCCGCAACCTGATGGGCGATGTATGGCCCGCAACTCAGCCAGGGGAAGACCCGGTATTATATGGTCATGCAGAGCTTAGCCCCCAGGGCGCCTTTGAGGCGCGCAGCGTGCAAACCTTTCGACTCACCTATACGGTTGGCCGTTACGGCATCGACGACACCGGCAGCATTCGAATTGTATTTCGCTTTATGGGTGACCAGGGCGATCTGCAAACCAGCGACCCAAGTGGTTACAACTTTGTTTCTGCCACCACCAATACCGACTCGCGGCTAGCGCTGTCTTATTCAAAAACCGGCCATCAGCGACCCTGGTTTCGCTCTCTCACAGTGCGATTGCATGGCGGTTACCTAAGTGAAGGGGACATTATCACTATCGTGTTTGGCGATACCAGCAAAGGCTCGCCAGGCATGAAAATGCAATCGTTTAGCGAGGCTGGTTTTGAATTCAAGGTGCTAGCAGATGTGTGTGCTGTAGGCCACTATATTCCCCTTGTCGACAATCCGCATATTTCCATCGTACCCGGCGAAGTTTATAGCTGGAAGGCTGTAGTCCCTAGTTTGCGCAAACCCGGGGAGTTGTTTCGACTGGGTCTAAAAGCTGAGGATAAATGGGGCAATCCTACCCCTCTGGCTGAACAAAATTTACGCTTTGAGTGCAGCCTGCCAGTCTATGGCCTGACGGATTCCTATAGTTACCCGCTTGGCGAGAAATCTCTGGTAATCGATAACTTAAGTGTCGCCGAAGAAGGCTTGCTACGAATCAAAGTTTTCGATGAACAGAATAAATGCATCGCCGAGGCCGGGCCATTATTAATACGTAATGGACTGTCTGGCTATTGGGGAGATTTGCATGGCCAAAGTGGCGAGTCCATCGGCGTAACGACTTCTCGCCAGTATTTTGACTTCGCCCGCAACAAAGCCTTCCTCGATGTAACCGGGCATCAGGCCAATGACTTTCAGGTAAATAATACTTTCTGGAGTTATCTAAACGAGTTGACCGCTGAGTATCATGAAGATAATCGATTCGTTGTATTTCCGGGTTATGAGTGGTCCGGCAATACAGCAGTTGGTGGCGATCGCAATGTATTCTTTCGCCATGAAGGCCGTCAGATTCATCGTTCTTCACACGCATTAATCACAGATCGCTCCGACCTTAATACCGACGCACCCACCGCGGCAAACCTGTTTGAAACTCTTCAAGATGAAAACTGTGTGGTCTATGCCCATGTTGGTGGCCGCTACGCAGACATAAGCCAGGCCCATGACGGCCGCCTGGAAACCGCCATGGAAATTCACTCTGCCTGGGGCACGTTTGAATGGCTATTAACAGATGGCTTCCCGCTAGGTCACCGCTCCGGCGTGGTGTGTAACAGTGATGGCCATAAAGGTCGACCGGGAGCAAGCTACCCCGGAGTGGCAACTTTTGGTGCTTACGGCGGACTAACCTGCTTCTTAACGGATGATTTTTCCCGAGATGGTCTTTTTGAATGCCTGCGTCGACGACATCACTACGGCACCACCGGTTGTCGGATGCATATGGATGTTCAGGCAACATTCGATACTCCCGCCACTTTGTTCGAGCGAGACCCGAATCTAGTTGCTGATGCAAAGCAGCATCAGACCCATCAAGTCATGATGGGAGATATCGTACAGACTGATGATGAAAGTCTTGAACTGGAAATTAATCTCATAACCCATGCGCCAATCGAGCGAATTGAAATTCGCAATGGCACAACAGTGCTAGAGACTATTCGACCTTACAGCGAAGAAGATCTGGGACAAAGAATTCGCGTAATCTGGTCTGGTGCGGAATATCGCGGCCGCGGTCGGCAAACCAACTGGGTTGGCCGTGCACGTTTTGGCAATTGCAAAATTCGACGCATGGAAAAAATTAACGCCTGGAATCACGAACGATTACTGGCCCAGAACGGCGGTGACACAGTAGAGTGGAACGCCATGACGACGGGTAATTTCGGTGGTTTCGATGCCTGGATTGATGAAGCCGACGATGGCTACCTTGACCTGACTACCAACCATGGCGAAATTCAATGCGACTTAAACAACATTGGACTGACGGACACGTTACTGGATGCCAGTGGATTGAAACGCGAGATAAGAGTATTCCGACTACCAGAAGAGAACTCTCACCGTTCAATGTCATTGAAAAGAAAAATAACCATTAAACCCGATGGAGATAATCCAATCTGGATTGCTGTCACCACTGAAGATGGTTTTCAGGCCTGGAGCAGTCCGATTTTTGCGTTCAAATAAGTCCTGGTGAATCTCTCCAGAAACTTGCTTGGGATCATTTGCTGTTCCTGTGCCATGCTGGCTTTTACAGTCCAGGATGCCATGGTTAAGTCGCTGTCCGAAGACTACGCTGTACTGCAGCTATTAGTCGCCAGGGGTATTTTCGTATTGCTAATTCTTGTTCCGCTTGCATTGTATTTACTCGGCACGCGGGGTTTGAAAATGAAACGCCCGTGGTTAATGGTGGCACGTGGGGCCTTATCGTTTTTCGCATTTACCAGCTACTACATTGCATTAACAGTCATCCCCCTGGCTGATGGCGCTGCCCTGTTTATGTCGGCGCCCTTGTTTGTTACCGCCATGTCGATGTTCATTTTGAAAGAGAAAGTGGGCATACACCGCTGGACCGCAGTAGTTATCGGTTTCTCCATGGTTTTGTATATCCTTAACCCGGGTTCAGAACTGTTCCAGTTAATCGCCGCTTTGCCCCTGTTCAGTGCGCTATGTTATGCAGTGATTCCAATTCTGACCCGCATGATTGGCACTTCAGAACACGTGGTTACCATGACGATTTATTTGAAGACCACCTATCTGGTTTTATGTCTGATTATGCTTGGCATCATTCACTTCGGTGGCTTTTATAATAGTGAGGGTGTGTTCTTTACCTCGATTACATTGCCCTGGAAACCCTTCGACCTCACCGATTCTACGATGATTAGCCTGGCCGGTGTTATTTTCACCATAGCCCTGTTATTTATTACCCAGGCCTATCGAATCGCCGTAGTCAGTGCCGTCGCGCCCTTTGAATATAGCCTGATTTTCTGGGCCGGCTTGATCGGTTTTCTGGCCTTTGGCGATGTACCGTCTGAGCGTCTGATCATCGGCAGCATTGTCATTATCAGCTGCGGTATTTACATCAGTCATCGAGAGGCTCGTCTGGCTGCCGGCTAATCTTCTTTACTGTTGAGTTGCCATCTAACAGACCGTTCTGTCCTGACACAAATCACCAACGCTCCTCCACACAGAATGGCGAATCCGGCAATTAAGGGAATAATGGTGTTATCGAATAGATACCCCACTAGACCGCCCAGAAACAGAGACAGAATGGTGGTTACTGATCCAATTACAGCTGCCCCCATTCCGGCGATATGCCCCAATGGCTCCATGGCCATTGCATTCAGGTTGCCGAATAGAATACCCACCGGAAAAAGACCCATAAATAAGTAGGTCATAAACATCCAGAATGGGGGTGCACCGGCATATTGTGTCACTAGTAGCAGGAACAATGCCGATATCATGCTTAAAAACCACAAGGCCCAATTGGTCATTTGGGCCATGCCGTGGCGCATGACTAGTCTGGAATTCACCAGCGCTGCCACACCGAGCGAAATTGATGCCACAGCGAAGTAGAAAGCGAATGCACTGCCAGTCTTGTACAACTCTTGAAAAATCTGTTGAGCCGAAACCAGGTACCCAATAAAGGCACCACTTACCAGACTAGCGGCCATGGTATAGGCGACCACAAGTCGATTGGTACAGACTTCGACAAAAGCCTGCCAAATACTGGCTAATTTGAATGGTCGACGATTTTCCCTTGCCAGAGTCTCCGGCTGCCGCAAGGTGAACCATGTCAGTACGATCAGCGCTATCACCAGAAACATGACGAAAATACCGCGCCAGTCAGACACCCACAGCACTAATTGTCCTAAGGCAGGTGCCATCATCGGTACTAGAATAAATATCGACATAATTAGTGACATGACTTGAGCCATGGCATTTCCGGCAAAGCGGTCTCGCACAATGGCAACTGTCAAATTACGTGGTGCGGCGACTCCCACACCTTGCAAAAACCTGCCAACCAACATGGTCGTATAGGTGGTCGCAAAGATACACATCAAACAACCCACAACAAACAACATGATGCCAAAAAATATCACGGGTTTACGCCCCGTGCTATCTGAGAATGGGCCGTATATCAGCTGACCAATTGCCATGCCCAGGAACACAACACTCACCACCGCCTGACGATCATTATCATTCTGCACGCCCAGGCTTTCAGCGATATATGGTAAAGCCGGCAGCATGGCATCAATAGATAGTGCGATCAGTGACATCATTACTGCCATCAAGGCAACAAATTCACCACGAGACGGCTGTTTAATGGAAGCAGTCAAAAAATAAGTCCTTAAAGCAAGTCGACGGAATAGGAGGAGGGGAACTCAGGTTGTAACCTGAAACCCCGATTTTACGTTAAATCCAACAATAAACTGCAACAAATCCACTCAAGTACTTGCATGGATTGTGGCGTGGCTATATGTTTCGCAAAATTATTCAGCTTAGGGTTAAAAATGAAACTACTTCGATACGGTGAGAAGGGCCAGGAAAAACCTGGTCTTCTGGATGACACGGGTCATATTCGCGATCTTTCACAGATTGTTCTCGATATTAACGGCTCGAATTTGTCACCGGACAGCCTGAATCGACTCCGCGACGCCGACCTGGATTCATTACCATTTGTGGAAGGTGAACACCGTCTGGGTTCCTGTATAGCCACGCCGGGAAAATTTATCGGCATTGGTTTGAACTACAGCGATCATGCTAAGGAATCGGGTATGGCTATACCTGAAGAACCCATTGTCTTCATGAAAGCAGACAGCGCAATGTGTGGTCCTCATGACGATATTATGCAACCGCTGGATTCGATCAAAATGGACTATGAGGTCGAAATCGCCATTGTTATAGGTCGAGCAGCTCGCAACGTTTCAGAACAGGAAGCGGCAGATTCTATCGCCGGTTATTGCATTGTTCACGATGTCTCCGAGCGTTCATTCCAACTAGAACGCAGTAGCGGTCAATGGGATAAAGGCAAATGCTGCGACACCTTTGGCCCAACCGGACCCTGGCTGGTCACCTCTGATGAAGTCGGAGACGTTCAAAATCTGGCCATGTGGCTGGATGTGAATGGCGAACGACGCCAAACGGGCAACACCAGCACCATGATTTTCAGCTGCCATTATCTGGTGAGCTATTTGAGCCGATTCATGACATTAAACCCGGGCGATATCATTGCCACTGGCACTCCGCCAGGGGTTGGTATGGGAATGAATCCGCCACAATGGTTACAACCCGGCGATCAGGTCTCGCTTGGCATTGATGGTTTAGGTGAGCAAAATCAACGCGTCATTCCTTACACCTGATTCAAACTACAGATAGGCAATTTATCTATGTCTGATCTGGAACTGGGTCAGACATAGCTTTTGAGAAATAAACCCGCTTGAATCCAAGCTCCTGGCGATATTCGGTGATCTCCCAGCCGCATCGCTGATACATATCGACATTCTCCACCATGCATTCATGGGTATACATCTGTATGGAAGCATAACCTCGGGATCGGCACTCATCCTCAGCGAATTGTAGTAATAATTTGCCAACCCCCCGACCCTGACACTGTGGATCCACAGCAATGTTATCTAGCAGCAAACCAGCGCTCTTTTGCATAAGTACCAACAACCCCACAACAGACTCTCTATCGGTCGCAACAAAAGTTGCATGCTGCTGAATAATCTCAGAATAGTCATTCAACATCGGGCCAGGTAATTTACCCATGCGCTCCACGTAGTGTTGGAAAGCAGCCTGAACACATTCAGTTATGGCATCGGCGTCTGCCAGGACAGCCTTACGAATTGCAATTTTCACAATAAAAGTTTTTTATGATTGCCTGATAAAGTTCATCAGCATATTAATAATATACTCATATAAAGAATAATCTGGAACTTAAGAGATTTTGTTTCGATTACCAAGATAGGCAAGCAACCCACGGGTTGAGCCATCCATTTCGCTCAAATCTGCATTATCTGCAAACAAACCTTCAACCTTTGCTGCTACCTGCTTGCCCAATTCCACACCCCATTGATCAAACGAACAGATTTGCCAGATGACACCCTGGACAAAGATCTTGTGCTCATATAACGCAATCAACGCGCCGAGATTAAAGGCATCCAGTCGGTCTAACACGACAGTGCTGCTGGGCCGATCACCAGCATAGCTTCGATGATTAACCAGGTTCTCAATCTCTATTTGTTCCATCCCCGCAGCGAGCAGTTCATCGCGTACCTGATCCTGATTTTTACCCTGCATTAGCGCAGAGGATTGGGCTAGCGCATTGGCAATCAGCAAACGATGTTGATCAGAGTCATATTCCGAGTTGGCAATCAGCACAAAATCCACTGGAATAATCTGAGTTCCCTGATGCAGTAACTGAAAGAAAGCATGCTGACTGTTGGTGCCAGGCTCTCCCCAAATTACCGGTGCGGTTTGCCATTCCACAGCGCTGCCATCCCGAGCTGTGCTTTTACCATTGCTTTCCATTTCGCCCTGTTGCAAAAATGCTGGCAACAACGAGAGATTCTCGCTGTAGGGAATAACCGCCTGGGTTGGCATAGATAAGAAGTTTCGACACCAGATTCCCAGCAAGCCCATCAAAACTGGCATATTGGATTCCAGTGGCTGGGTGGCAAAGTGTTCGTCCATGGATTTTGCGCCTGCTAGTAACTGGCGAAAACCGGTCATCCCAACAGCCAGGGCAATAGGCAGCCCGATGACAGACCACAGCGAAAACCGACCACCAACCCAGTCCCAGAAACTGAACATGTGATTAGTATCAATGCCAAATTCGGCAACTGCCTTAGTATTGGTGGATACAGCAACACAATGATTGGGAATAGCATCTTCACTGCCCAGATTCTCAATTATCCACTTTCGAGCCACAGCCGCATTCGCCATGGTCTCCTGAGTGGTAAAGGTTTTCGAGGCGATAATGAACAGCGTGGAAGCCGCATCCATATCGCGCAGCACCTCACTGATTTGGGCAGGATCAACATTAGCTACAAATCGAATATCAATGCCTGTCTTCCAATGCGGGCGCAGCGCCCGGCAAACCATTTCAGGCCCGAGGTGAGAGCCTCCGATACCTATATTTACAATAGTTTTTATTGGCTGCCCCGTTGCACCCAACCACTTTCTTGAGTGAACAGCTTCGACAAAATTTTCCATACGATGGAGTTCTTGTTCCACATCAGGCATCACATCGTGACCATCTACCATTAGGGGCGTATCCGGGGCTCGACGTAACGCAGTATGTAAAACGGCCCGCTGTTCGGTAATATTGATTCGCTCGCCACTAAACTGTCGGTCTATCCAGTCAGTAAGGCCGTTGGCCCTGGCTAAGTCACACAAAAGTTTTACTGTGTACGAGTCCACCTTATGTTTAGAATAGTCATATAACAACCCAGCAGCACTTAAGGAAAAATGTTCAAATCGACTCGGGTTCGTTTTGAACAAATCATCAATTCGCTGTTTGCCTAGATCGTCTGCATGCTCTGAAAGTGCTAACCACTCCGGCATCTGGTTAATTTTATTATTCATGGTAGATATTATATCGGCTATTCATGCGTATTTTGTCGGTGTTTGCTGCGAAATATTTAGCACCCGCCCCTCATTGGCAGATTGATAAAAAAGTTCTTCAAGATACAGGTTGGTTAAATACTCTTCGGCGGTTTTTTCTAGTGGTTGATCCTCAAGCACATGGTTAACCACATGCTGCTGAAGATGATAAACACAGTCTCCACCAAATTGATCAGATTGGTTAGCCGGCAGAAGTGCCTCGTGTTGCAGATCGCCAAATTTACGCACTAATACGCTGCCATCGCCTTTCAGTTCCAACGTTCCGGCACTTCCCTCTATCAATGCTTCACCCATGGTACAACGAGTGTGGGTTGCTGCATGATCGAGATGGCGATTGCCATCAAACAATGCTCGCTTACCATCTGCGTAATTAAACATCAGGTAACCGGCATCTTCACCAGAGATCACAGGGTTGAGCTTTCGTAAATCTGCAAAAACAGACTCTGGCTCACCAAAAAGATACCTAAACGTATCGATAAAATGGATGGCCGTTTCATGAATAAGAAACCGGGGCATCTGCTGAAAATAGGGCTGTCGATCAAGATAGGCACCATCACCCTGGCCATCTCCAGGCAGCATAATGAAACTGGCTAAAGAACCCAACTCCAATACAAGCTATGTTTAACTTTCGGGACATTTATAATCTCAACAAAATGGGTCTGGAATCATGTTTTTCTCAATTCGCATTCTATAATGGAATACCTCCACCAGGCATAGCAAGCACCCATGTACGTCGTAACAGTTATCTTCAAAATAGAAAGCGAATTTTCAGAACAATTTCTGAACCGTGTAAAACAACAAGCTAAAGACTCAATAAATAACGAAAGCGAGTGCCATGTTTTCGATGTGTGCGTTAACCCGGAACAGTCCGATAGCGTGTTTCTTTATGAAGTGTATAGCGATCGGAGCGCGTTTGACACGCACTTGAATTCTGCACATTTCCTTTCATTTGACCAGGAATCCAGGGACTGGGTGGCATCGAAACATGTTAATACCTTTTTAAAGATCCAAACTTAAAACCTTCCCGATGCCTATTCCACTTAGTCAACTGAAACCTCTGGGCCGCGATTTAAATCGCCCCGAATGCGTTTTAACTCACCAAAGTGGTCTGACCTTTGCATCAGACTGGACCGCAAATGGTGGTGTTTCGATCATCAGACCTGATCACAGTATTCAGAGAATTCAGGCTAAGCACGAAACCGCGCTGCGGCCTAATGGCATCGCTCTGGAACCCGATGGCTGTTTTTTACTGGCCCATCTCGGCGCAAACGATGGTGGTGTATTCCGTCTTAATCCCGACGGAGAGATTAAAGCAGTACTAAGGAGCCTAAATGGACAGCCTTTGCCACCGACAAATTTTGTAACGATAGACAACAATGGTTTGATCTGGATTACCGTCAGCACCAGAACACAACCTCGCTCGGATGCCTATTGCGCATCAGTTCGTAGCGGATTTATTGTCCAGATAACAGAACAAGGAGCACGCATAGTGGCGGATGATCTGGGTTACACCAATGAGTGCCTGGTCAGCCCTGATGGTGCGACGTTATTTGTAAATGAGACATTTGCCAGAAGACTTTCGGCTTTTGATATTAAAAATGACCTAAGCCTTGGACCCAGACGCACAGTAACCACTTTCGGCGCTGGCACTTATCCAGATGGTCTATGCTTAAGCACCGACGGAAGCCTGTGGGTGACTAGCATTGTCAGTAACCGGGTGATCCGAGTTTATCCTGGCGGGCGCACCGAAACTGTTATAGAAGATTGCAATACAGAACATGTTGATTGGGCTGAAAATGCTTACCAATCAGAAACTATGGGACGCCCCCATCTCGATGTGGCGAAGGGCGAGTTACTTAAAAATATTTCCTGTTTAGCCTTTGGAGGAGATAATCTCAGCACGGGCTATTTAGGTTGCTTACTAGGGGATACTATCCAAACTGTGGACCTGCCGGTTAGTGGTGTACCGCTTAGCCATTGGGATGCTCCACTGGAAAAACTTTTGCCTTTCGTTAGATAGCTCCACCGCAACTCATCACCGAATCTTACTAAAGAAACTGGTGTTATAGTTTTACCGTATTGTCAGGCTAAATGCCTATCAATTGCTGACATTCATTGCTCTAGAATGTGTCATAGTCCAGCGCGTTCCACAATTTGCAAACTCTTCAATGGCCCAAAACGGCAATGCCTGAACAATCTAATCTACGCGGGAGTTTGTGGATGATTTCCTGTGGCTTGATGTTCGTTGCCGTCGCCCTAATGGTACGACACCTCGGCTCTGATCTACCGGCAATTCAAGCTGCGTTTATTCGGTATTCATTTGGAGCTATTCTATTAATCCCATTGTTGTGGCGACTTCGTTGGCGCGGCGTACCCCGAGATCGCCTGCCACTTTATTGCACCCGTGGCTTGATTCACAGTGTTGCTGTCATGTTGTGGTTCTTTGCCATGGCGCGCATCCCTGTCGCTGAGGTAACTGCTATTGGTTTCTCGACGCCAATCATCACCGCACTGGGTGCGGTTCTGCTATTTGGAGAACGCATACGATTACGTCGGGGACTGGCGATATTTGCGGGCTTTGTCGGTACGCTAATAATTCTACGCCCAGGGTTTCAAGAAATTAGCAGCGGTTCATTAGCTCAATTGGTGGCTGCTTTCTTCTTTGCGGGATCTTTTCTAATGACCAAACGCCTGACAAAAACGGAATCTTCAGTAGATATCCTTATTATGCTGACTTTTACCTGCACATTGGCGCTGCTTCCGGGTGCTTTATACGAATGGCGTACACCCACGTTCAATGAGCTCTGTTGGTTGATGTTGGTTGCGGCGTTTGCCACGGCGGGTCACTATGCACTAACCAAAGCGATTTCCCACGCGCCACTAAGCGTCATTCAACCCTTGACGTTTCTTCAGTTGGTTTGGGCCATTCTGTTTGGTTACTTGCTGTTTAATGAGGTACCAGACGTGTTTGTAATTTCAGGGGCAGCTCTCATCATCATCGCTATCAGCTATTTGACTCATCGCGAGGCTGTGGTTGCTCGACGAAGGAAACTCGAAAAAATCTAATACGAAATGCGGCTTACTCATAAGGATGACTTTCAATGAAAACTTTCTTCCCGAACTAAATAGCATCCTTCAGAGAGGCACATCACAGATTGAAATCCGTGCCAGTCCGGGTATAGTCGCGCTTTTGCCGCCGTTATCCGCCATGACTGAAGCTGTATTCGAAACCACTATCACCTCTTTGCCCCTACTACATAGCGGCAAAGTGCGGGATTGTTATGCTGTCGGCGAAGAACATATGCTGATTATCGCTACCGACAGGTTATCTGCCTTTGATGTCATTCTACCAATCCCTATGCCCGGCAAAGGCAAGTTACTCACTCAAATCGCTGAGTTCTGGTTCAATTTTTTCGCTAATCTGATACCTAACCATTATGCCGATCTGAAACTGGAGGATGTATTAACCAATCCCGCGGAGCTAAAGCAGGCCGAAGGGCGCAGTATGCTGGTTAAGAAACTTGACGCATTACCCGTCGAGGCAGTGATGCGAGGCTACATTATTGGCTCCGGCTGGAAAGACTATCAGGCCAATGGCGCTATTTGTGGCATCGATCTGCCAGCTGGTCTGCAATTAGCGGATAAACTACAACAACCAATCTTCACGCCAGCTCATAAGGCTAAAGCTGGAGATCACGATGAGAACATTTCCTTTGCTCAAGTTGTGACAACCATTGGCGAAGAAATGGCAAACAAAATGCGAAGTGTCAGCCTCGATATCTATCAGAAAGCCCGTCAATACGCGGCAGAAAGAGGTATCATTATTGCGGATACAAAGTTCGAATTTGGCCTGGACAAAAATCAGACCCTAACCTTGATGGATGAAGTGCTAACACCTGACTCCTCTCGGTTCTGGCCTGCAGAACAATGGCAACCCGGCAAAAATCCAGCCAGCTTTGATAAGCAAATAGTTCGGGACTATCTCGAAACACTGGATTGGGACAAAACTGCTCCGGGTCCAAAATTGCCAGATGCTATATTGAACCAGACCCTCGATCAGTATCGCGAGGTAATATCACGTCTGAGTGGACAAGCACCCCGTGCCTGACAACGATATTAGCCAGTCATCAAGTAGCAAATATTTTAACAATTCAACTATCGGTTAGAAACAACGTGGCAGAAAGTTATCAGGAGAAATTCACTCGACTTGAGGCAAACTCCGCACTCCACACTCTGTCTGGTCCGGATCAGGAAGCGTTAAAGCAACTGTGTTTTGATAATCGCTTTACGCATCAGGAATTGAATCGATTCATTGATACTAATACCGACCTAAAACTGTGGGGTGAGTCATCTTTACTGAGCCATTGGCAAAATTGGCGAAAAGAATCTAGTTTGCAGGGTCGAGAGTTTAAAAAGTGGGCCTTTGGCAATATGGATTCCATGGTAACCAAACTGCGTAGTGAACCAACCCAGTACACTGGTGATCTCGGCGCCGGTCGCAAGTATCCACAAAAGAAATTCAAGATTCAGTCGACCAATCAGGATGGCACCTTGTTTGGCATGTGCCCGGTGCAATCACGTAAAACTCTATGCTGCAATCTGCGCACCATTGACGCGGTGAAAAATTGTGGTTTTGGTTGTAGCTATTGCAGCATTCAAACCATGTATACCGGTGAGAATATCCTTTTCGACGAAGACTTCGCTGCCAAGTTGGACGCCATTGAACTGGACCCGAATCGTGAGTATCACATTGGCACCGGCCAGTCTTCAGATGCCTTAATGTGGGGTAACAAGAACGGCATACTCGATCAAATGCTCGACTTTGCGCGCAAATGGCCCAATGCATTGATTGAATTCAAAACCAAATCACGTAATGTGGACTATTTTTTAGGCCGCAATGTGCCGACTAATGTGCTGTGCTCCTGGTCGTTGAACCCGGATACTGTCATTCGCAACGAAGAACACCTGACAGCAGATCTGGATCAGCGTTTAAGTGCCGCGCGGAAAGTAGCTGACAAGGGTATTCTGGTTTCTTTTCATCTGCATCCCATGGTCCATTACGAAGGTTGGCAGGATGAGTACCTGGCCATGATTGAGCGCGTGCAGACTGAATTCACCGCGGCCGAGATAGGCTTTATTTCCTTTGGTTCGCTTACTTTTCCCAAGCCGATAATCAAGAAAATTCGCGATACGGGTTTTGAAACCAAAATTCATCAAATAGACATGGTGCCGAATCCGGAAGGCAAAATGACCTACCCTGATGAGGTAAAGGTCGAGATGTTCAGTCTTGCCTACAAAGCGTTTTCCAATTGGAAGGATGATGTATTTTTCTACCTCTGTATGGAAGAACCGAAATTTTGGGATAAGGCCTTTGGTTGGCGTTTTCCAGATAATGAAGACTTCGAACAAAATCTGTTGAAATCTGTCTGGAATAAAATAGCCGCCTAGCATGGTCGGCTCACCTATCGCCACGTCCTGCGCAGCCGTATTATTGAGCAGGGTTTGTTAAAAATTGCCCTTATAGTTTCTGACTGGCCTATTGTTTAGTCTGCTCAAGGTTGGAAAAGAACAATACCAATTGGTCCTCCAGGTAAAACCAGGCCAGATCAAAACAGATTATTCACGATACGGAATACAGCCCTACTCCCAGCAAAATTTAGCCCGACATCTGCTATATTATTAACTAAGTCTATGATTGGCAAAAAACCAACGAATTGCGTCGCATTACCGACTGCAAGTCAATGACTTTGGAGGCTGAATACACAAAACTAGAAAGCCTTCTACAACTACAAAATACCTATTTAACAATAGGTTGTGACTATGATGATTCCATTGACCAACATTGGCGGAAATCATCATCGAATGGGCTTAACATATTTTTTACATGACTTTCACATCGAATGAGGAATTATCTTGAACGCGAATCGTGATTTGCCGAAAGAAGCCGCAAGCGGCAAACGACGTAAGGCTCGGACAACTCCGAAAGGTCGTCAAGTTGAGCCAAGTGCATTGGCTGAAGTACAGGAACTGCTGGGTACTCGATCGCGCCAACGTGATCTGCTAATTGAACACCTTCATCTGATTCAGGACCAGTATGGTCACCTGTCAGCAGCCCATATCGCGGCGCTAGCCAATGAAATGCGTATTGCCCAAACTGAAGTTTACGAAGTTGCCACATTTTATGCGCACTTCGATGTAGTGAAAGAAAACCAAACCCCTCCTCCGGCACTAACCATTCGCGTATGTGACAGCATTGCCTGTGAAATGGCAGGTGCCAGAGACTTAATCCAGCAACTTGCAGCACAATCGGGTGACGGTATTCGAGTATTACCCGCCCCCTGTATGGGCCGCTGTGATACCGCACCTGTTGCTGAAGTCGGTCATCGTCATTTTGACAATACCAGTGTGGCGGAACTCATTGAAGCCGCTAAAGCCGGCAAAACTCATACTGTGGTGCCTTCTTATCAGGATATCGACGCCTATAAAGCCGAAGGTGGTTATGCACAACTCAGCCGGTGTTTAAGTGGCGAAGTTGAGGTTGAATCAGTAATCAAAAGTCTTGAAGACTCAAGCCTCAGAGGACTCGGCGGCGCAGGCTTTCCGGCCGGTCGAAAGTGGCGCATTGTTGGTGGTTTTGACGGACCACGTTTAATGGCAGTTAACTGTGACGAAGGCGAGCCGGGTACATTCAAGGATCGTTATTATCTGGAATCCGAGCCGCATAAATTTATTGAGGGCATGTTGATCGCCGCATGGGCGGTTGGCATTGAAAAATCCTACGTTTATGTGCGTGACGAATACCCCGCCGTTTCACAGATCCTCACCACCGAAATTGAAAAAGTTCAGGCGCTGGGCCTGGCTGATCATGTTGAACTCGAAATGCGCCGCGGCGCTGGCGCATATATTTGCGGTGAAGAATCGGCCATGATCGAGTCTATTGAAGGCAAACGCGGTATACCACGTAATCGGCCACCCTATGTCGCCGAAGTCGGCCTGTTTGGACGACCAACCCTGGAGCATAATGTTGAAACCCTGTTCTGGATTCCTGACATCTTGAGCAAAGGATCCAGCTGGTATGCCGATGCTGGCACCAACGGGCGTAAGGGCTGGCGCAGCTACTCTGTGTCAGGCCGAGTGAATGAACCTGGAGTAAAACTCGCACCTGCCGGTGTTACCATCCGCGATCTGATCAATGATTATTGTGGTGGTATGCTCGATGGACACGAATTCAAAGGATATCTACCAGGTGGTGCATCTGGCGGTATTTTGCCTGCCAGCATGGACAATCTGCCACTGGACTTCGGCACGCTGGAAGAACACGGTTGTTTTATTGGTTCGGCTGCAGTAGTTATATTCAGTGATCATGACCACATGAAAGATGTGTCTTCAAATCTTCTACGTTTCTTCCGTGATGAATCTTGTGGACAGTGCACTCCATGTCGAGTGGGTACAGAAAAAGCCGTCGATTTGATGAACAAGCAAAGCTGGAACCAGAGCTTACTGACAGAACTTTGTACCACAATGACCGACGCATCCATCTGTGGCCTAGGCCAGGCTGCTGGCAATCCCATACTGACCGCGATGAGATATTTCCCGGAGGACATGCAATGAGCACGATTCAATTCGAAATGGATGGTAAACAGGTCGAAGCACAGGCCGACGAAACCATTTGGCAAGTCGCCGCTCGCCTGGGCGTTGAAATACCCCATCTCTGCTACACGCCTGAACCAGGCTACCGAGCCGATGGCAATTGCCGGGCCTGTATGGTTGAGATCGAAGGCGAGCGTGTTCTAGCACCTTCCTGCCTGCGTAATCCCACCGATGGCATGAAGGTTCATGTCAATAACTTACGTGCGGAAACTGCTCGCAAGGGTGTTATTGAACTGCTGCTTGCAGATCAACCAGTGCGTGTTGTCGCTCACCAGAAAGAGTCTAAGTTCTGGCACTGGGCAGATCATTGCGGTGTGAGTGAAAGTCGGTATGACGCTCGCGAAGCAATGCCTGTTGCAGATAGTAGCCACCCTGCCATGCATGTGGCGCTGGATGCCTGCATACAATGCAATTTATGTGTGCGTGCCTGTCGTGAAGTTCAAGTTAATGATGTTATCGGCATGGCCCATCGCGGTTTCGGTTCCAGCATTGTTTTTGATCTTGATGATCCAATGGGCGACAGCACCTGTGTAGCCTGTGGTGAATGTGTACAAGTTTGCCCCACCGGCGCTCTAATGGAAGCAACAAGAGTTGATGCTAAAGGTGTTGACCTGAATCTGGACGTTACGAAAGTAGAAAGCGTATGTCCCTATTGTGGCGTTGGCTGTCAGCTAACCTATGAAGTAAACGACAACAAAATTGTGTCCGTACAAGGCCGCGATGGTCCGGCCAATGAGCAACGTCTGTGTGTGAAAGGCCGGTTCGGTTTTGATTATGTTAAACATCCCCATCGCTTAACCAAGCCTTTAATCAGAAAGAAAGACGCGCCTAAAGCTGGCGATATGAAGCTTGACCCATCTAACCCATGGACGCATTTCCGCGAAGCCAGCTGGGACGAGGCGTTAGACTTCGCCGCCAATGGATTGAATGCCATTCGTGATGAACACGGTGGCAATGCACTGGCAGGTTTTGGTTCAGCAAAGGGCAGTAATGAAGAAGCTTATTTGTTTCAAAAACTGGTTCGGACCGGTTTCGGCACCAATAACGTGGATCACTGTACCCGGCTTTGCCATGCATCCTCCGTGGTTGCATTGCTTGAAGGGATTGGATCTGGTGCAGTAACCGCACCGTTTACGGCAGTGCAAGACGCCGATGTCATTATAGTGATCGGTGCAAACCCTGTCGAAAACCACCCGGTGGCGGCCACCTATTTTAAACAGGCGGCCAAACGCGGCAAGTTAATCGTAATGGACCCACGGGGTACGGGATTAAAGCGACATGCTTCGCATATGTTGCAGTTCAATCCTGGTAGTGATGTTTCTATGCTCAATGCCTTATTAAATATCATCATCACCGAAGAACTCTACAACAAGGAATATGTTGCTCAATATACCGAAGGCTTTAATGCCCTGGTTGAGCATATTAAGGATTTTACTCCAGAGGCGATGGAGCCTATCTGCGGTATTGATGCTAGCACCCTGCGTGAGGTAGCGCGTTTATACGCGACATCAGATGCCAGTCTAATTTTCTGGGGCATGGGTATCTCACAACATACCCACGGTACCGACAATGCCCGTTGTTTGATTGCGTTAGCTTTGATTACAGGTCAGGTTGGCAAACCTGGTGCGGGTCTGCATCCGTTACGCGGACAAAACAATGTACAGGGTGCCTCGGATGCTGGACTGATACCGATGATGCTTCCAGATTATCAGTTGGTTGAAACCGATGACATTCGTCAACGCTTCCAGGATGCCTGGGGCTCTAGTCTCGATCCAAACAAGGGTCTGACTGTGGTAGAAATCATGCACGCGATACACGATGATAAAATTCGTGGCATGTATGTGATGGGTGAAAACCCTGCCATGTCCGATCCTGATGCCAACCACGCTCGCGCGGCACTCGCTAAACTGGAGCATCTGGTTGTACAGGATCTGTTTCTAACGGAGACCGCTTTTCACGCTGATGTGGTCTTGCCGGCGTCGGCCTGGCCAGAAAAAGATGGTACAGTGACCAATACCAACCGGCAGGTTCAAATGGGTCGTCAGGCTCTTGAGCTACCGGGGGATGCCCGTCATGACTGGTGGCTAATCAAAGAGCTGGCGGATCGCATGGGTCTGAATTGGGGTTACACGGAAGTGTCAGAAGTGTTTAATGAAATGACTACTGTCATGCCATCGTTGAACAATATTAGTTGGGAACGTTTGCAAAAAGAAAGTGTAGTCACTTACCCTTGTGATGCACCGGATCAACCGGGCCATGACATTGTTTTTGGTGATGGTTTCCCCACTGCTACCGGACGCGGAAAATTAGTACCCGCAAGCATTTTACCACCAGCAGAAGTTCCAGATGAGCAGTATCCCATGGTACTAACCACCGGTCGACAACTGGAGCACTGGCATACTGGCACAATGACCCGCAGAACTGATGTTCTGGATGCCATTGAGCCGGCAGCTGTTGCAGCCATGTCACCTGAAGACATCGATCGTCTAAGTCTTGCACCCGGTGACATGGTAAGGGTTCGAACCCGTCGCGGTGATATTGAGATTACTGCACGGCGTGATACCGCAATACCCGCGGGAATGATATTTATTCCTTTTTGCTACGCGGAAGCTTCTGCCAATGAACTCACCAATGCGGAGCTGGATCCGTTCGGCAAAATACCTGAATTCAAATATTGTGCCGCCAATGTAGAGGCGGTGGCATAACAACCGCTATGAATGGAAACAATATGAAGGCGATTACACTGACAGGTTTTGGTGGCCCCGAGGTTATGCAATTATCCGAGGTTGATATACCAACCCCAGCTGCCGGGCAGTTACTTATCAAGGTGGAAGCCACTTCGGTTAATCGCCCGGATATTGTGCAACGAACGGGTAATTATCCACCTCCTCCCGGTGATTCCGAAGTGTTGGGTCTAGAAGTTGCCGGGGTCGTCGAGTCTGTCGGTAATGAGAACCAGCGCTTTAAGCCTGGCGATCGGGTTTTCGCGCTGGTAGGCGGTGGCGGTTATGCAGAATATGCAGTGGCTTATGAGTCCCACTGCATGCCGATACCGGATGGCATGAGCGCAATTCAGGCGGCCTGTATCTGCGAAACCTACATTACCGCATGGCTAAACCTTTTTCGTATTGGCGGACTTGCTGATCAGCAAAAGGTCTTAATTCATGGCGGTGGCGGTGGCGTTGCTACAGCAGCCATCCAGCTTTGCAAGGCATTGGTTCCGCAAACAGAAATTATTGTTACAGCATCGACTGGCAAACTTGACCGAGTGCGTGAACAAGGTGCTGATCATGTTATTGATTATCGTGAAGAAGACTTTGTAGAATGCATAAAAACCATCGCCAATAAACGTGGTGTTGATGTCATTCTGGATCACATCGGTGCAAAGTATCTGGATCGAAACTTGAAGTCACTGGCACTCAGTGGCACGCTGATGTTGATTGGTGTAATGGGCGGCATAAAATCAGAAATCAATCTGGCTATGCTTATGGTAAAACGCCAACGCATTATCGGCTCAGTGCTACGCTCCCGACCAGTGCCTGAGAAAGCGGATATTATTGCCGAATTTGAAGCAACCGTAATGCCACTTTTTGCCAGTGGTGCAATTACCCCACTGGTACACCAAACTTTTCCACTAGCTGAAGCCGCAACAGCTCACGAGTTGATGGAATCTGGCGGTCATTTCGGCAAGATTGTTTTACTCACTTAGGTTTTCGGACGCCCGCATTCACCCCGACTACTGCTATCAGAGTGCTTATGAGTAAAATTCAATTTCATCTGCAAGGAAATTTTGCCCTGATCACAGGTGGTGCTTCAGGTATCGGGCTTGCAACCAGTGAACTACTCGCCCGTAGTGGCTGCAAAGTTGCCATTAACGATGTGAACGCAAACAAGTTAGATACAGAAATAAACCGATTAAGGAGTGAGGGCTTTGACGTTCGTGGTTTTCATCAGGATATTGGCAGCAAAGAAAATACCGAGACCCTGGTTAACGATGCACTGGATTGGCTCGGCAATCTTGATTACTTGATCAATAACGCTGGCACACCAAATACCAACAAGGTTATTCCCGCGTCAGACCTTGACCGCCTGGATGAATCTTTCTGGCAAACCATCATGTCGGTGAATCTGATGGCACCATTCTGGATCACAAAACAAGCTGCCCATGCTTTAAAAGCTCGCCATGGCAGCGTTGTGAACACCACTTCCACTGCCGCATTCTTTGGTGGTGGCAGTTCGCTGGCTTATTCTGTTTCAAAATCCGCGTTAGTTGGTCTAACTCGAGAACTGGCACGGGGTCTGGCACCGGCAGTTCGAGTTAATGGGATTGCCCCGGGAGTAGTTAACTCTGACTGGCAGTGCCGTTTCGATGATAGAGAAGAACACAGTGAAAATCAGGTTCCACTACAACGAGCTGGTGAGCCTGAAGATTACGCTCAAACAATCGTATTCCTGTGCGCCGGAGGCAATTATATGACTGGTGAGGTTGTCATGGTAAGTGGTGGCCTGGGTATTTAGTCAGTGATCGCTGTTTAGCGAGAATCACCCTCAAGCTGTCCCCCTGATGATGCGTTAAATTGCGGTGCTGCATCAGTGATAGTATAAAAATCACTTTTCTCGCCAACAAAAATATGACCCATAACCGAGAGCCCGGTCGGGGTATCCAGAGTTCCCGCAACAATCCCGGTGGCATCTTGTTCAAAGGGTTCCCAGAAAAGTCCTGATCCACATTTCGAGCAGAAACCACGCCTGGCAACTTCTGAAGTTTTATACCAGGTCAGGCTCTCAGACTTTATCAAGATGATATCAGGCTTGGCAGCTTTGCTGTGGGGTCCAAAACCACCGTGAAGTTTTTGACACGTCTCGCAATGGCAGATAACTACATCTCTGAGCTGGCCACAAATTTTGTAGCGCACCTCACCACATAAACATCCGCCAAATTGTTGCTGCTGATCAGTCATTGAGTATTGAACAATATAGACTAACCCATTTGCATCAATTCTGAGATTTCCAGCGATCCACCCAGATCAAGATAAGGACACGCTTTGGCTATGGCCATTGCTTCATCATCTGAGTTTGCTTCGATGATGGTGTAACCGGACATCGTTGTTACACCACCTTTAATAACCGAGCCATCTGGTTTTATTGTGTTGGTATTTTTCAAAGGATTGGCCGGGCTCACTGCGGCATCACCCAATTCAGATAACCACTCACGGTACCTAACCATGTGCTTCTCACCTTCTTCAGGATTAGTTCGCTGAGGCGCCCCAACATAGCTAATAAAATATAACGGCATTTTTATTTTTCCAGATTTAGTTCGAAGGCGAAATTCTAACCGTGAACGTAACTCCTGCCTATATATTGTTGAGCTTAGTTACTATAACCGCTATTAATTTCCAAACAGCGTACCGGCTTCGATGCCAGCACTTGCAGAAAATTCAGCTGCTGAAATCTTGCCACTTCCAGCGGGTCTGACTTTTTGAATGCGAATTCCTCCGCCATCACAAGCCACAACAATTCCTTCATCATCGAGGCTAGTCACCTGGCCAGGTTCGCCAACAACATCATCAACCTTTTGACTATCGAACAATTTAACTTCTGCACCAGCTAATGTTGTCCACGCACCGGGTTGGGGATTGGTGCCGCGAATCAAGTTATACACTTCATCAACGGGTTTTGACCAGTCAACTTTTGCCTGCGCCTTTTTGCACCAACCTTCATAAGTACCTGCACCTTTTTCCTGATGTAGTTTAGGCGCAACTCCGTAGCGAACCAGATCAATTGCCTCAATCATGGCTTCAACACCCAACGGAAATAGCTTATTGAAGTACACCGAACCGAGGGTATCGTCAGGTTCGATATCAACAATTTTCTGCAATAGGATAGGACCGGTATCCAGCCCATTATCTGGCCAGAATATACTCAGCCCAGCCTTTTTAGAACCGGCTATGATTGGCCAGTTAATTGAACTTGGCCCTTTATGCATGGGCAGCAGCGAAGGGTGGTACTGAATGGAACCAAGCCTCGGAATATTTAATGCTTCCTCGGGAACAAATAACAACACATAGGCCATCACACACAAATCTGCCTCATGGCTTGTCATTAGCTCCCAAACAGCCGGATCCTTATATGTGGATGGCTGATGCACAGGCAAACCCTTTTCCAGTGCAAGTTCCTTAATTGGATCCATGGGCCGACCTTCCTGGTCCGGTGCGCAATACACTGCAACAATCTCATCAATCCCTTTTTCAAGGATAGTCTGTAATACCGCTTTGCCGTAAGCCTGTTGGCCGTGAACAATCAGCTTCATTAATTATCTCCGTTCATTCGGACACGGCACGAAAGGTGCCGTGTCCGGATTATGTTTCAGGTAAGCCTGCTAACCTTCACAGAGCCTTACTGTTTTACACAGCGCCTTCAGATCGAAAAGTCTGAATATCCTCATCACTGTAGCCAAGCACATCACGCAATACTTCGTCAGTATGCTCGCCCAACAGTGGTGAGCGGGTCACTTCAACGTCGTTGTCTGATAACTTCACCGGACAGCCGACTGAAAGATAAGGGCCACGTTCAGGATGGTCGCATTCAACAATGGTACCGGTCTCTCGCAGCGATGGTTCCTCAGAGAGCTCCTTCATGGAGAGAATCGGGCCAACGGGAATATCAAACGGATTGCAGATTTCCATGACTTCGTATTTGGTCTTAGTCATGGTCCAGTCTTCAATCGCACCAAAGATTTCGTTGAGTCGAGGTAAGCGGTCAGCTGGTGTGGCGAAATCAGCATGCTCTTTCCATTCCGGTTTGCCGATCACATCACAAATTCTCTTCCACACCGCGGCCTGAGTGATGAAATAGGTATAGGCATCAGGGTCTGTCTCCCAGCCCTTACATTTCAGAATTCTACCTGGCTGACCACCGCCTGAATCATTGCCCGCCCTCGGTGTTGCATCGCCAAACGGGATGTCCTCACCATACTGCGAGTACTCCTTAAGCGGACCAGCCTTAAGTCGTTGCTGATCACGCAGTTTTACCCGACAAAGATTTAAAACACCGTCCTGCATTGAGGCCATAACGCGTTGACCCTTGCCGGTTTTCTCTCGATGCAACAAGGCGGCGAGAATGCCAAAACCCAAATGTAATCCAGTGCCTGAATCTCCAATCTGGGCACCAGTAACTAGCGGCAAACCACCCTGGAAACCGGTTGTTGATGCTGAACCACCGGCACACTGGGCAACGTTCTCATATACCTTACAATCTTCATAGGGCCCTGGTCCAAAACCTTTAACAGAAGCCATAATCATGCGGGGATTCAGTTCCTGAATGCGTTCCCAGCTAAAACCCATTCGATCCAAAGCGCCCGGTGCAAAGTTTTCCACCAGCACATCACACTCCTTTACTAACCGCTCCAGCACCTGTTTACCCGACTCGGTTTTCGAGTTCAGAGTTAACGAACGCTTATTATGATTAAGCATGGTGAAATAAAGACTATCTGCGCCTTCCACATCTACCAGTTGCTTACGGGTAGCATCGCCTACACCAGGGCGTTCCACCTTAATCACGTCGGCGCCCATCCAGGCAAGTAATTGGGTGCAAGTTGGGCCTGACTGGACATGGGTGAAATCCAGTATCCTTACCCCGTCAAGTGGTTGTGACATCGAATACCTCTACAAGAATTTAAAGAAAGAAAAAAGTTATTTGTACATGGTCTGGGCTTTGGTACCCGGAGCATATTCATTGGGATCTACCCAAACATTAACCACGGCGCATTTGCCCGTTTTGGCAATGGCTTCGCGTGCGCGTTGCATGGCTGGTTGAATCTGGCTTGCCTCGGTCACTTCTTCACCGTAGCCACCAATCATCTCGCCAAATTTTGAGAACGGTACGTCGCCAAGTTTATTACCAATGTCGCCTCGCTCTTCACCATACTTGGCCAATTGACCGTAGCGAATTTGGTTCATCGCTGAGTTATTACCAATCACTGCAAGATAAG
>JBLHGU010000028.1:0-39303 GCA_047615875.1 Parasphingorhabdus sp.
GGACTACCCTTCACTATTGCGGTCGATGCAAAGGGCAATATTGCAGGTAAAAAACTTGGCAAACTATCCCACGATAGTCTCAATAATTTAATCGCAAAATCGCTGGCAAATTAATATGACGACTCAACTGGATCATCTGGTCATAGCCGCAGAAAATCTACAGGAAGGAATTGCTTACATTCGGGACCAGCTTGGAGTCGATATCCCCGCAGGCGGTAAGCATCTACACATGGGCACCCACAATCATGTCATGCAGCTCGGCAATGGCACTTATTTGGAAGTCATTTCCATCGACCCCGATGGCGCTACTCCACCGCGACCACGCTGGTTCGACCTGGATAATCCGCTAATGCGTGAGCGACTACAACGCGGCCCAGCATTGATTCATTGGGTGGTAAATACTCCTTCATTTTCCAACCTGCCAGATTTCAATCCGCAAGTTTGGGGCATCCCCCAGCTCATGCAACGCGACAATCTTCGCTGGTTGTTTGCCTTGCCAGAAGATGGTCATCTACCAGGCGCCGGTCTAATACCCACAGTTATCGAGTGGCAATGCCAGCAGCCTTCAACCAATATGGCGAATAGGGATTGCGTGCTTAAAGAATTGCGTCTGTTGCACCCGCAACCGCAGTGGCTAGCCCGGCATCTAAAAGCCATTGCAGCAGATGTCATTGACAGCGTTGAGGTGACCCTGGTGCAAGCACCACATTGCTCGATTGAAGTAGGCATTAGCACACCATCGGGACTAAAAGTACTCAGTAGCCACTAAACAATCACACCGCCGAGAATTACCCGCTTATTCAGATCATTCCCGCATTGATCATGTCAGCCAATTAACATCGATGGCCCAATTGATGGTTACAATACCCAGCTGATAACAACTCTTACTAATTTCAATTGAATAAACTACCAGAACGCGAACTGAAATACACCATTGAGCGACGTTTCGATGCCAACGCATTGCATCTACTCAAAGCACTCTGTGAGCCAGACCCTAAATACCAAACGAATATCATCAGTAGCATTTATTTTGATAGCAATGATCACCAATTCGCCATGGAAAAAGCGGCAAGCGACTATTTGAAAACCAAACTGCGTTTACGCTGGTACACCAATCCGCAAAACCCTGAGCAAACCAGCACCTGCCATCTTGAGTTGAAAAACAAAATAGGCAGTACACGTCAAAAAAGTCGATGGCCAATCGAATGCAATGGCAGCCAGGTAGAAAAGATGGTATCGGACGGAACTATTGGCAATCTGATCGAGCAACAACTTTTAAAGCAATCACATCATTTGAGCGGGCTAAATCTAAAACCACTGGTTTTAGTCAGATACACACGACATCGATTCATTGAAGCCTTTTCAGGTACCAGAGTTGCACTGGATACTGATATTCATGCATGGCAACCGGGCACTGAATCTCGTGTAGTCCACCTGGACAGGTCCGTAATTGAAGCAAAGGGCACCTCAGATGTTTTGCCTCAAAGTCTCCAGCCGTTGTCTTGCATCAATATTCGTAAAGATGCATTTTCCAAATACTATCTTTGCTTTAGTGAACTATTTGACTACCAGCAATAGATCTCGCACATGCATGATTCACCCGCAGACCTCCAACTTACATCAACGTTCTAGTTGAAGTTCGACTCCATTTGATCCAGCTCAAGTAGTAATTTCGCAGGACGAGTTTGCGCATACTTTTGCAAATCTTCTATCGCGGAAGTATAGCGATTATCCAGGTACTCGACATTTACCGACCTATAATATTTCAACATCTCGGCGATGCTGACTGGGCTTAAACTTGTTTTTAACGCATCCTCAACATGTTTTCGAAATAATTTTCTGAAGCGTGGCGACTGACCATAAACCCAGGAATATATTCGCGCTCTGGAACAATCGTGAAATTTTTTCTTGAAAGAAGGATCAATCGTCGGAAATCCTATATGGTCTCCGCGGATATGTAATTTGCGATCTTGTTCAAACAAAAACGCATAATCTAGATCCCAGTTTATTGTGGTCACTTTGTAATCACTATTTTCATTTTCAATGTCAGTGAAAATCTCCATGCCCTGACAGAAATCAAAATTTGCAATATAAGCAGTCAACAAAACAGAATTCATAATGTCAGGTAGATCGTAGATTTTCTCCAGCTCAATAAGCGCTTGCTCACCTTTAAAATGTCGAATACGACTGACCAGGTTGTCCAGCAAATCTTTTTGTGACTCTGTGTTTTCGTTTCGATAGGTATAAGTCTCAAATTTATCGTGCTTTAACCAACTCTTGACTGATTTATCCGAAAGCTGCTCTAAACCAAGATAGACACCTTGTGATTTACCATTCAAATAAAGATCCACCAGAAAGTGGTCAGGTACCAGAGCACCTATTCGATCGGCTATATCCAACGCCAAAGCATGGTTAAACGGATTGAAGTCCTGTCGTCGCTTTGGGAAATTTGCCTGTTTCGTGGTTTTGAAAATTAGCGTCTTGTAGTCGACACCCCGATCAACATCACTAAATGCACGATGATCAATCCAGTTTTTTCCGTATGCCTTGCGCGAGTAGACTCGATAGCTATCCGCTGCACCGGTAACTCTAACGCTGACCCCTCCGTGAAACCTTAAGCCGACAATTTGATTCAAGCTAACTTCACCCTGATTTACAATCATCCGAGCAGGAAGCTCCCAGGCTCTACCACGGGCCCTAAGTCGATTCGACAACACACCGCGAGGACCAGACCACTTGTCTTCATCTACAACTATATCTACTCGGGGAAGCAGCTTTTTCTCCGTCGCTCGAGGCTGGCGACGAGCACCGTAAGAACAATGTCCGTGATTCTTTTTGCCTGGAAAACCCCCGGACAATAATCGCCCAGGCAATCCGTCAGATAACTCAAAAACCATCTCCGGAATCGGTTTACCGATGCGCAACTGTTTTAGCCAGCGCTCAGGAGCATCAGCAGCAATATCCATTTGCGGATTTGCGCGATTACTAACACGCCCCTTAAGTAATTTACGCTTATGAACAATGGTATAACTCCTACCGTATCTACCATCGATAATTACCGAACCTATTTTTATGCCGGGTCCTTCGGGAGCATATAACACAATTTTAAACGGCTTATCTGGGCCAATTCTAAAATTCACCGCATAATGATCACGGTTCGGCCCAACGGGGACAATAATTTCCTGATCATCGGATTCAATATTATTCTGTAGAACTGGGCTAATTCTTACAGTGAGCAGCTCTTCAACAGGGGTTTTCAGATAAATGCGTAATCTGACACTATCGTGATAGTCAAAACCACTTAGTTCGTTGTCGCTTGCGCACAGATTTTCAGCCGCAAAAGATTTGTCTTGCGGTTTAATCTCAAGGAATCCATTTTGCATAAGTAGTTTGCCAAGCACGCCTTTACGAATAAAAGACTCACTTATGAAACCACCAGAAAAATTCTCTCGTTTGCGTTCGAAATAACCCTGATCGACAACCAAAATAAAAATGATCAGAGCTACTAACGCAATACGCCACTTCCACGACATCGAGAGTTAACCCGGACTAACGACCTCTGTCACTTGTTATAGTAATCAATTTTTAAGTCGCGAAATTCCGCAGTCAGTGACTTGATAATCTCAAAACGACCCGGCTTAAACTTCTTAAGTAAAATGGAAACATTAGTTTTAGCACCATCACTATGAATACTGGAGACGGTATGTAGAATGTTATTCTGATTCAATTTGTCGGTAATTTTATCGAGGGTCGCCATGGAACTTTCACCAGGTTCGGTGATTAATATATTCAATATAGCCGCGTTAGATCCCAGTGCAATTAAACCCGGAAATTTTCGCAATAAAAACAGTGCAGCGAAAACAATCAAATAGAGTAATGCAGCGAAGGCTACGTTATAGGTCGCGATAGAAATTGAACAAGCTATTACTAACAGAATAAATCCTATTTCCTCAGGCTCCTTTATAGGAGTACGGAATCGCACGATGGATAAAGCACCTAATAAACCAAGCGAGAGTGGTAGCGAAAACTGCACTGTCAGAAATATTGTCGTAACGGCTGGGCCAATCAGCGGGAAAGCGCGGTGGATCCGCGAACCGGTTGAGTTTGAATCAAAAAAGACCAGATATAAATGGGCAATCAGTAGTGCAGCTACGATGGAGATAATAATTAGAGCAACATACCCGTATATAGATATGTATCTCACATCTTCCGGGATGGTCGATAGCAAGGACTTTAGAAACTCGTAGTTACTCATGGGAATATTTCCATTATGGGGATAGTGCCGAATGCCGGGCTTGCCGTTGTATCATAGCGTTCGGCAAAAAGTCTAATTCGCTATAAGTTAGTATTATCAGTAAATATTTATGCAGCCATGCTTAATTCATCCTAAATTCCAGAAACCTGGCTTTCCAATAATCGACCCATAAAAAAGCGGGGCCGAAAGCCCCGCTTTTTTTAGAATGTCGGATTAAACGATCTAAAATGGTAGACCGTGAGCATACATGGTCATTGACATCAACATTGGGATGGACAACATAGTATTAGCTCGTGAGGCAATCAGCGCTGTTTTCTTAGCAGCAGCTTTCTCTTCGTCACTTGCCTGAACCATACCCAGAAGTTTTTTCTGGTTTGGCCAAATCAGCACCCAAACATTAAACAGCATGATGGTGCCAAGCCAGGCGCCTACGCCAATTGAAGCCATGTTATCGGAAAATGTAAACGCAGCAACAATGCCGGAGCCATCGCCACCATGCAGAGTCTCCAACGCAGCGGCACCCGTTAACCAGGTCAGAACGGCAGACCAACGGAAAAGATGTAAAGCACGAGGAGCAACATACTTATTAATCGCGGCTGGGCCTGGGTCACCGTCGGCGACCGCCTCGTTTACCGCTGGCACCTGCACCAAATTGAAATAATATAGTAGGCCGATCCAGGTGACACCCATTATTACGTGGAGCCAAACTACCATTTCCAGGGCGTTGTAACCAGTTGGGCCCAGGGCGAGCACGAGCAGGATCGCCAGCACCACACCAGCGACTATGGTTAAAGGAATGCTTTGAAAAAGCTTCATTACTATTCTCCGGGGTCAGATTTTGCTTGAAATAGGGTATTGGTCAAGACGCGGATTGTAATTGCGCCAACCCGGCGCTGCAAATAAAATCGGCGCTTTACTGAAATACAATTTAAATTCGCGATATTTGCCTGTTTTAAATAATTTTTAGAAACTGGGTTTTTGATTTCTTTTCACGCTAATTTTCAGGAATTTCGCTGAATTGGTGTCTAATATCTTCGAAATGGATTATAATTTCCGGCCCAACCTAACATTTCAGATAACTCTAGATTTGGACACATTTTCGGTTATAAGCCCGTACAAATAGGCTTATCGAACATTGCCTAGTGATTCCAACAGCAATTATCCGGCACTAAATAATAATTAGAGTGCTGCAACCCGTTGATTTATGAACACTCATGGATATCCGTAAAGTAAAAAAACTCATTGAGCTTCTGGAAGAATCCCAACTTTCAGAGATAGAGATTTCTGAAGGGGAAGAATCCATTAGACTCAGCCGTTTATCATCTGGACCAGTATATGCAGCGCCACCAGCGATGCCATATGCAGCTCAACCGGTAGCGCTGCCAGAAGCTGCTTCCAGCGATGTACCGGCACCATCGGAGCCACAAATATCCGGTCACAAAGTAACCTCACCCATGGTTGGCACTTATTATGCAAGTTCCTCCCCTGATGAGGCCGCTTTTGTCTCGGTGGGTTCCGAAGTCAGTGCTGGTGAAACACTTTGCATCATCGAGGCGATGAAAATTTTCAATCAAATTGAGGCTGATAAATCCGGCACCATCAAAAAGATTCTCAAGAACACCGGTGACCCCGTGGAATACGGCGAAACCTTGTTCATTATTGAATAGATCCATGTTCGATAAACTTGTCATCGCCAATCGAGGCGAAATAGCACTACGCATTCTTCGCGCCTGTCGAGAACTGGGTATTCGCACGGTAGCTCTGCATTCAGAGGCAGACCGAGATGCGAAATATGTACGACTGGCGGACGAATCTGTTTGCATAGGGCCGGCACCTGCCAGTGAAAGCTATCTAAATATCCCTGCAGTAATTGCAGCAGCAGAAGTCACAGATGCCAGCGCTATTCATCCCGGTTATGGTTTTTTGGCTGAAAATGCCGATTTTGCGGAACGAGTAGAACAAAGCGGATTCGTTTTTGTTGGCCCGACTGCAGATACCATCCGCATCATGGGAGATAAAATCTCCGCCATAGCCGCTATGAAAAAAGCAGGCGTGCCCTGTGTGCCAGGTTCGGACGGTCCGTTAACAGATAATAATGACGAGATTCTGGCGACTGCCGCACATATTGGCTATCCAGTAATCATCAAGGCTACCGGTGGTGGTGGTGGTAAAGGCATGCGAGTAGTGCATACCGAGGCGGCCCTTTTGAATGCTGTGCGACTAACCAAGAGTGAGGCACGCGCTGCATTCAATAACGATGTTCTCTACATGGAGAAATTTCTTGAGACGCCACGTCATGTGGAATATCAGGTTCTTGCCGACACCCATGGCAGCGCTATTCATCTAGGCGATCGCGACTGCTCCATGCAACGCAAGCATCAAAAGGTTATTGAAGAGGCACCCGCACCAGGCATTACCGATGAGCAGCGCAGCAGAATAGGTGCTCGTTGCGCCGAAGCCTGTCGCGTTATAGGCTACCGTGGCGCCGGAACATTTGAATTCCTCTATGAGAGAGGCGAGTTTTATTTCATAGAAATGAACACCAGAGTTCAGGTTGAACATCCAGTTACTGAAATGGTCTCCAATGTAGACATAGTTAAGGAACAGATTCGTATTGCAGCTGGGCTCAAGCTTGGCTATCAACAGGAAGACATCAAACTCTTCGGTCATGCTGTTGAGTGTCGAATTAATGCGGAAGATGCCCAAACATTTATGCCTTCTCCAGGCAAAATAACCCAATACCATCAACCTGGCGGTCCTGGCATTAGAGTTGACTCGCATATATTCAACAACTATGTCGTGCCTCCCTACTACGACTCGATGATTGCCAAGGTAATTTCCTTCGGCACCACTCGAGAGGAAGCACTCCAGCGTATGCATGGTGCGTTGCAGGAAATGGTTATTGATGGTATTCGAACCAATATACCGTTACAGCAACGGTTAATAAATGATCCGGCATTCCGCCAGAGCGCCCAGAATATTCACTATCTGGAGCACTTGCTGGAACGACCACTCTAAAGTCGGGGCATATTTTTGTCTCAGCCCGTTCAAAGCTGGCAACAACTCCGCCTTGAATTACCTGGTGAATTGATCGACGCTGCCAGTGATTTACTGGAAACCCTTGGTGCTCTTTCACTAACAACCAGCCAATCTGCTGGTGAAGATCATTTTGATCTCGCCGCGCCAACTTTGAGAAACTGGCAGTCGACACGAATTTGCGCGTTGTTTGACGGACAATTTAATGTTGAAAGTGTCGTGCAGGAAATACAGCATATTTTTCCGCAATATGTGAATAATCTTGAAATCGAACGCTTTGATGATCAAGATTGGGAACGCGTTTGGCTGGAGCGATTCCAGCCCTTCCAGGTCGGCCAGAATTTGTGGATTTGCCCAAGCTGGTGTAATCCACCTGACAACCAGGCCATGAATTTGATACTGGACCCTGGTCTTGCTTTTGGCACCGGCAGCCACGCCACCACTTCTATGTGTCTGCAATTGATAGCCAGTCTGCCTCTAAGAGATTCGAGGATTGTTGATTATGGTTGCGGCTCCGGGATACTCGCCATTGCCGCGGCTTTATGCGGCGCAAGGCAGGTGATTGCAAATGACATCGATCCGCTTGCCTTACAGGCCACAGTCAGTAACGCGGAAATCAACCATGTCAGTCATATTGTTGAGACTTGCCAACCGGCTTCTTCGCGGATCCATCTGACAGATAGTAATGGCACCTGTGATCTGGTGCTTGCCAACATCCTGGCGGATGCCCTCATTGATCTCGCCGCAGATATTTCATCACTCGTCAAGCCCAACGGACAACTACTACTCTCGGGTATACTTGCCCATCAGGCTGATCGGGTACGCGCGGCGTACCCCCGATTTAAATTTGAATTAACCCTTCGCGAAGATTGGTGCTTGCTCAATGGCACTGCCAGACCATGAATACACAATGCCCAAAGTGTAAAACTATATTTTACGTAACCGAAGACATCATCGCCGTGAAAGAAGGTTTGGTGCGCTGTGGGGATTGTGAAAATGTATTCAACGCCACCTGGAATCTTTTAGACAACGCGGAATTTGGGCAAAAGCCGGTCGCTTCGGAAAATTCCGCGGAATTGACCGAGCAGGTGATAACACAGCAAGTCGAAACACAAACAGAATCGACACCTGCTATCGACTATCAATCTCCATCACCTGACCCCTCTGCATCTGATTCGGAAGATGAAATAGAAGACGGAAATTTTTCGCCCAACATTGATTTGGAAGAAGAAATCATTCAGTCGTCAAACGACGCATTAGCAGATGACTTTTTCTCTTTGCCAGAAGATGACGATGATTCTGTAATTCTCGGTAGTGTTCCTAACAAATCCCTCGAAGACATAGCAAATAGCATGTCGGACGAAGATATTCAGCGAACCCTCAGACTGGATGAGGCTCTTGACCTGGATCCGGTTGAAGAACCCACCGAGCCATCCCCTACGCCGTTGGAAATCCCTTACCAGCCAGAAATTGAGCGAGTTCCACTGTCGGAGCCTGAGATCGACCAACCGCTATCCAGTCACCCGCATCGAATTGAACCGCAATTGAATCCAGGCACTAGACATAGCGACCTTCGTGTCGATCGTGAAGACCGAATACTCACTAATTACCCTCCCAAATCTAGTCTGGATCTACAGGCCGGGCGAGCAGCTATTGGACGTAAAGCCAAAGTATTGTTACGCACACCACTCTCGACTAATACAGTCTCCGCAACCCATAAACAGGAAACGGAACCACAAACCGTACCGGTTCACTGGGATAATATGGCAGATCAACCTTCATCGGGTTCACAAATGTTATGGGCCACAGCCATGTTACTTGCGCTTGTTCTATTATTAGGTCAGATACGCTTTAGCCTAGTTAACGAATTATTCGCTATTCCCAGCACACGGCCTTTTATCAGCCTGTTTTGTGAATTCGCAGGTTGCGAACCACCGGCTCGTACTGATACCAGTCAAATCAATATCGCTCGCACTCGTGTTGATCTTCATTCTAACGTGCCTGGTGCACTGACTATAAAAGTCAATTTGATCAACAAAGCTGCGTTTGCTCAGCCCTACCCCCCTCTGCAGCTAACCCTGACCGACAAAGAGGGCCGCATCGTCGGCCGCAGAACCTATCTAACCAGCGATTATGCACCTGGTAAAGAAAATTCACTGATGCTCGACCCAGGCATTCTTTCTATAGCCACGCTGAATCTTGCTCATCCCAACGAGAGCGCGGTAGGGTTTGAAACCATCCTGGTAGGTCAGTAGTGTTCAATATCGGCCCCTATACATTCGACAACAGGGTTTTTCTAGCGCCAATGGCAGGCATAACCGATCTGCCATTTCGTCGACTATGTAGATTATTAGGTGCCGGCCATGCCATATCGGAAATGACCAGTGCCCGTCCTGAGTTTTTGCACACCCGTAAATCAAAACTGAAACGCTGCCATCTACAGGAATATGCACCGGCTCATGTACAAATTGCCGGATATGATCCGCAGGAAATGGCTGACGCTGCGGTTTTCAATGTGCAACAAGGAGCCGATATTATCGACATCAACATGGGATGTCCGGCGAAGAAAGTTTGTAACCGTCTGGCCGGTTCAGCACTACTACGTGACGAGGGTTTAGTGCAGGAAATTCTACAGGCAGTGGTAGAGGCCGTGACTGTACCCGTAACCTTGAAAACCCGTACCGGGTGGGACATCGACACCCGTAACGCATTAAATATTGCCTGCATAGCTGAACAATCCGGCATAGCTGCATTCACATTACATGGGCGCACCCGCTGTGACTTTTACAAGGGTCAGGCTGAACACCAAACACTTGTTGAGGTCAAGAAACAGGTCTCTATACCAGTCATTGCGAATGGCGATATCGATAGTCTCGACACTGCTAAAAAGCTGCTGGAAGAAAGTGGTGCTGACGGCATTATGATTGGTCGGGCGGCACAACAAGCTCCCTGGCTACCCGGTATGATTGCTGAGGGTTTAACCACTGGAAAACTACCCGCAGCACCTGATTTACAGCAAAAACATGCTATCCTCGCAAGGCTAGCTCAGGACATTCATCATTTTTATGGTGAAAACATTGGACTTCGTATGGCACGCAAACATATCGCCTGGCAACTTGCACCCTTTAATCTGGATCGTGACCAGCGAAATGCATTGCTTCGGACAGCAGACTCCCAGTCACAACTGTCTGCCATCGACAACCTTTTCAGATCGCTGGGCAGCACTTCAAACCGGCCTGACTCACATAGTCTGCCATACCTGCAAATCGACCACGAGATAATCAAGGCCGCATGAGCGACGAACCACCTGTCCCACTATCACAATGTGTAGATAATGCCCTCAAGCATTACTTTGTTGCGTTGCGTGGGGAAGAACCAGCGAACCTCTATAGTCTGGTTTTGAATGAGGTTGAGCGCCCCTTGTTACAGGCTGCAATGCAATATGCGCAAAGCAACCAGTGCCGAGCTGCCCGCTATCTCGGTATCAATCGAAACACACTGCGTAAAAAACTTAAGGCCCACGGCCTCGATTAAGCCCATTTTCTGCAATTTTCTGGAAGTGACATGAGCACTGAAACTATCTCTATTCGTCGCGCTCTAATTAGCGTATCCGACAAATTCGGTATTCTTGAGTTCGCCACTCAACTGAATCGACTTGGCGTTGAAATTCTCTCCACGGGAGGCACAGCCAAACTGCTGTCTGAAAATTCCATTGAAGTGACCGAAGTATCCGACTACACCGGCTTTCCGGAAATGATGGATGGCCGAGTGAAAACATTACACCCGCGCATCCATGGAGGCATTTTGGGTCGGCGTGGAACCGATGAAGCTCAAATGTTAGATAACGACATTCCGCCCATAGATCTTGTGGTGGTTAATCTCTATCCCTTTGAGGCCACCATTAGCAAAGCTGACGTAACCTTTGAAGATGCTATAGAAAATATCGATATTGGCGGACCAACGTTGCTTCGGGCAGCCGCCAAGAATCATGCGTCGGTTACCGTTATCACCGATAGTCAGGACTATACAAATGTGCTTGCTGAGCTTGAGTCAAATGGTGGCACCACACTTGCTACCCGGCGGACCTTGGCATTTAAGGTTTTTGCGCACACTGCTCGCTACGATGGCGTGATATCGAATTTTCTCAGTAGCATTGAAGAAGATGGTCAACATTCGTCCTATCCCGGCATTCTTAACCTGCAGTTTCAACGTCTGGCTGTTATGCGCTATGGTGAAAACCCACATCAGGGTGCCGCATTTTATCGTGACAATTTTTGTGAATCTGGCAGCCTGGCCGCAAGCCGTCAGTTACAAGGCAAGGCCATGTCTTACAATAATGTTGCCGATACAGACGCTGCACTGGAATGTGTTAAGGCATTTCAGGAACCGGCATGTGTGATTGTCAAACATGCTAATCCCTGTGGTGTCGCTGTAGCAGAGGATATTTCAACGGCCTACAATCGGGCATTTGAAACCGATCCCACTTCTGCTTTTGGCGGCATAATTGCATTTAATCGTGAGCTTAATGCGGCTACGGCCCGAAGCATTGTTGAACGTCAGTTCGTTGAAGTGATAATTGCTCCTCTTGTTGCACCAGAAGCTCGAGAAATTTTAGCTCAGAAAGATAATATTAGAGTACTCGAAGGCGGCGCTGGGCGCCTTTACGAAAAGGGTTATCCTTATCTGAAACGTGTCAGTGGCGGCCTGTTACTGCAAAACACTGATACAGGTAGTGTCAGTATCGATGACCTTCAAGTTGTGACAAAAATCGCACCCACTGAACAACAATTGAAAGATTTACTATTTGCATGGACTGTTGCAAAGTACGTTAAATCCAATGCCATCGTTTATGCCCGCGACCAACGCACAATCGGTGTTGGTGCAGGACAAATGAGTCGAGTTTACTCAGCAAAAGTTGCTGGTCTCAAAGCCGCCGATGAAAATCTAGAAGTATCAGGATCAGTCATGGCGTCTGATGCATTCTTTCCATTTCGAGACGGAATTGATGCCGCAGCCAAAGCGGGCATCAGTGCTGTTATAGAACCAGGTGGATCAATGCGTGATGAAGAGGTCATTGCTGCGGCAGACGAACATGGCATGACTATGGTATTCACCGGCATGCGACACTTCAGGCACTGATTATGAAAGTTCTTGTTGTTGGAGGTGGTGGTCGTGAACATGCATTGGCCTGGAAGGTAGCGCAGTCGCCAAAGGTTAGAACCGTTTTTGTCGCGCCAGGAAATGCTGGCACTGCGATCGAGCCTGGCGTTATAAATGTGCAGATTGACGCAGAAGATATTGATGGCTTACTGGTATTTGCTATAGATAACCAGATCGATCTGACGATTATTGGTCCTGAGGCGCCGTTGGTGGCGGGCATTGTTGATTGTTTCAACGCAGCAGGAAAGCGCTGCTTTGGACCTGATAAATATGGCGCTCAATTGGAGGGTTCCAAAGCATTCACTAAAGCCTTTCTAGAAAAATACTCGATCCCCACCGCTGCCTACAGAGACTTTTCGGACCTCGACGATGCACTCGCCTATATACGCAAACAGGGAGCGCCTATTGTTATAAAGGCAGATGGTCTTGCGGCCGGCAAAGGCGTGGTACTTGCAGACAGTATTTCTGCAGCGGAGAATGCTGCCCGGGAAATGCTACAGGAAAACCGCTTTGGTGACGCCGGAGCGAAAATTGTCGTGGAAGAATTCCTGCACGGCGAAGAAGCCAGTTTCATCTGTATTGCGGGAGGCAATGAAGTATTGCCTATGGCATCCTCTCAGGATCATAAGGCGCGCGATGATGGAGACACCGGACCGAACACCGGTGGCATGGGCGCCTATTCGCCAGCACCGGTTGTTGATGAGGCTATGCATGAACGGATTATGCAGCAAATTATTCATCCAACAATTGCCGGACTCAAACAGGAGGGCATCGACTACCATGGCTTTCTCTATGCCGGTGTGATGATTGACTCGAAGGGTACTCCTAAAGTACTTGAATACAATTGCCGATTTGGAGATCCAGAAACCCAGCCAATCCTACTGCGACTCCAATCGGATCTCGTTGATCTTATAGAAGCCGCACTGAATCACTGTTTGAGCGAAATATCAAGCGAATGGGACTCCAGAGCCAGTCTGGGCGTGGTAATGGTTGCAGGCGGCTATCCGAGTAACTATAGCAGCGGCGAAGCCATACAGGGCATTGAGCAGGCTAACAGTGACAGTCGAAAAGTTTTCCACGCCGGAACTCGAGTGCAAGGCAACGAACTGTTAACCAGCGGTGGCAGGGTGCTTTGTGTAACTGCATTAGGAACTACTGTTACCGAAGCCCAGGCAAACGCTTACGCCGGTTGCGATCACATCGATTTTAGCAACGCCTATTATCGCAACGATATCGGGCACCGGGCAATAAGCAGAGAAAAGTCTAATCAGACTAGACCACCCAAATAGACCATGTCGTCGCATATTTTCAGAGTAGCAGCCCGCACTCTCAGACAGGGTGGCGTTATTGGCTATCCGACTGAGTCTTGTTATGGCCTTGGCTGCAATCCCATGCATAGACGTGCCGCTGTATCCATTATCAGGTTGAAGCGTCGCTCATTGAGTCAGGGATTGCTTCTGGTCGGTGCCCATATAGGTCACATTAAGCCCTATCTGTCTGCCGAGGCCATGGACATGCTGGAAGAACCTTTGCAAAGCTGGCCAGGGCCATTTACCTGGCTGTTACCGGCATCAAAGCGAACACCCTACTGGATTACCGGCGGGCGCGATTGCGTTGCAGTTAGAATTAGCGCTAATCGCACTATTCAACGCCTGTGCCGAAATTTTGCCGGAGCAATAGTATCAACCAGTGCGAATCCCCATGGCCGACCGTCCGCAAAAACACGTAGTCAGGTAATACGCTATTTTCCGGATAAACTTGAGATGGTAGTTGTAGGTGCAATTGACGGAAACCCTAAGCCCAGCCAGATTAAGGACGCGCGAACTGGTACTATTCTGCGCGCAAACTAGTTACAACCATTGTTGGCTCTCGCATCATGTCCCAAAGCCTAGATACCCATTCAGTTATCGATTATTTCAGGTCATTACAGGATGAAATCTGTTCCGCGCTGTCCACCTGTGACGGCAGCCAGGATTTCCTCGAAGAAAAGTGGCAACATGATAATGGCGGCGGCGGACGCAGCCGGGTTATTAGCGATGGCACGGTGATTGAACAGGGTGGCGTTAACTTCTCTCATGTCAGGGGCAATGCACTGCCAAACTCAGCCAGTGCCGGTAGACCAGACCTGGCAGGCAAACCCTTTGAGGCAACTGGCGTTTCTCTGGTTATCCATCCCCTCAATCCCTTTGTGCCCACGTCGCATATGAATGTACGTTATTTCATAGCAGACCCTGAAGGCAGTCGCCCAAGGTGGTGGTTCGGTGGAGGCTTTGATCTAACACCATACTATGGCTTTCACGAAGATGCCGTGCATTGGCACACCACCGCACGGGATGCTTGCCATCCGTTTGGTTCTGATCTTTATGAAAAATACAAAAAGTGGTGCGACGAATACTTTTTTATAAAACACCGTAATGAAGCCCGTGGCGTTGGCGGCATTTTCTTCGATGATCTTGATCAACCAGACTTTGAGCAGTGCTTTGCCTTCGTAAAAAGTATAGGAGATGCCTATCTGAGAGCCTACCTACCTATTGTCAAGAAACGCAAAGATCACCCTTATACAGACCAGCAACGTGACTTTCAGTGCTACCGACGAGGAAGATACGTTGAGTTTAATCTGGTATACGATCGAGGCACGTTGTTTGGATTGCAATCCGGGGGGCGAACTGAATCTATTCTCATGTCGATGCCACCGCTGGTAAAGTGGCGCTACAATTGGCAGCCACAAAAAGGTTCTGCAGAAATGGAACTTTACGAAAGATTTTTACCTCCTCAAAATTGGCTCAACCTTTAAACGCTGCCAACGGACTACACCATAGTGCGATACCTTTATATCCTGATTATTTATCTGATGCTGCCAGTAATTTTGGTTCGACTGTTCGTGCGAGGTTTAAAAAACCCAGCTTATCTGAGACGAACCGGCGAACGCTTTGGTCGTTATTCAGAGCCATCCGAAAGATTTGATATCTGGATCCATGCAGTATCTGTTGGTGAAGTAAATGCAGCAGGGCCATTGGCAAAAACTCTAGCACAAAAATATCCGCATAAAAGGGTGCTTGTGACCACTATGACGCCAACTGGGGCCGATCAGGCTCGCGTTGCGATGGGGCCAAATGTCCACCATCTTTATCTACCCTATGATTATCCAGGTGCAGTACGCCGATTTTTAAACCACACTCGACCCGCTCTGGCCATCATGATGGAAACAGAGATCTGGCCAAATTTTATTACCCATTGCCGACGAAGAAAAATTCCGCTTTTTATTGCCAATCTGAGGCTGTCCGCTCGCTCCTATAAGAGCTACGCAACGCTTAAACCCTTTTCAAGATCAATCTTCAAGAAAGTTACTGGTTATATTGTTCAGACTGCTGCAGACGGTACAAGAGTCGCGGCGCTATTAGGAAAACAACCTGACAATGTTTATATCGCCGGCAATATCAAGTTCGAGGTAAATTTACCGGCGAGCCTAAAAGAAGTTGCGGAAGTTATTCGACGCGAGTGGGGTACAGATCGAACAATCTGGGTGGTTGGGAGTACTCACGAAAAAGAAGAGGAATTGATTCTCAAGTCTTACCAATCTCTTAAAGTCAAACATCCCGAATTGCTGTTGGTCCTGGTTCCTCGACATCCTGAAAGATTCGATAATGTCAGTAGATTGATACGACGCAGTCAACTTAACTTTGTTCGTCGAAGTAAACACAATGGCATGTTGCCCGGCAATATTGATGTTTTTCTCGGTGATACTATGGGCGAGCTTCCAGTATTTTATGCTGCTGGAGATATCGCATTTGTTGGTGGAAGTCTTGTACCTATCGGTGGGCATAATATTCTTGAGCCATGTGCGTTAGGTAAACCAGTAATCTTTGGACCACATATGCATAACTTTGAAGAGATAAGTCAGATTGCGATACAAAGGCAAGCGGGTATAAAAGTTAAAGATGAGGTTGAACTTATTAGTGTGATACATCAGCTAATAAATAATTCAGAGTATCGTTATCAATGCGGTGAAAACGGCTTACAAATGATTCGTGATAATCAAGGTTCGCTGAATCGATCATTAGAGATACTAGAACCTTATCTGAATAATGCTTAACGAAATTCTCTATTGGTGAATAGTAATTTATTTAGATATTTGTCTTTAAAGAATGTTCAAACTTGTCCGATTAGTATGAAATGCTAGCTATAAGACAATTAATTCCGTTGAAAAGGCTAAATATTAAGCGAAAAGCTTGACAATTTTTATCGTACATTTATAGTTCCGCCAACCTTAGGGTAAGACTGGCTAGTATTACAACTCGATTAGTATCATAGTGGAGATTAAACATGGCAGCGCGTAAAAAATCTGCAGCAAAGAAAGTAGCTAAGAAAGCGACCAAGAAGAAGGCCGCTAGTAAGAAAAAGGCAACCAAGAAGGTAGCCAAAAAAGTGGCTAAAAAGGTAGCCAAAAAAGTTACTAAGAAGGCATCAAAGAAAAAAGTGGCTAAAAAAGTAGCCAAGAAGGTTACTAAGAAAGCATCAAAGAAAAAAGTGGCTAAAAAAGTAGCTAAGAAAGTTACTAAGAAAGCGTCAAAGAAAAAAGCTACTAAGAAAGTATCAAAGAAAAAAGTGGCTAAAAAACGTTAATGCATTTTCTCTGACAATGCTAAAAAGGACAGTTAAACCTGTCCTTTTTTTTGTTCAAAAATTACTGATCAATTAGATCCCTAATCTGCTGGGCTACATCTTTGTTCCCCCAGTCTTTTTCACCGAGAACTTTGGATACGATCTGCCCCTGTTTGTTGACAATAAATGTTGTTGGCAGAGCCGTAATTGGCCATCTTCTGGTAACAGCCATACTCTCATCCAATAGAAACTGGAATGTCAATTCAGTTTCGAAAGTACCTGTAAAGGCGAAAATATCATCATGTCCCTCACCAACATTAACTGCCAGCAGGCGAAATGGTTGACCCTCAAAACTTTCCCAAAGACGTTGCATCGACGGCAATTCTTTCAAACAAGGCGGACACCATGTTGCCCAAAAATTAATTAAAACAACTTTTCCTGACAATTCGCTCAGACTTACGGTCTGACCACCCATGTCCAGCAATTGCAATTCTGGGGCGTCCATTAATGGGCTTAGTCGTGTGGGTAGGTCTGCAGACGCGTTGGCGACCAGGGCAATTAGCAGCAAAAACAGTAGTCGACCTTTAGTGAGCCTCTTAATCACTAGATTGTCACCCTGCGATGTATGAAAGACATTTCATATGTTCGCTGGCTTAAGTGAAACAACTCAAAGCCTGCAAGCTGTATACGTTTGACTGCCTCTATTGTCCGACGTAGAGGAATTGTCGAGTAGGCATGATGAAACTCAAGTAGAAGCTGATCAATCTCTACATTGGTAGATAGAACATCTTCAAGAATATCGTACTCCCCGCCTTCGATATCAATTTTTAGAACATCAATTCGATCGTGATCTAACTCCGTTAGAAAGGAACCCAATCGCTTCACGGGTGCTTCCACACCTGCACGATCAGTGGAATTTCTGTAACGAGGTACCGGGGAAAAGTGCGACGATGTCTTTCGTTTTGGTGGGAAGAACACTATTGAGCCATCCTGATTACCTATACCACAGGGATGAAACCATATTCGTTCCGGCAATGATTGCTGACCAATCCATTGTACCGAGCGTGGAGTGGGATCAAAAATATGTACGTGGCAATTAAATTTGGCCTGCATTTCGAGATCGAAGCTAATATCAGTTCCGGCACCAAATGAATAAACAATACTATCCTCACCAAGTGATTTGGGGCTTACCACCCAGGCGCCACCTCCACTGCCGACAGTCAATTGTTCTACTGAACGGGCTTCGTTAATATCGTGTAAGGATAATCTTTTGCGTCGCCAACTTTGTTTGAGCTTTCGAATAAATCCAGCCATAATAATTATCTTAGAGGTGTGCGACCCGTAACGCCAACAATCTTGAATTTCCAACGCCGCTCGCCAGTTATTTTTAATTCGCCAGGTTGAATGGTCGTTTCGAATTTTGTAGTTTCACTAAAAGGCACGTGAATGCGGACTTTACGGGTTAATTCGGTTATGAGGTTACACTCTGATTCGCTAACCACGACACTTGCTTCGGGACAATCGAGCACTGAAAAATGTAAATCCACCTCACTTACATCTTGACTAACGGACTGATTGCGAATGTTGCCGCTAATACGAAACCCATCAGCATAATATGAATTCAACTTAATGTCGGTTATACCAACATCTGTTATATCGATCTGTTTCATACCAACTAATTCTTCATCAACTAAATGGTAAAGCCCTGCTGCACCGGCTATAAGTATAGCTAGCAAGGAAAATGCTACTCGGGGGTAACGTCCCGCCATTGCGATGAGCAACACGGCTACAATTGAGAGAAGAATCCAGTGCATATTAATTCGGAAAAATAAAGAGAAAATTGAAAGTCATTATTCTATCTCAATCAGTATGCCAAGAACCGTGTAAAATCCGTCTATCAAGACCATTGCGATGGTCATATTGCAATTATTTGCATCAACACCATAAATTATTTGCATCAACACCATATTAGATCAGGTTTAAATAGTTGATATTCAGCACGATTAAAGGCAGTTGATATGACAATTTCTAATCAGTTTCCACAAAGCCTGTCAGAGGATATTCTGGTTGTTGCGGCTACTGCGCGCGCAACAACGCATGCTACTGACCCTCAGAGCGATCATAATGGGTTGTATAATCGCATCCGAGAATTGTTGGCCGCCCAAAATGCCGTACTTGTAGCGCATTATTATGTTGACGAAGAAATTCAGGATTTGGCAGACAGTACTGGAGGCTGTGTTGCAGATTCTCTTGAAATGGCCCGTTTTATTTATGAACACAAGGCTTCCACCATAATAGTTGCCGGCGTCCGCTTTATGGGTGAAACGGCAAAAATACTGTCTCCTGAAAAACGTGTATTCATGCTCGAAGATGAGGCGAACTGTTCGCTAGACCTGGGTTGCCCAAGCCTTGAGTTTAATCAGTTTTGCGATCAACATCCTGACCGAACAGTAGTCGTTTATGCCAATACAAGTGCCGCGGTTAAGGCCAGGGCAGATTGGGTTGTTACCTCATCGATTGCTCTGAAGCTTGTTCAACATTTGCATGGCAGAGGTGAAAAAATACTCTGGGCGACAGACCGGTTTCTGGGCGACTACGTGAAAAGGGAAAGTGGTGCTGATATGGTTTTGTGGCAAGGCTCTTGCATTGTTCATGAAGAGTTCAAGGCCGAGGCATTACAAAATCTAAAGCTTAAATACCCTGAAGCAAAAGTACTGGTTCACGCAGAGTCTCCTGCATCCGTAGTAGAGTTGGCTGACGTTGTAGGCTCAACCAGTCAGATAATCAATGCCGCCCGAGACTTAGATGCGCAGACATTTATCGTTGCGACAGAAGCTGGCATATTTCACAAAATGTCCCAGGCCGCGCCCGGCAAGAAATTTATCGCCGCTCCTACTGCAGGGGAAGGTGCCACTTGCATTTGTTGTGCACATTGTCCCTGGATGAAAATGAATGATGTGGACAAGCTAATCCAGGTTCTTGAGAATAAAAGTAGTGAGGTCAAAATTGACAATGATATTCGTCGCAAAGCGGAAAGGTCCATTAAGCGGATGGTTGAGTTCGGCAAACAACTCAACCGGTGAATAGTTGATCACTTCACAGTTTACGATTGAGCTGGATACCGACTCACTTATTGTTGTACCCAGTGGATTTCTTAACGATCATATTCAACAAGATTATAATCGGAATCAATTAGACAGCGGAAATCGTACCTGGCCCAGCCTGAAGAGTTGCTCCTGGGCAAACTGGGCAACTGATTGTCTTGAAAGCGCTGTCGAAAATTCTACTACGGTCGAACCCACTAGACTGAACGCGCAGCAGGAGGTCATAGTCTGGGAACGTGTTATCAGAAACGATGTTTTCAGACACGCTGCAAGCGCCGCGCTAATCGATATCAGTAATCTGGCACAACTTGCCATGCGATCCGCCACTCTGCACGAAGACTGGCAACTTGAAGAATATGGCAGTAATGATGCCCTTAACCAGGATCAACGAGCGTTTAAGCGCTGGCATCGGCAATTCAAACATCATTGTTTGACCAGAAACCTACTGCCTTTCAGCCAGCAAAATAGCCACTTATTGTCGATACTTGATCGCTTTTCTTTGCCCGATGAACATCTCTGTTTCTATGGTTTCGTAGCACCGAGCCCCATTCAGTGGAAGATAATTTCAGCTCTTTCAAAACATACAACAGTCCAATGTTATTGCCGTATCGATAAAACCCAACGCATTAGCGCCACGCAGTATGCTAGCGGTGATCAGGAGTTGGGTAGCGTATTGCATACCGCCTGTGACGTGGCTAATAAAAATCCGCAAAAACAATACGCTATCGTTGTCGATTCCCAAAGGCAAACTGTAGCCGCAATTCAAAGCTTGCTCAGAGACAGGAGTCGGACTAATTCTCCAACCAGGGTCAGAATTCATAATTCCTGGGCACTAAGCGACTACCCACTCGTTGATGATGCATTAGTGTTACTCGAAGCCGCAATTAATCAGCAATTGAGCTGCAGCCGTTTTCTACAACTATTAAACTCACGATTTATAAATTTAGGCCTAAGTGAGAAACAACGGCTACTGATAGAGCGTGTATCACGGCAATCAGGAAAAATGACGATAAATGGTCGTTGTGCCTACCTGTTTAAGCGCCAGCCAGAACTGGTTGACCAAATATCCAGAGAAAATAATTTTCTGCACGCCATATTCACATCAGATTTTATTATTGAAAAGCAGTCTTATATCGAAACTGCGGAATCCTTTGCAGCCCATCTGCGCAAACTCGGTTGGCCAGGACATAATCACAGCTCGCGAAACATTCGACTTAGTGAACAGCTTTCAGAGTGTTTGAGCAACCTGGGAGATTTGAATCTCATACAGACTGAAGTCTCCCCAAGAGAATCATTGTCTAGACTGGTAGCTTTTGTAAATCGACCCTATAGACCTGGGATGGCGAGTGAAAATGTCCAGGTTATCTCGCCACAACAGCTTAACGGATGTCACTTTGACACATTATGGGTAGTAAAATTACATAACGCTAACTGGCCTCGTGCTGAGAATCCTGATGCTTTTCTCGCCCTACAAATACAGCGAAAAGCTGGCATACCTAGTAGCAATAGTGAGCTATGCGCCGACCAGGCCAACGACTTTTATCTGCAACTAAGCCATAGTGCTAAGCAACTCCATTTAAGCTATTCCACTATAGATGATAATGATGAATGCTCTCCAGCATCAATCGCAAGGTCGCTAGGGTTTGATCAAGCTGATAATCAAGTAATACCCGTGACCCCTCAGTCAGTTGAACTAATAGACGACCAAAACGGGGTCAAGCTGTCCTCGGGTCCGGTGCGGGGTGGTACAGGTCTACTAACCACCCAGTCTGAATGCCCGTTCAAGGCTTATGTCAGTTATCGGCTCGGAGTTGAAAAAGTGTCTGAGCCTGATCCAGGTCAAGACCCACGTTTCAAAGGTCAGGTTATTCATGCTGTGCTTGAACAAATCTGGCAACAGCTGGGCGATAAAAATGCCTTGATGGAAAAAACAGCCGATCAGTTAACTCTATGGATTACCGAACTCACTGCTAAACAGGTAGCCGCGCAACCAGAATTCAGGGAAACCGGTCTGGGTCGAAATTATATGCAGCTGCATAGCAAGCTAATAGCAGAACAGATCCTGAGCTGGTTAAATCTGGAAAAATCGCGCGTCCACTTCAATGTTTTGCAAACTGAACAATCAATTACCCTGGAATTGCACGGACTACAATTCAAACTGCGTATAGATCGTATTGATAGACTTGAGAATCAGCTGAAACTCATTATTGATTACAAAACTGGAACTTATAAAACCCCGGATATTGGGCATGAACACCCAACTCAATTACAGTTACCAGCTTATGCCCTAGTCAATACCGAAGAAGAGTGTGGCGTGGCTCTGGCCTGGTTAACACCCGGGCAAATGAAGCTATGGGGCATAGCACCCTGTGATAATGCCGACGTTTCGATAAAGGCATTCAACAAAATAAAACAGTTAAAGAATTTTACCAGCTGGCAAGAGCTGGTAAATGCATGGCGGGAACACCTCGAGAGTCTTGCTGCCGCTATTAAAAACGGCGCAGCTGATGTTCAACCCAGAGATAGCACTGTATGCAAGTTATGCAAGTATCAAAGCGTTTGCCGTATTGGGGAGCACAGGCAATGAGCGCGACGAGACTACTAGACGAAAACGAGCGCGCAACTGCATTGCTAGCCAGCCATTCCTGTATTGTGCAGGCACCGGCTGGCTCAGGAAAAACCGAACTTCTAGTTCTTAGATTTTTGAATTTATTAGCTTATGCTAATCGACCAGAAGAGGTTCTGGCAATCACCTTCACTCGTAAAGCAGCCAACGAGATGCGCAAGCGGGTGATTGACTATCTTCTCACAGCAGATAGTGGGGACTCAGACAGCCCCACTGAAACCGGGAAAACTTTACAGAAAGTACTGCAACGTAATCAGGACTTCAATTGGAACATTGTTGAAAACCCAAACCGTTTGCGTATTCTAACCATGGACGGACTACTAAAGTCTCTCGCCTCAAGAGCACCGTTAAGTAGCGCAAACGGCATGATTCCCAACCCCACCGAACATACCAGAGGTCTGTATGAAAGTGCAGCACTAGAAGCTATACAACATCTAGAACATGGCAATCAGGAACACTCTCAAGTCGCAACTCTACTAGATCATCTGGATGGCAACATCCTAAAGCTACGCAAGCTACTAGTATCCATGCTGCAAAAACGTGACCAATGGTTACGACATGTCGCTGCTATGGGAGAGGGTTCGGCCAGTCGACAAAAACTTGAGGACTTCTGGCGAATTCACATCAATTATATCATTCAACAAGTCTTTAACCATTTGCCTGAACTCGATTGGCCACGGTTAAACGAAGCATTAAATTATTCTGCAGAGAATCTCGAACGACCACTAATTTACGAAGATAAGAATCAGCAAGATCCACAACTTTGGTCTCCTGATCGCTGGAGACACTTTGCCAACTTGCTCACCACAAAAGCCGGCTGGAGAGTAAAACCCAATAAGCGTGATGGCTTTCCTTCCGACAAAAAAGAAGAGACACCTGCCCATGTAAAGAATATCCAGCAGGCTATCGAGGTGTTGCGAAACCATGATGTAGACTTTGGTCATTTGCGCGAGCTTATTCAACTACCAGACCATCAGTTCAGTTCGCAACAATGGAAACTTATTCGTAGTAGCAATTCAGTTTTGCGATTGGCCGTTGCAGAATTGCAATTATTATTTCGTCAGCGCGGTCAATCAGATTTTATCGAGGTCGCTTTGAACGGCATAAATGCGCTAGGTGACGATGAATCACCCGCTGATATCGCTCTATTACTCGATTATCAGATACGACATATTCTGGTTGATGAGTTTCAGGATACTTCATGGAGTCAGCTAGAATTATTATACAAGCTGACCTGGGGCTGGCAACCCGATGATGGTCGTACATTATTCTTGGTGGGCGACCCAATGCAATCTATTTACCGATTTAGAAAAGCCGAGGTTGGAATATTTCTTAAAACCTGGCATCAGGGTCTTGGTAACATAGAACTGGTACCGATACGTCTGGAAACCAATTTTCGTAGCAAAAGTTCTATCATCAACTGGATTAATCAAACATTTTCCCAGTGCTTCGCAAAACGTGCAGACCCGGTCACCACCAGCATTACCTACCATACATCACGTGCATTTTCTGATGACAATCAAACTGATTCAATATGCTGGCACCCTTTAGTAAATCCGAACGAGCTGGATGAAGCAGAGAAAATACTCAACATAATTCGCCAGACGCAAGTCAGTCAACCCAACCACTCAATTGCTATTCTGGCACGCTCTAGAAGTAATCTCGCGGTAACTTTAAGACATCTTAAAAGTGCAGGAATTGCAGTAAATGCCAAAGAAATTGACTCATTGCAATCACGTCAGGAAATACAGGATCTATTAAGTCTGTGCCGGGCGTTAATACACCCCGGTGATGACCTGGCCTGGATTGGTTTGCTCCGATCGCCCTGTTGTGGTGTCACTCTGCCGGTACTCACAATGCTGTGCAGTTCCGGACAATCAATAATCGAGACCCTGCATGACAGCGAAATAATTGATCAGCTTTCGGATGAAGACAAATTGCGTGTAACCCACCTGGCACGATGCCTCGATACAAGCTATAAGCTGCGCGGCGATGAACCCTTTTCTCATTGGGCAAAAGACTGCTGGCACAGGTTAGGCTTGCCTCTACCGCTTACTCAACAGCAGCACCTTAACACCACAAGCTTCTTTAAATTGTTGGACAACCTTGGACCTCTGATACCGGGTATTGGCGAAATCGAGGACAGACTTGAAAGATTATGGTCAGAGTCTGTAGAACAGTCTGACTCAGTTCAAGCAATGACGATCCATCGTGCCAAGGGCCTTGAGTGGGACACCGTTATATTGCCAGCGTTGCAAAAGGGCAGCCGGGTAGATGATAACGAAATTCTTTTATGGCAAGAATTTACCGAACAAGGCTATGAAGATGTGATATTGCAGGCACCTCTACCATCAAAATCTGAGGAATCTCCCGACCACAAGTATACATATCTGAAGCAGCTGGAAAACAATAAAGGCCGACAGGAGTCCATTCGCTTGTTATATGTTGCGTGTAGCAGAGCAAAATCTCACTTACATCTGATTGCAACTATTGACTTAAACGATGACGGGGATTTCATCAAGCCCGCAAAGCATACCTTCGCCGAAATGCTCTGGCATGATCTCGAAGAACATCTGCTAGCAACAGCGGTTGCTCCATTGAAAACTGAACTAGAAGAAACCCCATCTGCAATACAACTGTCTCGGCTACCTTTACAGTTGATTCCTACTGACCCGTCTGAAATACAAGTTTCGAATTCTATTGAGCAAATAGAATTCAGTTGGGCCGGCGAAAAAGCCCGTCGTATAGGAACCATAACCCATCTCTTGCTCCACCGAATTGCCATGGCAAAACCTGTGAAATGGAGCATAACTTCCATCGAGAACGCCAAACCCTGGATTCAGTCGATGTTACGACGGCAGGGTCTGGTGGACCATGAATTAAAACTCGCAAGTGCGCATATCAGCGAACTTCTGAGCGAGGCCATTAGCGACCATCGTTTTCAATGGATCATTGATCCTCACCATTTGCATAGACAATTTGAATGGGCTGTAACCCATCAGGTCGGGGCAGAGACTGTCAATCTGGTGATGGATTGCAGCTTTGTGGATAAAAACGACGGCAAGCGCTGGATCATTGATTTCAAAACTGGCTCACATAGTGGTGGCTCGGTAGAAGCCTTTCTGGATAACGAGGTTTTGCGCTATCGTGGACAACTGGAGAATTACGCTAAAGCCTTAGCCACTGAAAGATCTGAGGAAATTAATTTAGGGCTTTACTATCCGGCATTTGGTGGTTGGAGAAACTGGCTTAGTGAGAGATCGCCGACACCGAAACTGTGAATAAAGCCTATGCATGATTATGAATATGTCATTCGTCAAACCCAATTAGAGGATATTCAACAGATCGCCGCTATATATGCCCATGAAGTACGTACCGGTACGGCATCTTTTGAAATCGAACCGCCTACTCCGGCACAAATGACTGAACGCGTCAAAGATATCTGGCAAAATAATTATGGCCATTATGTCGCGGTACGGCATTCCACCGTGCTTGGCTATGCATATACAAGCGGTTATCGATCCCGACCAGCCTATCGCTTTAGCGTTGAAAATTCAGTTTATGTTGCATCTGATTCACGTGGGAAAGGGATTGCCAGTAAACTACTCCAAGCACTATTCGATGACTGTAAGGACAAACCCTTCCACCAAATGATCGCGATAATCGGTGACAGTGCAAATCACGCATCCATTAACCTGCATCGAAGTATGGGATTTAAAGATACCGGAGTACTGAAAGACGTCGGCTATAAATTTGACCGCTGGATTGATTCAGTAATTATGCAAAAAAAGCTGCGCTAGCAATCCTGATCAGATGCTAATAACTGTATTCTAAGAGCTTAATAGCCTAGCGCTGATTTATTGCACACTACCAAATGATTCACTCGTACTACCTGCGGGAGGTCTAATGCCGGCCAATCGACATCCCTGAGCCACCGGACCCTTAGGTAATATTTTATACAGGTATTTCAACCCCCCACGAGAGTGAAAATGCTCGTTAAGGGCATCATGCAATCTACGAATATTTGCGTCTTCCTGTTGTGAAAAATAGGCCTGTAATATCTGTATTATTTCCCAGTGGTCAGCTTCCAGCACCAACTCCTCAATAGCAGCAAGTGTCAGTGCATCGTTTTGGCTCCAGCCAGCAGGAGCGTGTGGAAAATCCTTGACTGGTGACCTGCCAGGATGAAGAATATCGTTCATCGTGTTAACCATTGATTGACCTCGTCAATTGGTTTTAGAATCATGTCACTATAACGTCGAACCAACGGCAAAATCAAACTAGCAACTTCATCTATGTCTTATTCTCCACTGCACCGGGACTTTGGTATTCGAATTACCGATACTAATCTCAGGGAAATTTCCGTTGATTCGGGTTATCAGAAAATTCGCCAATTGTTTGAAGAGCATTCGCTGCTGTTATTTCCAGCCCAGCATCTCAATGACATAGAGCAACTGGCATTCGCGAAATTGTTTGGAGTTATTGAAGACAGATCCAATGCACAGATGAACGGACCAGAAAAAATCTCCCCTGTTAGTAATGTAAAAAGTTCTGGCAACACTTACGCAGAAAACGATTTAAAAACCCTGGATCTAAGATCTAATATGTTGTGGCATACCGACAGCACCTTCTTACCGGTTCCCGCATTGGCTAATATCCTACAAGCCAGGCAACTACCCAGTGAGGGTGGGGCGACCGAGTTTTTATCCAGCCGAGCCGGATTTAATCGCTTCGACGAAAGCCTAAAAACAAGACTGCGAACAATGATTTTTTGTCACCGATATGGCCATTCCAGAGCCCAAATAGATCCACGACTTGCCGATATGGATCATATCGGCAAGTGGCCAGATCAACGCTGGCGAGCGGTGTGGGAGAACCCAGCAAACCACACAGAGTCACTCTACATCGCATCGCATGCTTTTCAGGTTGAGGGCATGACAGAAAAGCAGGGACGAGACCTGTTAAAACACCTGATAGAAGAGATCTCCAGCGAAGATTGCATTTATACGCACCACTGGCAAGTTGGCGATGTCATTATTTGGGATGAACGTGCTGTTCTTCATCGTGGCACTCCGTGGCCATACAATGAAGCACGCACTCTTGCCAGCGTATGTGTCTCTGCTGGGCTAAAGGATGGACTTCAGCTTGTTACACCACCAAGTTAGTGCTCTCAGCTAAAAAAACTGCCTCGGTGGTAATAGTTCCTAGTTTTTCGTGGGCCTGTGTAAGGGCCGACTTTCTCTCTTTAGGCCCTTCTGGAGTAAGTATTATCTCCGTTAATCCCCTCTCGTCATGATTCATTCGCCAGGACAACAGTCGCTCGCAATAGGTCAGTCGCACATCGCGATAAATTGGGTCATTGGCCACATTTTTGATTTCTCCCGGGTCTTTCTTCAAGTCGTACAATAACGGTGGCAATGCGGTGAAGTGAACATACTTGTACTCGTGATCGCGAATCACATTAAGTACACACTGATGCGCGGTTAAGCCCAGACTTTGTTCCTTTGCACTATCCAGAACATCGCGAAAATCATATTCGAAGTGAACTTCACGACGCCACTGCTCAGGTTCTGGGGCACCGTTTACCAATGACATCAATGATAAACCATCGCATTGTGTCGGAATATCGATACCCAGCCTGTCGAGCAAAGTCGGCATAATATCTACATTCTCCGTGAAAGATGTTAAATGGCATCCTCGAGTTACATCCGCAGCACGGGATGGATCACGAATAATTAAAGGAATATGATAAGAAGCATCGAAAAACCCCAGCTTATTAATGAGCCAATGCTCACCCATTTGTTCGCCATGATCTGATGTCAAAATAATCAGTGTGTCATCCCACTGATTAGTTTTCTTTAGAAAGTTAAACAGTCGACCTAAATTGTCATCCAATTCTTTAATCAGACCGAGGTAAGATGCCCGCAAGCGATGAATGGTCTGGTCATTGTCAGGCGCACGAAATTTGACCTGGCCCAACATATACCGCAAAAACGGATGTTGAGCGGCTTCCTGATCGACGCTATTGCAACGATCAATGGATTGCGATACATCTGGGCATGTACATCTGGTTATAAGGCTCAGGAGCGACGAAGGGTGGATGCGGTCGCAACAATGACAAATGGGGCATCCAGCCCGCCTCCTGCTCGGCAACCCAGTTCATACACTGATCGACCATAAAGTAAGATTCATGGTCTTCCTTCGACAGGTTCAATGGCAGCGGTACGGGGCCGCCCTCCTCCCACTCAACTCCGGTCTTTTTCGTCTCATATAAATCAAACAACCGTTCAGGTATCGAATAACCTTTGCGATCTAAATCCCTAACCCACTCCCGGGGCACATCAAACTCGTAATTGCTATGGCTATCGATCCCAGCCAGTGGTTCGCTATAATGCATTAATCTCGGATCGGTGGAATCCAGATAACGAGGATCTCTGGCGGAATCTGTATAGCCAAACAACGAGGGTTTGTAGCCATATTTGCGGCACTCCTGCGCCCAATTGGTAAATCGTTGCTCCAACGGGGTACCATTTTTAACACAACGGTGATTATGCAAATACATACCTGTATGAATTGAGGAACGACTCGGCGCACAGGGAGTCGCCTGGGCATAATGATTGAGAAATAACACGCCGTCATTGGCCAATTGATCCATATTGGGTGTGCGAAGAACAGGATGACCAAGCACAGAAAGGCACTCGGCTCTCCATTGGTCTAATGTTATAAACAAAACATTCAATGGCTAAATTCTCATCGATTGACTGATTACCCAGCAGTGTTCTTACTCACCCAGCGTTGACCATCGCGCAAAGTTTCCTTTTTCCAGAAAGGCGCTCGTGATTTCAGCGCCTCCATAATTTCCCGGCAAACGATAAAGGCAGACTTTCGGTGTGGGGTCCACACGCCTACCAGCACAATATCGTCGCCTGGCAATAGTTTGCCTACGCGATGAATCACCATGCATTCGAGAACTTCATGGTCTACACAGCATTCACCCATGATCTGCTCTAATTGAGACTCTGTCATACTGGGATAGTACTCCAGTTCCATGCCGACAACATCATCGCCCTCATTGAAATCCCGCATAGTGCCGACAAATGTCGCACAAGCGCCAAAACGACCCTTTAAATCTAGCCGACTTCTGCTAATTTCAGCGAGTTCATCCCAGGGATTAAAGCTTTCCGAGCGTATTGAGATAATCATTAACCACCTGTTACAGGTGGGAAAAATGCCACCTCGTCGCCATCCGATACCGGGCTGGACAGTTGTGCATATTGCTTATTAATTGCCACCAGAATATGCGGGTCCAGCGGTAAATCACAGACACGCTGCCAAACTCCAGCGGCATTGTCGCCTGATTGAAGTTCGACAACTTGTTCAGAAAAACCTGCTTGTTCACGCAGTGCGGCGAAACATTTGATGGTAACGTTCATATGTTATGGAAAAATAGGTAACTACTTGAGTTGAAGATTATAATGCCCTAATTTACATTTGGCTTGAGAATTATGAAAAGAGAATTGATACCTGTAACCATTAGCGTCCTGACAATCTCCGACTCTCGAACGGAAGCAGAGGACAAGTCAGGTAAATTACTGGTTAAAAGATTGACTGAAGGCGGCCATAGGCTAATGGAAAAGGCCGTTTGTCGTGATGATGTGTATCAGATTCGCGCGATTGTTTCCGGCTGGATCGCTAGCCCTGAATTACAGGTCATATTAACTACCGGTGGTACTGGTGTGACCGGCCGTGATGGCACCCCAGAAGCGGTTACACCCCTGCTAGATAAGATTATTGGTGGTTTTGGCGAGATGTTTCGAAATATTTCCTACGATGAGATAGGCACTTCTTCGTTACAGTCAAGAGCCATAGCCGGTGTCGCTAATGGTACTTATGTTTTTGCTTTGCCAGGATCCTCTGGGGCCTGCGCCACAGCCTGGGATCAAATTATTAGCAAACAGCTTGACTACCGTACCCGCCCCTGCAATCTTGTGGAACTGATGCCACGCTTACTCGAACACCTGGATTAAATACTGCTCCAGTCTTTATTCGGGCAGATCATGCCCCATGCAGGTAAAAAATTGACAAAGGAATCGATAGGTTAGACCCCATACAATTCTTGAGTCATTTTCTCCGAATCGAATACCAGGATATTTCATCTTGTCAGCCTGATGGTAAATCACCGATGTACGATTGCGTTCCTCAAGCAAATGCGCAAGGGGCAGTCGAGCCACTGCTTGCACTTCGTTATTAATCTCAACGCTAGCCTGGTTATCCAGGCTGTAAACAAAACAGGAAATAACCATGCCAGCTGAGGTGCCACCGTGCCTGCCTTGTAGATCATCCAGACGCCCGAGACATTGATCCGAGGTTAATTGTACGCCAACCTCCTCCAGGGTCTCACGCTCTGCCACTGCCTGTGCATCTGCATCCTGTTTTTCTCGGCGACCACCCGGAAACGCTATTTGTCCAGACCAGGGATCACCCTGCCGTTTCGCGCGTTCGATAAAGAAAATGGAGATTCCATGTTCAGAAGGTTCCAGAATTAATGCGACACTGGCATGATGACTGCCACCATCACAACTATGAATTTCTGGAAGGTAGCCCTGCAGGCGATTCTGAATAGTTAGGAAAGTGAGACCAGGTACCGTCATTTACCAGCGAATACCTGCTCCAAGAATAAACCCATCACTTTCCGCGGTATCGTTAGCACCACCATTGTCAAAATCAAGTCTGAAACGACGGTAGCCTAAACGTAAAGACATGAAGGGGGCCGGATCAAAACTCAGACCAGCCTCAATTTCACGTCCCTCAAGATTTGAACGATTGCCGGCATCGCCTAAATCTGGCAGCCAGCTGGTTTGACCGTAGAACGAAAATACACCGCCCAGACCCACGCGGCCTTCCGCTGTTAAACGAGGTCCCGACGAGGAACCTATACCATTACCTAGATCAATCTCCTCCCAGCCAGCGCCAAGAGCCATGAAACTATTATCAGTTAGAGAAAAAAATCTACGCTTCAAATCAATACTGAAATGATCTGTATCATCCAGCCCGATAGATTTCATATCTGAACGATGTAGCGAACCTTTCACCCCCCATTTCTGATTCCACCAGGCTTCCGCAAAGCCACTTAAAGTAGCATTATCCAGAAAGTCTTCATCGAAGCCATTGCTGTCAGTTTGATTGGACCACCAAAATACACCAACCTCACCGTCCAATGGACCAAGGGCAAAACTATCTGCCACTATGCCCAGACACCCCGGACCAGCTATGATGCAAACGAGTAAAAGCTTTTTAATGGATTTCGCCATGACAAATTTTCAGAATGAGTCCAGGAAATTGAGATTATTTTACAATAAAATAGCACTTTCTTTGAAATTAATTTAAGAACTATCTGACCAATGGTTGATCGACCCGATAAAAAGCCAGAAACCAGTTCCCATGCAGTTGAAGTGAGATTAGATCGCTGGCTTATGGCAGCCCGATTCTATAAAACTCGGCAATTGTCGGCAGCTGCACTCAAATCTGGCCATATTGAACTCAATGGGCGTAAAGCCAAACCTGCCAAAAGCGTCCAAAAAGGTGACATTCTGGATATCCGTAAGCACCCGTTCCGACTGGAGCTCACGGTACTGGAAATTCGGGAAAAACGGGTCGGCGCAGAACTCGCCAGTCAAATGTACGAAGAAACTGCAGCCAGTGTTAAAAAGCGTCAGGTCATTCTTGATCAGCAGGCAGTGGAACGTCAGTCAGTACGATTTGAGAGCGGCCGCCCGAGCAAGAAAGACCGTCGCTCTATTTCTCGATTTAAACGACAGAGTATCTGAATTTTCAATGTTTACAGATTTAAACCGGATTCCCGCTGCACTTTACGTGCACTTTCCCTGGTGTATTCGCAAATGTCCCTATTGTGACTTCAACTCCCATGCGTTACACGGCACGATTCCAGATGAGGCTTATTCAAGGGTATTAGCAACAGACATAGAGAAAGAATTATTGGCATTAGGCGATCGCCAGATAATCAGTATTTTTTTTGGCGGCGGCACACCCAGTTTAATGGCGGTACAGAGCATCTCATCGGTGATAGATGTGGTCTCACTCAGCGGCCACCTGGCAACTAATGCAGAAATCACACTGGAAGCCAACCCAGGCTCCCTCGACGCTGCACGTTTCAAAGGATATTTCGATGCTGGCGTCAATCGGTTATCTATTGGTGCACAAAGTTTTAACGATAAAGCACTTAAAACACTTGGCCGAATACATGATGCCCGGCAAATTCACAAGGCCTACGAAACCGCAAGGCAATGTGGATTCGAGAATATAAACATCGATCTAATGTTCGGCTTACCGCAACAAACCTTTGACGAGGCAAAACGAGATTTAGATATAGCATTCGAACTCAATCCAGAGCACATTTCATACTATCAGCTAACCCTTGAACCCAATACATTGTTTCATCACCAGCCACCAGAACTACCTGATGATGACACGTTGTGGCAAATCCATGAAAACGGGCTGCAACAATTAGCCGAAAATCACTATGCTCAATATGAGGTATCGGCTTTCGCTAAATCAGGAAAACAATGCCAACATAATCTAAATTACTGGTCCTATGGTGACTACATCGGTGTCGGCGCCGGAGCCCATGGCAAGCTTACAGATTCAGAGCAAGTTTTGCGTTACAGCAAACCACGCAGCCCGAAAGATTATCTGTCCTGTGCTAAAGATTTTCGACGTTCAGAAAAACCGGTCAATGACGTTAACCGAAGATTCGAATATTTACTAAACGCATTACGACTAAAAGCCGGTTTTAGCCTCATTGAATATGTCCAGCGTACCGGCGATTCAGTGGATGAGATATTAACCAAACTACAACCTATGATAGACAAAGAACTGGTCAGAATAGACGATCAAACAGTGCGCGCCACTGAACGAGGCTATTTGTATCTTAACGATATACTGGAACCCTTTCTTCCTTAGAATCAACTGCGAATAAAATTATGGATTTTTATCTCGAAATTGCGGCTTCGGCTAAATTGATATGTCATGAGTAGACCCGATCTTAAACTTTATTATTCCTCTACACCAAACGGACACAAACCGTTGTTGCTGCTGGAAGAGCTGCAGGTACCCTATAGTTTAATACCTGTCGACCTGAATAGCGGCGAACAATATTCAGAGGCGTTCAGTCGAATATCACCGAATAACCGAATCCCAGCACTCCAGGATTTTGGCCCATTGGATAACGGTGAAAACATTGAGATATTCGAGTCCGCCGCAATTCTGTACTACCTTGCAGAAAAATATCAGCGCTTCATTCCCAGCGAACTCCGACTAAAACTCATTGTCAATCAATGGCTATACTGGCAGATGTCGGCACTCGGTCCAATGGCCGGACAAGCACACCATTTTCTACACTACGCTCCTGTGACCGTAGACTATGGCATTAATCGTTATGTTACCGAATGCAGTCGGCTATATCAGGTGCTCGAAAGAAGGTTGACCAACAGAAATTATATTGCCGATCAATATTCCATTGCCGACATGGCTATCTGGGGTTGGGTTATGCGCCATCATCGGCACCAACAGAACCTGGATGATTTCCCTGCCATCCGTAGCTGGTTCAATCTGCTTGAGCAACGCCCGGCCGTACAAAAGGTTCGTGAAATTGCAGCACAGCAAATGGGCGTAAACACCGATGTTGATGACGATGCCCGTGCCGTTCTTTTCAAGCTTTCCTCCGACAGTAAATAGCCGCCAGTTAGAATTCTCCCAAATTTGGCCACATCCACTTCGATACTATGACATTCAAATGGCTGAATAACTTAGCGGCTATCGATTAACAACGTACCCATACTAACTCGGTCCTCTGTTTCAAACCCCAGTCGCCTATAAAAACTGGCCACATCACTACTCTCCGACCTTATCTGAAGATTAACTTTGCAACAACCCAGGGCCGCTAAACGGGCCATGGCGTATGTAACCAATTTTCTACCAAGGCCCTGTCGGCGGCTGGATGGATGGACGACAACGCTATATAACCAACCACGATGGCCATCGTATCCGGCCATTACTGTGCCACCTATCTGGGCCGAATTGTCTGCAACGAATAGTAAGTTATCGTCATTTTCGAGCTTTTCTTTAAGAACCTTTTGCGGATCATTATGAGCTAAAGCATTAGGAAATTCTCGTCGCCACAACTCAATTACCTGATCGTAATCCGCGTTCCCATATTGTCGTATTTCAAAGTTGCCTGCCATATTCGCTCCTTATTCCAACGGTGAGTAATCTAAGCACGATTATACCTATTGACTGATGAACAAATATTCAATAGCCAGTCAACTCCATAAACCCTTGCCCCACAAGCTCAGCACTCCCGCCAATTGCCTGTACCTGAACTGCTCCTTCCCAATAGCGAAAACCAAGGTTCAATTCCTGGTCTTTTACAACAGCAGAAACTGTTAACTGTAGGGCATGAACTGGAATGCTAATTTCGAAAGATATTGGATAGCGAGCGCCAGATATAGAACTCTGCCACCAACTAATTGCTCTTATATCGAAATCTTCCTTAGATAGGCTATGTTTGTTTCCCTGTTGATCTATATAACTTGCCGCTAAATAATCGTCTCCTGATTGATTCCTCAATCGAAACAACATCAGGCTATCACCTGACGACAGATGGAGTCCAAACCAGTCCCAACCAGATTGGCCTTTGCCAAGCACTTTGCTGGACCATTCGTGATCCATCCAAACCTGACCCGACACATCCAATATTTTGTTGTCGATTTTTATATTGCCACTGGCTTCAAGTTGCGGGTAACTATAGTAATAGGATGCGATACGGTTATTATAATCTTTAAGGCTATAACCTTCATCACCGTGCAAAATAGGCTGTTTGCTGGTTTCGATAGTCAGGTCAAGGGAATACTCCGGCCTTGCTGCCTGCATCTGTATATTTAAACAACCCGGACAGGACACAGAGTTTTGTCGTACAGACCAACCATTTACCCACACAGAAAATGGTTCTGCTGTAGCACCAGCCAATCCATTGACGCCACGGGAAAAGTCTTCAAAGGCAACCAGCTTTCCACTTTCAAGATCGCTTAGGACGAAATGACTCATCCAGCTATTGCGATGGTTCCAGCTTACTTCGTCATAGTCCTGCTCAGCACCATGATTAAATCTGAAGAACGTCAACTGAATACCAAATGAAGCCTCCTGTGCAGTTTCTAGAATACCAGTGAAGTACCACCACTCCTGCCTAAATTCATCATGGGGGCCATGATCTGCGGGAAACAACAACTGATATTCCGGCGTAACCTCTGTGAACGTATGTTCCGGCGACGATTGTAGAAAATCTATTAGGCCATTAGCCATTAAGCCGTTTTCTGTAGTTGTTTGTTCAACTGATCGCTCACAGCCGGACAACAGCAAGAAAAGCAAGCTTATGCCGAAATATTGCAGTAACCAAAACCTGCTCATACACACAGATAATGAGACAGGTTAATCATTGTGTAGATGGCGCGCATATTGAAACCCAAACATTCTGCAGGCCGGATAAAGGCCACCGAGTAATGCCGCTACTACCGCCAGTACCAGAGCATCTACAAGAAACCCTGGATCAACTCGGTTAAACATAGTCCAGCCAAAGGACCGTACATTGATAATATTGATCAATAACGTTGATAGCAGAACTCCAATGGGCAGAGCAACAAGCCCGGTAATTAATCCAATCCATCCCGACTCAAACAATATCATGCGAAACATCTGCATAGGCGTGAGACCAAGACTTCGTAACATAGCGAACTCACGAGCCCGCTCGATCATTAGAGACCACAGACAAGAGACTATTGCGATCACTGCAATAAGCAGTGCCAACCAACGAACCACCTCGGTAACCAGGAAGGTTCGATCAAAAACTGCGAGCACTGACTTTCTTACTGAAGCATTAGAACGGATATGAAATTTATCTTCACCTAGTTCAAACGCAACAGTACGTAAAGTAGCCTGCATATTCACTTCAGCAGCCAAATAAAGCGAAGCGGAGCTGAAAACAGGGGATCCGAATAAATCTTTATATTGATCGGCATGCATAATCATCAGTCCTTGATCCGTTGAATAATCATAGAACACTGCGGCCACAGTAATAGGCTCTGCAGACTTAACTCCAGTCAACTCGATAGTATCTCCTGGATTTATCAAATGCTTTGCTGCAAAAGCTTCAGATACCAGCACCTTTCCCTGTTTGGAAAATTGCTCCCAGACGTTTTCCTCTATGGACTGCTTTATTTGAAAACCCTCAAAGCCATAACGGGATGTTTCCAGCACCATCGTTTTAACGACCCCATCAGAAGTCTGTAAGCTTAGCCGTTGCGCCAGTCCAAGACCCGCCACACCAGGCAATTTTTCTAGATAAGATACTGTTCGTTCTGAAATACCCGCTTCATCAAGACTGCGAACATATATATCCCCTCGCAGGTAATTCTTTAACCAGCTGTCAACCGAGAAACGAAAGCTGTCAATCATTAATCCGACACCAAGGGTTGCGGCAACTGCAATAGCTAGCGCAACTCCGGCAATTCCTGTTCGGCCCACATGCGCGCCAGAATTCCTCAGTGTTAACAACAATACCGGAAACCATTTTATCGGTAATACGCTGCCGAGCCATTCGGAACCCAGCTTCATCAGTTGCGGTGCACAGGTAGCCAGTCCGATAACGATGAAAAATAGCCCTGCAAACGACATAATGAGAGAGTCTGGCAGAAAACTGATCAAAACAATCCCAGTCGTTAAGCAGAATATAATGATCACCCAAAGCAAATAGCCTGGATATTTGTAGCTAGAACCATTGAGAAGGTGTTTCACTGGAGCGAAGCGAACCCAGATACCAGGAGCCAACGCCGCCAATAAGCTGGCCCCGAGGCCAACTGCTGCAGTCTTAAGCAACAATAAAGGTCCCGTCTGAGCAACTCCGGACGCCATGTTGTAATACAGGTTACTTATCGTTTGAGTGACCATGGCATAAAAAATCTGGCTTAACTTCAACCCTGCCAACAAGCCAATACCTGAGCCGATAAGGCCGATCAAAAGTGCTTCTGCAAGCACTAGAAATAACAAACCATGGGCGGCGACACCAACACTTCTCAACAGACCAAAAAGGCGCCGACGCCGAACAACCTGAAACTGAATCGTGTTGAATACCAGAAATGCACCGACCAATAATGCCAGCAAAGAAAGTGCCTGCAGATTAATCATAAAAGCTCGAGTCATCTGAGACTGAGCAGTATTTTTCTCACTGATTGAAATCAGTCTAACTGTCGGTGGTAATATTTCTTGAAGGCGCACAATTTCCGCAGAATTCAATATCAGATCGATGAAATCAATGCCCGCATCCCGTCCAGTTAATTTCTGTGCAGCCGCGATATCCGTGATAAATAAGCGATCAATGGTTTCTGAAGAGGTCGTGGCGGCAGTGAAATCTTGCTGAACCACAAAATTCTGTTGTGTTTGGGGAGTTTTGAGTTTTATCACCGCGCCGGGAAGCAGATCCAGCGCGTTTCGTAAATGCGAGCTCATATAGATCGGAAACGCATTGCCACTTGCATCCAAGGAGCCTGGCAACTGCAATTGACGCACTCTAAAATCGCTGAACGGATCAATCCCCAGGAGCTTGTAAGGCTGTTTTTCGCCCTCGATATTTACCTGGGTGAGGATTACGGGAGCGGCTTTTTCTATGCTCAGTTCGACCTTAACTAGACGGAATATTTCGTCACTTAAAACACCCCCACCCGGAACGATGCGATGAGTCGCTAATCCTTCCAGCATCGAGTTGGCCCGTTTAAACTCAAGCTCAGCGTTTTGATTGGAAATATCGATACCTGCAACTGCCGCAACACCTGCTGCGACGCCTGCAATACTGAGTAATATTTGCCACGGATGACGCCGCCAGTCACGCAAAATAGCATGTAAAATCAGCGAGTGAATCATCAGCCTTTTGCCTTGCAAGTATAGTGAATACTAAACTTGTGAAAGTTTGCCATCTTTCAATTGCAAACAATAATCAGACTTGTTTGCAGCGAGCTTGCTGTGAGTGACCATACAAACCGTGCAACCCTGGTTTGCCGCTTCACGCAACATTTCCAGCACTTGCAGTCCACTGTTTTGATCCAGGCTACCGGTGGGCTCATCAGCCAATACAACCGATGGTTGATGGATCAGGGCACGAGCCACGCTGACTCTTTGTTGCTCGCCTCCCGATAGATGTACGGGTAACGCACTTGAAAATCCGCTCATGCCAAATCGATCAAGCATTTGGGCAGCCTGCTGATGATCATTGTGAATTGAATTAAGCAGTAACGGAAGTTGCAGATTTTCGAGTACCGTTAATGTGGGCACCAAATTGAAAAACTGAAAAACTATGCCAATCTGTCGACGGCGAATTATTGTATTGCGAGACTCCTGCCCCGGCCTCAGCTCTTCTCCATTGATAACTACACGGCCCTGATCTGGATACTCTATTG
>JBLHGU010000029.1:0-39064 GCA_047615875.1 Parasphingorhabdus sp.
CAGTTGAGGGAAGCCGTCGCCAACTTAGTCGCATCATGTAGTTGAGAAAATTTCAGGAACTAGTTCTGCCTTAATCACAACGACGCTTGCTCCAGCGCCTCCGCTATGATCCACTGTGTTTGGTTGCGAAGCTATAATCTCATTTCGTGGTGCACAGCATGGAAAATAAATCAAAAGGGGAATTGTGCTTGCGGTGCTTGTCAGCCAGCCAATTTTTAATTTACGAATGTTTTTAGGAGCAAATTAGTTGCAGGACCGACCAAAGCAGGATCAAAAAGACAGTTTGGTTACCGAGTTAGATCTTATGCGGGAAAGAGAGGCGGCGACGCGGGAAATCCTCGAGGTCATTAGCGAGAGTCGTGACGACGAGCAACCGGTTTTCGACGCTATTCTTAAGCGGGCCGGGCTACTGTGCCAGTCGCAACAGGCCGGCTTAATAATGCTCAAGGATTCCGGTGCCGATGTGAAATATATCGCCAGCTGGGGTTTGCCGTCGAAGCACTTTCAGGTTGGTATTTCCGAGTGGTCCATCGATGATCCCATAGCCATAACAACCGCGATCCGTGAAAGCCGCGTGGTTAACATTGCAGATCTGCAAACCGACAGTCTAACGGAGTCCGGACATGCATCACGTCTGGAGATAGTTGATAAAGAAGGCATCCGCTCGCTGCTCGCGGTTCCTCTGATCAGTGGCGGCAAAGCAATTGGATGTATCGATGTTTATCGACAGGAGTTTGATCCTTATTCAAATGACGAAGTTCAGCTGTTACAGAGTTTCGCCACCCAGGCCGTTATCGCCATCGAGAATGTGCGCCAGTTCAAGGCACTTGAAAGCCTAAACGCTGAACTTGGATCACGAGTTGAGGAACAGGTTGGCGAAATAGAACGAATGGGGCGACTCAAACGGTTTTTGCCAGCTGCGGTGGCCGAAACGGTAACTTCTAAAGGGGCGGACAAGATGCTATCTAGCCATCGCGCTCTGTTGGGCGTTTTGTTCTGTGATATACGCGGATTTACCGCTTTTTGTGAAAGCGCCGAGCCTGAGGAAACCATTGAGGTATTACAGGCTTATCATGAAGAAATGGGTAAGCTGATCAGTAAGCATGGAGGCGGCGTCGATCATCGTATGGGTGACGGCATAATGGTGTTGTTCAATGACCCATTGCCTTGTGAAGACCCGGCTGGTGACGCGGTGCGTCTGGCCATGGCCATGCGTAGCAAGATGGTTGAACTAACCAGGAAGTGGAAACGATTGGGCCATCGTCTGGGCTTTGGTGTTGGCATTTCGTTAGGCTACGCCACTGTTGGGTTGGTAGGCTACGAAGATCGCTCTGATTACACAGCTTCAGGCACGGCTGTGAACCTTGCCGCAAGGTTATGCGACCGCGCCGAAGATGGCGAGATTTTGCTGAGCCCACGTGCCTATACAGCAATAGAGGACGATTTCGCCGGAGAGCTAACCGGCGAAGTTAATCTAAAGGGCATTCGCGCACCAGTTGAAGTTTTTCGTTTAGTAGAACAATCCGTTTAGATTAGCGCACACCCACCCTGGATATAATTAGCAAATTACCCAGATTGTGGTCGGCATAACCCTAATCCGGTTGCGAAGTATTTTATTGCCTTAAACATTGGTGTTAATCCATACAGTAACGGGCTTGGTGTATTCATTAATCGCATCCATTCCACCCTCACGACTCTGGCCACTTTCGCCAAATCCTCCGATAGGTGCATTTGGCGCACCTAAGCGATAAGTGTTGATCCATTGAATACCTGCACGTACCGCCTTGGTTAGTCGCATGGCGCGCCCGAGGTTAGTGGTAAAGAAACCGGCTGCCAGCCCAAACTCTGTATCATTAGCCAGCTCAATAGCTTCAGCCTCGTCATCGAACGGCATAACAACAATAACCGGACCGAATAACTCAGTATGAGCTATGGCGATGTCCTGATTTTGTATGGTCAGTATCGTTGGTTCAAAGTAGTAACCTGTTTGCAAATATTCAGGACGCTTACCACCCGTCTTTACTACAGCACCAGACTCTACAGCTTCCGCCACCGCGGATTCGCAGCGTTCCACCTGGGCCAGTGTGGCCAGCGGGCCCATTTGAGAGTCAGCGTTACGTGGATCACCTACCTTCAATCCCTCGGCAGCTTCTACCAGGCGACGGACAAACTCATCATATACCGGACGTTGAACCAAAGCCCGTGATCCGGCAACACAACTTTGCCCCGAAGAACCGGCGAATACTCCAGCGATCACATTTTGAATAGCGTTATCCATGTCTGCATCATCGAACACGATAACCGGAGATTTACCACCCAACTCCAGGGTGGTTTCGGCGAGATTTTTGGCGGTGTTGGCGACTATATGGCGTGCGGTAATGGGTCCACCGGTAAAAGCTACCTTACTCACTTTCTCATGACTGGTTAGTACGCGACCACAAGGGTCACCTTCGCCCGTAACAATGTTAATCACGCCGGGTGGAATGTCAGCAACATCATGCATCAGTCTGACAATTTCAATAATAGGAGTCGCGCACAATTCAGAAGGTTTGATTACCACAGTGTTACCGGTGGCCAGTGCCGGACCGAGCTTCATGGATAACAACCAGAGCGGATTATTCCAGGGGATAACCGCTGCCACTACGCCTACCGGTACCCGGTGGGTATAAGTTTGCATTCCTGGAAATGGGTTGGAAAAAGTAGAGCCAGTGACCTTGTCTGCCATCTCACCATAGAATTTAAAGAAGCCCGCGCAAAACTTCATGAAGTTGGTGGACTCGGTCAAGTTCTTACCCGAATCAGAAACCTCCAACTCCGCAAGGCGGGCCGCATTGTCCGGTAGTGCCTCGGCAAGACTGGTTAGAACTCGACCACGTTCCACCGGTGACGTAGTCGACCACGGACCATGGAAAGCGCGATGTGCAGCCATTACGGCATCGTTTACGTCATCTTCCTGACAATTGGGTATTTCGCACCAGACTTCTTCCGTAGCTGGGTTTACGGAAGGCATCCACAATCCACTGGCAGGATCCCGCCATTGACCATCAATTAGTATTTGAAACCGGCGTGTGCTTTCTTCAGTCATTTTTTAGCTCCTGGATATTTCTTGAAATTATAGATCATCCAAACATTTTGTTTAGATGTCTGGTAAAGCGATACCAGAATAATTCTTGGGAATGTTGTTTTCGATGGATCTCTCACAGTGAGAAACATAAAGTCGGGCAACTCTGTTTTCTGAATCTAGATTGACAATTGAACGTGTAGAACTACATTAAAAAATACAGCTTCAAAAATTCCTTCTACCTAAACCCGATCAATGTTCCCAAGATTATAGCTCCCATCGAGTCCAACAACGAATTCCTTGCCACCTATAACGCTTGTAGCTGAAATCTACCGATCAATTGGCCTGACAGGACACAGTTTACACGTAGACAAATGCGTCCCGAACGTATTTTAACAGCCGCAGGATGCCCAATATAAAGCCATTCCCCAACTGGCCTCATTTCAGTTATACCTTAAGCTTCTGCTGCACATATCCGGGAAAAGGTTTGCCCTCGGCCGTCATCTGGTCGCGTAATCCCGGATGGTCAGTATTCACTATCTGGCAGAAGAGAGAAGGCTCACATTTTCTAGTTGTTCTATTTGCTTATGGACTTAATAACTTGCCAACCGAGGAGAGGGTAACTTAAATTCCTGAAGCGTGTAGTGCCCACAAAATGGATAATAGAAGCACGGGTTTTGAGTTCGTGGTAACTCCTCCAGCCGTTTCCCACATAATCTGGTGCAATCGAACCCAGATTTAGTGGGTTACGAAATGCATTTAGTAGAACTGCCCAAAGAGCTTGTTCCATTTCCCAGCTGCAGAATAGTGACTCGTCAAACTCACGGACTCGAGCAAGAACCTCCAGAATATCTGCCTCTGAGAACTCATTGGGTACTCCAAAGAATCCTGCATTAAAATTACTGATATCTACATTGGAAAACCCGAATCCGATGCGTCGAAATGGTGTCGAAAGATTGTTGCCTCCAGGAAGATGAAACACCCGTTTCTCTCTTCGAACTAATAAACGAATAACTTCTTCAGGCGGATGAAGAAACAACAAGTCGGAGTCAAAAACTATTAAGTAGCGGCCTTTATAACGAAATAGCGGATTCAATAGCTTGAACTTAACAAACAAACTGGGCGTCTTGAATCGGTTGAGAAAATCGATCTGTGAGCCAGACAATTTTGTTGCAAGGTATTGTTCAGAGGAGCTTCGGGAAAGAATTTGAATTCCATTCAAATGACGTTCTAAACAGATACAATCCTCTTTCGTCAGCGTGCCATCGCTTTGTACGACAATAGCAAAGTTTAACTCTTTACAAAATCGAACTAACGATTTGATCGCCAGTAGGTAGGCACATACGCTTCTATGTTGTAACAATGTATAGATTACAATTTCGGAATCTGATTCAACTCTGACTGAAGATGTCCTTAATATAGACTTGAAAATAAGATTGGAATACTTGTGAACAGAGAGGCTAAATTGTGGAGATGCAGTAAAATTATTCACAACGCTTTATACTTATCAAAAAGATTAGTCGATCGTTGTATTTTCAACATAAGGTTAGGCGTTTTTGATTGAATTGCCAGAGGTAATTTGCAGCCAGTTCTCAAGAACCCACAATGCCCAGATTGGTTCAGCTCCACCACCTTGAAACAAGTCGTTGAAGAGGAAGGAAATGCCGGAGGGATTTACGAAATCACCTATCAGACTGTTTTTGTCTGTTAACGTGTTTTTAACCAATGAATAAACGTCATGATTATTGGTCAAAATGTGGTGCACAGGTGGAGTAAACCCTTGTTTTCTTCTACCAATAAACTCATCTGTAAATGTCGGAAAGTTAGGTCTACCCAAAAGTTTTTTTAGCAACCTTTTACCTACCCACTGGCCTTCATTGTCAAAACCAGCTAATTCACTGGAAGGGATGCGTGAAACAAGATCAGCAACACTTCTGTCCAGAAATGGTGTGCGAACTTCCAGGCCATGCATCATGCTAGCAATATCGACTTTATGTAACACAGAATTCGGCAGGTAGTTTGACAGATCGCAAGCTTGTGCGAATGATAGACGATCGTTTGTTGCATCCTCCGCATACTGGATACAATTTGTTGTGGTACGCTGATTTAAAATAATATTGTGATATTCATTCCGCCATATTTTTAGTCGATACTCTGGATCCATACAACGCAACATTGTTTTGTGCCAGTCTTTGCCAGGGTCACGCATCCAGGTTTCGTAGTGTCGGTACCCTGCAAATAATTCATCACCGCCATCGCCAGATAGCACAACCGTTACTTCGCTCTTTGCCATTCTAGAGACATGTTCTGTTGGAACAGATGACCAATCGGCGAATGGCTCCCCAAAATGATGCAATTGATTAAGCACCGCCTGGAATGGATCACTCCTGTCTACAGCACAAGAGTGGTCGGTGCCAATAGTATTGGCGGCTTGTCTAGAATAGATAGATTCGTCAAGCTCAGATTGCTCAAATGCTATTGAATAGGTTCTAACCGAATGCTCATAGTTCTTTTTCATTAGAGCAGATACTATTGTCGAATCGATTCCGCCGGAAAGAAATGCGCCGCATGGGACATCTGATTGTAAGTGGACTTTTACTGACTCATCAATCGTATATTCAAGCTCTTCCAACCAACTATCCGTTGAGCGACCCAATTCAGGTTGAAAGCGCATAGACCAATATCTTGTAAGAGTAGATCTTGAACCATCAAGTGCTATAGACAAATGCTCTCCAGGCAGAAGTTTTTTAATTCCCTTATAAATGGTATTAGGTGCGCTGATAAATCCGAAATATAGATATTCATCTAGTATTTCATAATTGAGTTGATAGTCTTTGTGGAGCGTTAAAGGTTGTAATTCTGATGCGAAAGTTAAACTGTCTGAAGTTAGCTCATAGTAAAGTGGTTTTATACCGAATGGATCTCGGGCGAGAAAAACAATGCGATTATGAAAGTCGACGATACTGAATGCAAACATTCCACGCAATTCATCAACACACTTATGTTTCCATTCAAGCCAACAGTGTAGAAGTACTTCCGTATCCGAATCAGTTTTAAAAATATGCCCCAACTTCCTTAGATTATGCCTAAGCTCCTTGTAATTGTAGATAACCCCGTTGAAAACGATGGCACATTGTTGATCCTCGCTTATAAAGGGTTGTGATCCTCCATCAGGATCAATTATTTTTAGTCGACGATGACCTAAACCGGTGTTGTGTTTAAGGAATAAGCCGAAATCATCTGGCCCACGATGCGTTAAGGCACTGGTCATTGCTTCAATAGAGGTTTTTTCAATTGGCAGACCTGTAAAATTTATACGACCAGTAATTCCACACACAGTCCTAGGTCCTCTTTCTGGATAAGCGATTACCAACCTGTAGTTTAGGTTGGTAATGCTTATTAAGCGTTGGGAGGAAAAGATTCACATATTCACGAATGTTTTCGTCGATATCAAATCTTTGCTCTACCTTTAATCTTGCGGCATGACCGATTCGGACGCACTTCTCAGGATCACTTATTAGCTCGAACATCGCCTGAGCCAGGCTCTCGTAATCACCCGGCTCGACTAGAATCCCGTTAGTTTCATTATCTATAATTTCGGGAACACCTGTAACGCAGGTGGAAATGACGGGAAGCTTCATCGCCATTGCTTCGATCAGCGAATTGGGAATGATATCTCTGCTGCCGTCGGAATCGATGACGCACGGAAGAACGAATAAATGCGAGTTGTTGTAAAATTTAATTACCTCGATTAACGGTTGAGCACCATGAAATTTAACGAAATTTTCAAGTGCTAGTTCACGATGGAGGCTTTTTAGTTGTTTAAAATAGTCTTCGCAGCGGTCCATTTCCGGCTCACCAATGATATCGAGATGAAATTTCACCCCCTTGTCACGAATAATGGAGCAAGCCTTTAGTAAATCGATATATCCTTTTTGAGGAGTTATACGCCCAACGCTAATTATTCTAAAATCATTTCGTTGAACTTTGTTTCTTGAAGCCTGAAACCCAGCAAGATCAATGCCATTGTAAATTCTAACAATTTTTTGTGTTTGAGCTGCCGGTAAAAATTTTTTTAGATAATTACGGTTGTAATCAGTGTTTGTAATGACAAACTTTGCACCCTTTAAAGTTGCCTTAAGAACTTTCGCATAGTTGACTCTATGGATGTCGTGTGCGCGAGCTTGGGCCGAGTAACTTACACCACACATTCTTGCAGCAATTTTAGCAATAAACGCATTTCGATCTGACCACGGTGCATGTACATGGGTTACATTGTGTTTCAGTAAAAGTAAAGCCAAAACCACAGACTTGCGAAATGTTTCGGTATTAAATTCTTTACTATTATTGGCATGGTAACGACTCATTAATACCTGCCAATAGCAAGTTGTAATCCGAAATGGTCGACTTAAACACATTTTCTTTAGTGCCATTGAGTAAGAGTCAGGATCGAGTTCGTCAAGATAAAGAACATTAGTTAGATCGTATGTCCCAGTATCACAGATGCCGCTTGTTTCATTCCGAGACTCCGCAATAATGAGTGGCGAAATTCCTCGCCTTCGTATAGCGCTGATCTCCCTTTGAATAAAGGTTTCGCTAAGAATTGGGAATTGCCACAAGTGATAGGCGAGTCGAGAAACCGGACGCGTGCGGCTCGAAGAAAGAGCACCAAAAGAATAGTCATTTAGCAGTTCTGATAAGCGTTGATACGATCTGGTATTCTGAAAAACCCTTGTATTGTGTGGAAGCGGTCTTTCCAGACTATTTCTAGTGGATTTACAGAAATCCGAGACGGCCAAGGTGTTAGCTAACAAACTGGGATGGCAGGCCATCCAGTTACCACAATTTTTCGAAGTAACCACATTGCAACCCATTTCGATGGCCTCCCATATTACTCCCGGGGCAGCATCAAACAAGGATGGACAAATAAGGGTGCGCGATTGTCCAAGAATCTCAAATAGAAATGTTCGATCAGAAATAAAATTGTGGTGCGTCACACCGTCTACATAATCTAGACAGTGCCCTACTATGTGAACTTCAAGGTCCGTGCTTGCGGCACAGATTTGTTTTACCAATTCATAATTTTTTTCTTTACGCTCCCAGTTACTCGCAATGAAGAGTAAATCGATTTTTCTCTGGTCGAAGGGTTTTCTTAGTTCCTGGTAATGTGATGCATCTTGTGAAATCCAGTCAAAATACCAAATAGGCTTTTGAACTAGTTTGGACCTGAACTGACTGTAGAAACTAGTGAAGAGCTCTAAAACGATATCACTATGCACAATAACTAAGTCCGCACGCTCTACAACGAAAGCCTCTTGATTATGAAGAATATTCGGCGCTTGTTTACACTCCACCACATAGTTGGATAGGTCGCAGAGATTTTCGACAATGCCGCGATCATAGTAGACATCGATTTGATCGAAGCCGACGCTGCAGTAAATAACTGGTTGGCGTAGGTCAATTTTGAGTAGCATATAGGCGCTGATCGTTCCATACCCGATCATCAAATCAGGCATTAGCTCATTGATCTTGTGAATCAACGACTCATGACTTGCCCATACCTGGTCGTCAACTGTGCATAGATGTACATTAGGGAGTTCATCAGGATTACCAATAGATTCTCCAAAATGGTTCGAAAAGATGGCCATGTCAGAATTGCTAACAATGTTAATCAGATGAATGTCAAACCCGTCGTATTGGAGTTTGCGAAATAGACTGTAGACCGAAGTGGCAGCGCCTCCATAACCACATACCTCATAACATGCGATAGCAATGCGAGGCCTCATGATTGGGTTTGACTGGCTCTGCTGCTACAGTACAAAATATCTAAACTTCATTGCGCCAACCAGGCGACCGACAATTTTTGCAGAGTTAAACACCACGTTCAAGAAGCGGGTCTCTCGTTCCTCCGGGTTTGCCAATCCGACTAAGTCGCTTCCCAGACGGATATATCGATCCCAATCAAATCTAGAAACTCCCCACGTCTTTAATAGTCTTCTATGGTTTTTGAGTAAAGCCACTGCCCAAAAACCGTGACCTAAACCCTGAACAAACAGTTTGATTTTACTGTTTCTATTGTGATGATAAACAACAGCTTGCTCCTCGAAATGGAGTCGATAACCCCATTCCAGCGCTTTCCACGCCAAGTCAACGTCGTGACCTTGTATAAGCGCGACATCAAAGTCCCCGGTATGAGACAGAATGCGTCGATTCATTGCCCAGTTGGCAGTAATAGCAAAGGGTGGCTTAAAACTTCGAATTGCCTGTTTATGATCATAGATCACCTGGCCATAATTAGCTATTTTGTTAGCACCTGGCAGGGGCAATATCGTGCCACCCACAATGCCAATGTTGGGGTCTGCGAGAGGTGCGATTAAGTTTTCTAACCAATCTGATTCTACAACGCAATCCGCGTCAGTGAAGGCCAAAATATTGAAATTCGAATGACGAATACCTGCATTGCGTGCTGCGGATGACCCTTTGATGGGTTCTTCAATTACAGTGACTTGATTGCAAAATTGGCGTAATTTAGTCAGAGTTCCATCATCACTGCCATTGTCTACGACGATAATCTCAGCCTGAACAGATTTATCGATATTAGCTAGTAGCGATTCTAGACATGGTGCAATTGTATCCACAGCGTTATATACCGGGACAATTATCGACGTGTCGTTAGTATTCATAATCGGAATATTTGGTCATTGTTTAGATCATAGAATCGCGTACATATTACAAGGCAGTTATCACCAAGAGAGTTCACTGCATAGAGAGAAATCAGATATTATCCTTTCTTACTACTTTTTCTCATAAAGCTCAATGGAAAAGAAAATAATTAGCGAAAAGCCCATTCGTATCGCGACCGTATACAACGATAATCATTTTGCAAATTTTGTCGCATGTGATATGTCACTATTACGCTGGTTGAGGATATCAGAGGCTTTGGTAAAGCAAGGCTTTGCAGTAGATATGATCCTTAACCTTCACGGCGAATTTACTATATCACCAAGCGGTGTTGGTTGGGTTTCGTACGCTGATGTATGTTGGAAAGACTATGATGTCGTAAAAACACTGTTTCACTCTGGATTCGAGTCATTATGTCGTGCCCGGGCTGAAGATCACCCCTTTATCATTTCTAAACTCGGGTCTGTGGTAGGCTCTGAGGAATCCACAGAAGGGGTTTATTTTTTTGGGGACGAGTTTCAAGAATTGATGGAAACTCAACAAGAAATTGCTCGTTGTGCTCGTTTTGTAACGCTACTGACACAGGAAAGCGAGTATTTATGGCACCAACAATTTGGTGATCAGGTGCCAGTGCTACAAATCCCAACTGGAGTTGACAGTGGTCTACCTCGACCGACCAGCAACCCGTATATTGGCATTGATCAGAAAGTAGCAGTTTATGTTGGTAACATCTATAGCGACACCCAGATTGATGTAAATTTACTTTGGCAGGATCGACTAAACCGACTAGGTTCTGAACTTAAAAAGTATAATATCAGGTTATGCCTCATTGGCCCGGGCAACACATCCAGTTTGAATCCTGAGTTGGTTACTTATCTAGGTTCCGTAGACCAGGATAGAATATGGGATTATTTCTATTTTGCCGATGTGGGTATATCCTTGGCACAAGGCGAAGTGCAGCATAATGAAAGCTCTAAGATTTATTATTATCTTCGTACGGGTCTACCGGTTGTTAGTGAAGAACCTATACCCAATAATTGGTTGCTGGACGAAAGTGATCTGGGAATTGTTGTCCCGTATAACAACCCAACTTATATGGCCCGTAAGATATATGAGGCATCTGAGGCATCCTGGGATTTTGAGAATGCTATTAACTATATGATAAATAATCATAGCTGGGAACGAAGAGCCTCACTTTATCGGAGGATTATTGACTCAGAATTGATAAGAATAGCTAGTGCCAGCGATGCCAACTAATCATTGAATGTTACGAAAATAAGTGAATTAGGAATACGCAGTTGATGTCTCAATTTCAGGCCACAATAGTCATCCCTCTGCTGGAGCAGAATGACAAGTATTTATTCGAATGTATCACCTCATCATTAAATCAGACAATTTTGTGTGAGGTAATCATAGTTTGTTCACCAAATACTCCAATGAGCAATCATAATGTCATCAATGAAATTTCTAAAAGTAATTCCTCTCTTAAGAAAATTTCCGGCTTGAAAACAGACAGCTTTGCAAAAGCAATTAATTTGGGAGTTGAACAAAGCGTAACTGAACGAATCGGATTATTGCTATCAGATGACTGGCTTGAAGCTAATGCGATAGAACGATGTCTTAAATTTGATGTTGATATTGTTAGCACTGGACAAAACATTGTGTTGGACGATGGCGAACTTTTTGCGACTATACGACTATTCAATCAGGTTTTTCAGGAATTCGGGTCGCTCCAGGAAAAAGCGTCCTATCTGGAACATTTCTTTATGTTTCGAAAATCTAAATTTTTGGAAGTAGGTGGTGTTGACGACACTATAGGATTGACAGGTCCTGATGACTACGACCTGATTTGGTGCTTGTTGGAACACGGTGCATCCCTACAATTGATTAGCGAGCCGCTCTACAACTATCGTGATCATGATGGCATACGGCTAAGTTTAAAAGAGCCATCAATTCAAATTCGCTCCTTGCAAAAAACTCTGAACAAGCATCATGTAATAGGATTGGAACGACAAAGAATTATCGAAAGTCACGCTCAGTGGTTTGGTGTGACGGTAAGACAAGCGTTGGCGTTTGAGGATATACAAATATCACCAATATCCTTGGTGATTCCACCCCAGATACAGGCTACAAAAACATTTCATGCAACGCAGCTAGGTTCTCAGACAGGTCAATTTCAAAATGCCGAAATATTCTGTCGCCAGGGCTACGATACGCCCGACCATTGTGTTTTTGGCCCTGGCTATAAACCAGAGTGGTCAGAAGAATTGCGTGTAACATTTACTCTCAAACTGCAGGGGTACCTGCGGACCTTTTCGCCATTAATAACACTGGATGTATATGACCAGATTAGCGATCAGATACTGATCATTGAACCATTCAGTTCACAGTGTTACGAAAGTAAGCCTTGTGAGTTAATTTTCATGGCCAATCCCGGACAATCCTTGGAATTTAGAGTCTATTGGCATGGCACATCTGAGTTGCACTTCAGTCAGCTAACCTTGTCTGGCATGGTTGAAAACGAAATAAAGAAACCTGAGACTGTTGCTGGCCAGCAATGCCTGGTGCAACGTGTTACAAGTCCTAATAAGAGCACGCTGTCTACAACATACGATCGATACCATAGCCAGTTCGATAATTTCATCAAGGTGGGTTTGAATAGATACTTTGATCATACTGTACTTTTTCTGGATAAGAGTTATCCCGATACGCACCTTATTTTTGATGACGCTCGAATGATTCAGAACGGCCAAAACGTCGGTGCTTTTATTCAGGTAAATATTTACGCCTCAGATACAGAGTGGTTACCTGAAGCTATATGGAGTGATTTAGAGCTGAATTGGCATCGCCAGCAAATGAGCGAGAGAGGACTTGTTGCATCGGCTGGTATGTTTCTACCAAATGCTTCTACAGTAGTTATTAGCTTGATTCAATCTGATTTACTACAACAATTGTTCAGGCATCCACAATATGCATCCTACGAAACCCGAATAAAAAATCGCTATCGCGCCTGGTACAAAATGTTGTTCAACGCGATCATGTCTTATGCAATCGACAATCATATAGATATTGTCTATTCACCCACATCAGAAACAGTAGCGAAGCGAACCTTAAAGCCTATTAACTTAGATATATTTCACCGGTTCTACGATTACCCTCCAAGACACTATACCTGCAATCGGTCCCGACTCAATGATCAAACCTATTGGTCTATAAAGCCCCACGAAAATCGGCAATTTGTGGCATGTTTGAAACCAGGACAACACTATTTGAAAATGCCTAAAACATTTTGTTTAATGCATGATATCGAAGGCAATGTTGATACAGATATTCCCCTCGAACAATGTTTGAATCATTTGCGTAAAATAGTAGCGGTAGAGCGAGAGCTGGGTATCCCAGCCACGTTTAACCTACTGGGAAAATACTTCAAGCAATTTATGGAGATACTACAATCTCACGAAGGTGCAGATTTCGGTTTTCACTCCTATGACCATTGTCTTGAAAACCTTTCTCAGCTGAATCAGGTCCGTAATATCAATTTAAAATTGAAAGGGTATCGTCCGCCCCAATCGGTTTTAACGGAGGAGTTAACTGATTACAATCTAAGTTATCAAAATTTTGATTGGCTCGCGAGTTCAGCGTCCAGTCTTGGATTCCATAGCTGTCGAATTGAAAACGGTATTGTCAAAATACCTATAATGACTGACGACTATCCACTACATACAGGCGAACTCTCTTTTGAAGACTGGAGTGACGATATTCTAAAGCGAGTGAGTGAGTCTGATTTTTGTGCGATTTCCCTACACGATTGTTACGCTGAGCACTGGCTGCAAAAAATTAAGTCATTGCTGGAAGAAATTGGTAAAACTCATGAATTTGCAACCTGTAGCAATGTGGCGGCGAAGTTGTTTATCTCAAGTTCTCGCTATAAAAACCCCTATGATTTATAGAAGAAAATTCAGTAGAACTTGGCCCATGGTTTAAGAGGAATGGGGAATAACGGTAACACTGCTAATGCTTATCGTTGAAGATCCGTGCCAATATGCGCGAAACTCAAGTACTTGTCCAGAGCGTGTATCACAGGTTAAGTGATAGTTGCCAACTCCCTCGGTAACTTCATGGGGATGGAAGTCACGGATTACTAAAACGCTGTCTGATCGATTATCATAAACGTCCAGAGTAATTACTGGCAAAGATTGTGTAGGAATGGATTTGAATTCGATTTCGAAGCAGATTTGATATTGTTTGGACTCGTGTATGCGAAAGTCTGGGCCAAAAAGGCAGTGGCCAGGACTGTGCTCGGCTGGAAGGCACTGAATATACAGACCATCAAGTTTGCCGGTATTAAATTGAAATCGAGGGTCAGTTACTAATATTCTGTGAGAATCATTAAACTCGCTATCGACTATGTTACTCAAAGGGTGTATGGCGTTCCCTATACCTAGTTTGTTAAATAACCACCAGCCAAATGCTAGACGATAAGGTGTGAATGAACAAGGCGATTGTTTTATTAGTAGTGATAGGAAAATATTAACACTTGGCGAGTCGACCTTGATTGCATGCAGCAAGCCACAATAAATCGGGCGAAAATAATCCTGGTTAGAGTGGTTCTTAGCACTTAGTTTTAGATTCTGATAGTAGTGTAGCGATCTTGCTGCCGACCATCTGTGGAAATCCTTGTTTTGACCCCATGAGATATGTGTGCTAATGGCTTGCTCAATTCGTCTCGTCGATTCGCTAGTTATGAGTTTTTGCAGAAAGTAGGGGAATGCGATATCTGCGAGCTTCAGGTCAAAACCGTTAAGATTGTTATAAGCATGCCTGGAAAAGATGATCAATCCAGTTATTTCGAACGGAATGAAATCGTCAAATGGCTCTTCACCAATTTGGTCATTACAAGCGGAGAAACTGGTTGAATTGTCAGATTTGTATGATACTGAATTTTCAATAAGCTCGACAGTTGCCGCGGGTAGTTCGGTGCCTGACTTTAGGAAGGTTAGCTTTTCAGAATCAGCCCAGGAAATTAGTTTGGCCTGGCATGCAGCCGTACCAATTCGCATAGAATTACTAAGAATAACAATTCTAGGATCCTCCTTAAATATCGAAAACTCTGACTTTTGTTGCATCAACGTGTCATCTATTATGATCACCAGCTGCCAGGATTCAGCCGATTGCTGAAAAAGAGAGAGAATCGTATCAAAACAGGGCGCTGAAGACCGTTCAATCACCATTAAGAACGATACCGCGGGTTTCTGGCGTGGTTGTTCCAGATAGCCTACGCCTATAGAACCTGTACTAAATAAGCTTCGATAACTGGATACAAAACTGGTATAGCCTGATTTTATAATGGCGCGTGTGTGCGCAGCATTTGAGAGCCTTGCTAATCTTTCTCTGTCATGATGTAGTTGTTCAATTGACGAAACGAAAGTTTCAACGATTTCATGCTCTGGTTTGGCTGAAACCAGAATCCCCGTTTTTCCATCAATAACATGTTGATGTAGTCCTCCAACATTGGTGCATACTGGTACAACACCAAAGGCCATTGCTTCTTGTATGGTTAAAGGGAAGCCTTCAAGACTTGATGTGTTGAGAATAATATGGGCATTTATATAAAAGTTGGAAGGATCGTTTATAAAACCATGAAATGTGCAGTTGGGTAGATCTGATTGTGGCATCCATTTCCCGATGTCTCCAACAATATCAAAGTGCAGTGGCATATCATTTTTAGCTGTAGATAAACAGATCTTGGTAAGAAGGTGCAAGCGTTTTTCTTTACATCCTCGCCCCACGAACAAAATCTTCAGAGGGTCACTAAAGTCTTTTTCCGGAGTCGATTCGTGACGAGGAAAATAGTTGCTTACCGGCTTAATTAGACCCATGTAGTCAGTTGAAAAACCAAGTTCATCGTAATATCTTCTAATAGGTTTGAAGAGTGCTCGCGTGATGACAACCCGTTCGTTAAGATGCCGTGCGAACCCTAGTGCGTGAACAAGATCGAGTCCTTCAGCATGTAGAATATCGACCTTTATGACATGCGCATCCAGGTTAGGTAAAATTCGATAAAAGGTCTTGGATACCCCGCCAAAAACGAGCGGTTTTCGGCACTTGTTTATACGATTTGTGATCTCGTTAAGATCTGTTTTACCATAGGCTACGTCAATTGGGTTGAGTCGACCACTATTTAAATTTACTGGTACCTCGTCTACGGCATCTACTCCTTGATCGTAGTATATAGCTGTCAAGAATTCACGCGTGACATCGAGTATGTTTGCATGAACAATCTCTCCGCCACCAAGTACCGGGCGAGCAAAGAAACAAAAACAGTGACTTACAGGCAAAGGTTCGAAACTCATTGATCTATTAAAGTGTCGGCTGTGACGTTAGTTTTATTAAGGTCAATCCTTAACCACAGAAATATAACCGGCCCGAAACAACCTGTTCAAAATATTAATAATTTCTTGCTCAACGGGAAAGATGGCATTGGGATAGCTTTCTCTTATTGTCTCGGCAATTTGGCGTGTTGAATAATTGCTGAGACATAATTCCCAAACAAAAACTGAAGATAGATTTAGGTTGAGAGATTTTCGCTGTGGACTCGTCAGGAGAAAGTTATCCTTGTGAATGTTGTCCAAAGAGGAATCTTTTGCCGTCTGGATTGCGCTGTCCGGAGAAAACTCCAGTTGCTCTAAGGAGATTACGGTATCGAGAAACTCGTTTTTATTATGTTTGCAATCCTTCGGTGGTAATATTATTTCAATAGTGTTTTCTCCATTAGAAAACCTTTCGTCACCCAAGTTCAATGGTACTCGAATACTCGAATGCTCCAGTGCTGCCAAGTCGACAATCTTGAATCCAGATGCATTGAGTTGGGTTGGAATCACTATCTCACTGGCTCCCCGCCAGTAGTCACAATATTTGCTGAGAGTTGAAAGCGCTTTGTTTGAGATGCGGTATATAGCAGGCGAGATAGCCAGTAAATCCTTTTTCCCAATAGTAAAGTCCAGGGATTGGCCTCTGCAATCCCAATCCACCCTGTGATCAAATTCACTTTTGTAAGCCTGGAGATCGATTGCCAAACAATCATCATGCAAAGACTCCAGTCTTGAAAACAGATCATTCCAGGCGCCTGCTAACTGAACATTCCTATTGACTACCCAGTAGTGATTATATATTGGGTTGTTGCGATAAAACTGTATCAAAGGTGGCGCTATGCCAGGCCTAAAGTCATGACTTATGCTTGCTTCGTCTTGAGTTATACGATGATCTTCTATCGAGAAGAACTCAACGGGTAGGGTTAAGGCATTTAAGTTTTCTGGCAATACAATGATAACGTCGAAGTACACACCATATTGTTGTCTGATTTGCCGATAACTGGTGAGTGATTGCTCCTCGAAGTTGTCAATAAAATAGAGGATAACAGACTTACGTTCTGGAGTCGGAAATTGAGATTGAAGTGGATTAATATTTGGCGATTTAGCCTGGTAGTCTTGTCCTGCAGCTTTAGGTTCTATCCGGTCAGATAATGGGGCAGTTTGTTTATCGATGTGGGTCTTGGTGACTGAGGTGTTATGTTGATAGCCTTCGCGCAGCCAACTAAAAAACCGAAATATGTTGCCAAAGCCATCATAACTTTTGGCGGCTTCGTATCCGTTTCTTGCTATTTCTGCGAGTTCTACTTTGCGCGTGGCGTTTGTCCACTCTGCAACAATCTCAGGAATTTGTTCGGGCTCATCATAAACCAGGTAATGCACATCTTGTTTTAGCTGGACACCTGGAATCATTTCAACACTGGCACACGCTCTATCAGTTAGTACAGGCTTTTTCGACAGCCAGGCGTCCCAGTGCCTTAGACTTTGTTCGCCCCATCCGCGAGGACAAACGACTATTTGACATGCTGAAAGCTTCTCATGGTACTTTCCAAGTGGCAGTGGTTCAGCACTCTCACAAATACCTATACCAACCTTAGCAGTCTGAGTTGCCACCCGAACCCGATACTCATCAGGACCACTCGTCGTACCTATGAATCCGGCTGGAAAGAGGATATCGTTTTTGCCAGCTGCAAAACAGTTGCTGCCCCAGATCTTTTCGTAACTCCAGATAAGTGATGAATCGAAGGGTGCTAATTCCGCACGGTTATAGGCGGGCGTACGAAATAATACCGGGTCTCCGGGTCGCCAAAAGGGCACCGCATAAGGACGACGGGACATGTCTGTGTGATTATGGGTTATCTGAATCGTTTGCGGAAACTGTTCCCTATACTTAGCATGTAACTCAATTAATCTCATGGTACGAGATGGATTGAAGTGAGCTTTATTTGCCCAGTCCAACCACACGTCTAACAGCATAGCATCATACTGTTTTGCAAAGGCCTGTTCGATATCAGGCAATATATCGATGAAAATACCCTTCGTTTCCAGTTGACTCTGATAGATAGACCAGGGCCGCACACTAGTCTGCGACTCGCTCATACCTTCGACTACAACCGCGACACGAAATGGCTTTACAGAGTATTCCGTCAAAGTATTGGGTGTGCGGCTGTGCAAGTCAGATCGAATTGCTTTCCTAAAAAGCAATACACCGTCTTGCCGATGAAGTAATTGAAATTCAGGCGATAGTATTTTGCTGAGGCGTGTAGAGTCTATAAAATAGCGAGGATATTCATTAAAAATTCGATCAAAGTTGTTCAGTTTTTGAACATCATTCAAGGACCATTCGTTCCACTCTCTAACCAGGATGTGACCACCCTCATTGACCAGCTGTCCGAGTTCTTCTAATAGCGCGCCAGCTGTGGTTTCATCAATATGATAAAAGACTGCAATTGATAGTAACCAGTCGAAATTATTTTTCTCATTCAGTTGTAATTGATGCAAGCTATCTGGGGTAAACAGCGAGTGTCGACAACGAGTAGATAATGGTGTCGGGCGTTCTAATATGTAGTTTTTCGTATTGTCGAGCATCAGTATTTCCGATACTGAATCATCTAACACATCGTCAAGGAGGCCCATTCCAGAGCCAAATTCCAATACCTTGCCTTTTGGTAGTGGCAGTCCGGCACGGCTTAAGATGTTTTCGGTTTGCTGCCAGCGGCTTAACGTATGTCGCCACAACTGATTAAAATCGCCCTTTGATCCGCCCCACGATCGGCCAACAGCCTCCTTGTAACCAGAAGGATTCCAGAAATATTCATCGTTCTTAAGCACGATTCACCTACGGTGATGTTAATAGTTTCCTTTAACTAAACCCCTCACAGCTTGCCGATTGGGAGCATTGCCATTGTGTTGAGATCTGTCATCTCAGCTTTTTTCTAATTGCAACCAGCCATCTATACAAGAAATTAGTTCTTCAAGTACGTTTTCCCAGGAATACTGGTGCCTAAACTGGCTGCTGGCTAAATTGCACTTTTGGTATTCTGTCTCCCAATGGTTGACCACATATCGCATGCAGTAGGATAAGTGATCCTCGTCAATAGCAAAGTAGGTGCCAACTGCATTTCCAACGCCCTCTCCGTTGACTCGTCCACTAGTTTTTAGTTTTATACTATTGTCACCGTTAAGATAATCAGCCATGCCAGTGGAATGCGGTGCGATCACTGGTGTGCCGCATGCGATGGATTGAAAGGGTATAAAACCAAATCCTTCTCCCTTTGAGGGATGTACAGTACAGTGGACTTCGGAGTAAATATCTGCGAACTTCTGAGTATTACAATTAAGATTGGCGTCATGCCATATACGATTGCCAAACTCATATTCCTTTTTTAGATCGGTTAAGTAGCCAGTAGACTCAGTTCTGAGTCTTAGCATTACCTTTTCCTCCTTACCAAACGTGCGAAGAAAGGTTCTCACCAATTCTTCCAAACTCTTCCGTGTACTAAATGAAGAAGCGTGGAAGGTATTGTAAAAAGTGAATACATCGGGTCGATTGATTGTTGGGTTTGGTCGGTATTCATCTTCCAACCCATGTGCCACGACCATAATAGGTCGTAAAACACCCGAATCTAGAAACGCCTGTCGACACCAATTACTGGGCACAATAATAAGGTCGAAGCGATTGCAGACCGCAACCCAGGAATCCTGTATGTGATCCGTTTCGCAGACGAATCCCCCTATAGTTTTTTTGTGATTAAAAACTGACTCTGGAACGTGATCCGGAACACCGTAAAATACCGCGACAGGGGCGTCAACATTAACACCTTCATATTTCTGAAGAGATGGATTCTGCCAACCCCCAGTTGTATAGTTTTGAACAGCTATTGGGCCCAACCGTCTAATAACTGCGAGACAGATTTGCGCACTGACCTGGGACATTGATACCGGATCACGTAAAGGACCATAAAACTGGATAGATTTGTCAGAATTTTTATTACCTACAAAATCAAATGTAGGTTCAAGTGGAATCTGTACCTTAGCAATACCGTTTATCAGGCGTGCCTTTTTGGAATAGGTTACCTTGCTACGGTCGGGCTTTCCCATATGAGTTTTGGGAAGGCTTAAGTATCGTCTTGCTTAAGTTTCAATCTGTACTTAGGTGCACAGACCGTCGCCATCGTTTTGGAGTGACGCGAGGGAAGTGGTGGTTTCTGCTCCCTCTACACTAATTTCGAAGCCTACTGAACCAGCATCTATATCACCTTCGGCGGTTACCTCTATATTTTTACCAGAAACTTCCTTTGATCCGTTTAAGGTAAATGTGCCATCCTGGATATCCGTTTGATCGACAGTCGAAGTATCAATCAAAAGTCTTGCCACACTGGAAAAAATACAAACTTGAGTAGTTGCCATATGAAGCTCTCTACACAGTAAAGTTAGCGGTGGCGATCAATGCGTTCGCCGTGGTTTGAGCATGAGCTGGCAGCGCAACTGATTCAACTATGGGCTTTGTCCAGTTGGAAAGAGTGAAGGTACTTCCGGCGATAGTAACGCCCTTTAGAATCTTTCTTCTCCCAGCGCCCTGGTCAGTGTTCTGCATTTTTTTCTCAGGCATGATTTTATGATCCCATTCAGAAAAGTCATATTATACATCCAAATTAGTAGATTGGATGAATAATACTGACAATTCTTATTTTGCAAGACTTTGTTAAAGACACAGTCGTACAATATTTTCTGCTCAACCTCCAAAAAAGATAGTTCAACTTATTCTGGCGCCTCGACTCGACGAGGGCTAGGTTTGCCTTTACGATAAAATATAAGCCCACCGAGTCCTGGGGCAGGGTAATTTTTCCATTCAATCGGTAGCTTTTGGTTATGTATTACATTAATCAATGGGTCAGCATAGCGGACATCAAATAATACAAGCTCAGCCCCGTTTCGAATTTGGTAGAGAACGTTCTTACAGAAGTCTGATGTCACCTGACGAGCCCATTCATTGTGATCCGGCTTGGTGATGTAAGAGATTACTACCACAAGATCAAAAATCTCCTTTGTCCACGTTGACCAGTTTGGAGGAGAAATTATAGGCAGTTTCTGGATTCGGCAGTATCTTGCAGCGGGACTTGAATGGACTTCCAGGCCAATAACCTGGCAGTTAGCTAGCCTGGAAAGATTTGCGGGAAATATGTTGCAACCACTGGCTGGTTCAAGAATTTTTAGATCGTTTAAGAGATAAATCTCAGTTAATCTCTTAGCATAGTCCATCAAAAGGCTAGATCGCAGTGTAAACATTTCAAGTGTTGGTTGAAATGTTTTCAGAAAATCTGCATCTGACAAGCTATCCTGCTGCCTAGTTATTTCATCCCACGAATCAGAATCGAATAATTTAATTGCCATAGAATTACCTAATATTGTAGTTAGTCGTCGAAAAAGGTGCTCCATTTCGTCTCTGAGAAATCGACTCTTAATTGTTTATAGTTTCGTATTATTTCTGACAATGGCCTGACATTTTGTTTTTGTAGTTGTGAGTTCAAAGGAAGATCAGCAAGGCCCAGGAAGCTTAAAACACGACCACATTCAGAAGCGAAACATGAATTTAGGTCTTCGTATACCAAATCCAGGCTAGCATGATTTCTAAAAAGGCATCGAAATTCGTTCTCTTTTTCCAAATACCAGATGAACGCGTTTTCACAAAACGCTTTCTCTAAGGTGACAGAAATATTGTTAGTACGAAAATGTACATCGGTAATATGATACTGGTTGGTTTTTCTGGTTAGTTGTTTGGAAACGAGTGTGCGTAGATAGTTTCTACGGGTTAGATGAATGATCTTTAGTTTCTTATTTTTCGATATGAATTCGGCAAATTCGTTAAGTCCATTGATTTCATAGGATTCATGATACTGGGGATCAAAATGATGGTACATGACCTTGATGCCCGTAAATCGGGTTTTTGCATCCTCCCCAATGAAGTTATGGACAAAATCTAAAGCGCCCAGCTTTCTAATTTTGTGCAGATTGTCTTTTTTGCCTAGTTCATACTCACCAAGAGGTTCACCGTATGTAGTAATTTCAGGATGGGAATGTAGTAGCGACAATAGATAGTTCGAACCGGTTCTACCCAAAGTTACCACAAGAAACAATTCAGGCAATTACAAACACCGTTGCAAGCTCATTTGGAGTTGATTTAAAGTGGTCATTCCTGGTTAGACTAGCAAAATAATCGAAGCCTCTCCAGCAAAAGAACAATATGCTTTGAACTAACTACAGAATCAAGTTCTCACTCTCGTTGCCACGATTGAATTTTGTTCAGTATTCTTGATTGCCCGAATTTGAATCGGTACTATTGAAATCCTCTCTGTAGCGAATTATCAAGACCATGAGCGATCAAACCGTAATACCATTTTACCCAGGAGGTCCGGCAGGAGATCTACCAGACTGGCCAGCGCAACTTGCTGTGGATTTGCTAACGCCGGTTCCCGAGGAGAAAGGCTGCAACTATTTTGTCGATCCCACGGGTCAGCTAACTGCTGGCGAATGGACCTGCACACCGTATCAAGCTGCGATGTCCGCCTATCCGGTAGAGGAGTTTATGCAGCTACTGGAAGGCACCATAAATTTTGTATACGCCGATGGCAGTGAGGATGAGTTTACCGCTGGTGACTGTTTTCTAATCCCCAAGGGAACCATTTGTAGTTGGAAACAAACTACCTTTGTGCGCAAGTTTTATCTTATCTTTGATAACGGTGAGTCAACTGATGGGGTTGAAGGTCAACGAGCAATAAGGCTGGACAAGAATACCGAGCTACCAGAACTGAGTGGTCTGGATGCCAGTCGCTTTACTGGTGATATCCCTTCAATGTCACAGCTCAATGTTTATACAGACGTAACCGGACAGTGGTTGGTAGGGCTCTGGCAGGCCAGTGCGCTTGAGTTGGCTCCAGCGACTATTTCACGTAGCGAGTTTGCGCATATATTGGAAGGCGATGCACAGGTCATTAATGGCGACGGCGTGGTATTTAATGCAAGCAAGGGCGATTCACTGTTAGTGCCAATTGGTATGGGTTATCAATGGCGTCAAACTGGCACCGTGCGCAAAGTATTCTGCAGTTTTACACCGAAGGCACAATAGCTTCGCGTATCAATACATCCGCAACAATCACTCGGTCAGCCCCCACCATCATGGGGTTAATATCAAGCTCTAGCAATTCTTCAGTGTCGCAGGCAAAAGCTGCGATTTTGGTAATGCTGTCTATCAGCAATTCAATATTACAGGCAGGTCGTCCCCTGTAACCGTTGAGAAGCTGCCAGATCTTTAAGCGCTTCAATGCCTGCAGTATCCGCTGCGGGCTTGCTGGTAATAACAGCGTAACGGTATCGGCAAGAAGTTCTACTAATATGCCACCACTGCCGATCACCAGTAGCTTGCCAAATTGAGCATCCGTTGTCACACCCACCAACAATTCGGCATCAGCATCCTGAATCATTTCTTCAACTAGCACGTCGGTCAACTCCGCCTCTACACCGGCAGCACGAATTGACTCGCGTATTTGATCTACAGCCTGTTGAACCGACTCATCACTATTCAAATTCAGTTGCACCGCACCCAGTTCAGTCTTGTGTGCAAGATTGGGCAGTACTGCCTTAACCACCACCGGATAGCCAATTTGAGTAGCTACCGCACAGGCCTCACCGATTTCACAAACCTGTTGTTTGGGAACGCCTATGCCTATCGCATGAAGTCGTTGCTTGGCCTCGGATTCAGGGACTATCCTGCTGTCGGTTGAATCGACTGGCTTAACCGCAACAAAAGGGATTAACTGAGACTGATCGACTACCGACAATCGGTGCATACCAAAACTCGCAGCTAATTTAATGGCATCAAGACCTGCATCAAGGCCTTGCAATGGCGTGATACCTCGGGCAATCAATAACTCGCGGGTAGACTTATCCAGATTCTCAGGCAAATCACTACACACCGCCCCTGGTATGCCAGCTAGAGCTACTGCGCTGGCAAAAGACAAAGCATCGTTTCGATAGTAGCTATTGTCTTCGTGAATGTGCGGTGGTGGAAAATCCTGAATGACAACCGCAACGTCGTAGTCGCCACTTAATAACGCCGAAAAAACTTTCGGCATAACCTCGGTGTTGCCCCAAATCGGTACTGTGTAGTCCAGTGGGTTAGATATAGTGGCAATATCTGGCAACAGCGATTCCAGATCGTTGGCTTGTTGGGCCCCTGGTTTCGGCAAATCGAGCCCTACCTTGTGACAATAATCTGCCACCATGGCGGCATCGCCACCAGAACAGGTAAACGCAGCCAGTCGATTACCTTTTGGAGCACCGGAAACCGACAGGAACTTTAGAGTCTCCAGCATGGTTACCGGAGACTCAACCCTGATCATCCCATAGTCTTCAAACAGCGCATCAAAAGCCTGATTCGACCCTGCCAGTGATCCCGTATGGCTCACTGCCAGGGAGGATGCAATATCTGAGCTACCGGCCTTTAAAACCACAATGGGTTTATCCGCATTAAGTGCCTTTATTGCGGCACTGGTGAATCGACGCAGATCTTTAACACCTTCGATATACAGTCCTATTGCAGTCACTCGAGGGTCGTCGACCAGAATATCGATGTAGTCTTCGATTGCAAGGGCTGCCTGGTTGCCTGCGGAGACTACAAATGAAATCGGTACGGAGCGATCGTTCATGGTCAAGTTAGCAGGCAACATGCCACTTTGCATTATTAACGCTACACCACGATCACATTGTTGACGACCAGCACCAAAAGGCCAGAGGATTGCCTGGGAGCTATAATTAATCAGCCCATAGCAATTTGGACCGACTAAGGCCATATCACCACAGGCTTCGACCAATGCTCGCTCCGCCTGTTGACCGGCATCACCCAACTCACCATAGCCCGCAGTGAAGCAGGCCACACCACCGGCACCCATCTGGCTTAGTGAGCGCAGAGTCTCAATTGTTGTTGCCCTGGGCGTAGCAAGAAAAACCGCATCCGGAGCTTCTGGCAGATCTTCAACAGATTTATAGCACTTTAGTCCGCCCAGGGTTTCACGGCGTGGGTTTACACCGTAGCTACGGCCCTTGAATAACTCCGCACACTGTACGGCTGCGAGTTCAGCATCTGCCCCGCCAACTAATGCGATAGATTGCGGGTCGAGCAATCGCTGTAAATTAGCCCTGCTACTCATTTGTTTTCGTAACTTCTCAACAATGAACGGGAGATGATGTGGCGTTGAATTTCAGATGTACCGTCCCAAATACGATCTAAACGACTGTCACGCCATAGCCGCTCGACAGGTAGCTCTTCCATTAAGCCCATACCACCGAATATCTGAATAGCGTGATCAGCTGTTCGACCCACTGCCTCTGATGCAAATAACTTAGCCATGGCGGCATCTTCGGGCTGCATTACACCGCGGTCCGCCTTATCTGCAGCATTCATTACCAGCAGATCCGCCGCAGTTAACTCGGTTGCCATATCAGCCAGCTTGAATGAAGTACCCTGAAAGCGACCAATGGACTGCCCAAACTGTTTGCGTTCGACCGCATAACTGGCCGCCAGATCAATGAGTCGCTCCATACGACCACAGGCTGCGGCAGCCACCCACACACGGCCCATCTTGAGCCACTTGTCAGCCAGATCAAAACCCTGCCCCTGCTGGCCGAGAATCTGACGACGATGGACACGACAATCCTCAAAGTTTAACTGCCAGGTATGATAGGCCCGTTGAGCAGCACAACGTGGCCCCCGTGTAATGCTAAAACCCGGTGTTCCTTTATCAATCAGAAAAGCCGTCACCAGTTTACGCTCACCTCGTTTTGTCTGCTCCACCCCGGTCCAGGCAAACAAAATGGCAAAATCTGGAATCACCGGACTACTAATAAAATGCTTTGAGCCATTGATTATAAAATCATCACCTTCGGCATTTGCCCGAGTTAGCATCGATAAAATATCTGAGCCGGCGCCAGGTTCGGTTAATGCAAATACTTCCTTTTTGACCCCCGTAACGCTGGGCATTAAGTATTCATCAACCTGCTCTCCTTCACAGGCCAGTAAAATTTCCGATGGGCGATGCAGATAACCATGCAGCCCATAACTTGATTTTCCCAACTCCCGCTCGAACAAAGCCAGGCATTTGTAGTCCAGGCCACCACCACCGATATCTACCGGTAGATTCGGCGCATAAAAGCCCATTTCGATAGCGCGCTTTTTAATCTGCTCACCCAACTCTGTGGACACCTCACCCGTGCGATCGACGTCTGCCTCATGGGGTTCAAGTTCCTGTTCACGGAAAGCCCGCAGCGACTCGACCAGCATGCGCTGTTCTTCGGTCAGGTTGTAATTCATATCTTAAGATCCGCAATAAGTTCGGTCGGGAAAGACTGTAACGTTGACAGGCTGTTCCCGGCTTTGTAATGTCAGTCGCGAATCATATACGAAACTTGGTCCGGGTCGAATACACTACGGGCAAAACTATTTACCAAAAGACGCACAATGACAGACATATTTAGTGATACAGAGGTTCGTGCCTCCGTGAATGGCGGCATCATGCAGATCATTATCGATCGACCAAAAGCCAATGCGATCGCCACCGACACCAGTCGTAAACTGGGCCAGGCTTTCGCCTATTTTCGCGATACCCCAGAATTAAAAGTTGCCATCATCACCGGCGCTGGCGAGAGAATATTCTGTGCTGGCTGGGACTTGAAAGCGCTGGATTCCGGCGATTCCCAACTGGATAACTGGTGGGAAGCTGAAGATGCATCGCTAGGAGGCTTTGCTGGCATCACTGAAATGTGGAATCTGAATAAGCCGGTAATCGCCGCCTTGAATGGCCTGACTATCGGTGCAGGTTTCGAAATCGCCCTGGCCTGCGATTTAATCATCGCTGCCGAGCATGTGGAATTCGCACTGCCAGAACTGCCTTTGGGCATTGTTCCAGACGCCGGAGCATTACAACGCTTGCCACGCAAGATTCCCCACAACATTGCACTGGAAATGCTTTATCTAGGTCGGCGTATGAAAGCGACTGAAGCCGCGCACTACGGGCTGGTCAATACTATAGTGCCGGCAGATGAACTTTTAGCCAAAGCTAATGAGTGGGCTGAGAAGCTAGCCGGTGTGGCACCCCTTGCATTGCAATCGGTGAAAGAGGTTTTACGTTGCATTGATTCTGAATCAGTACAGAACTCGTTTAGTAAAATGCGCAATGACGACCTACCAGCGTACCGTGCCATGTTGCGCTCCAATGATGCCGAGGAAGGTGTTAAAGCCTTTGTTGAAAAACGCGAAGCCAAGTTCAAGGGCGAATAATTATGTTGAGTAAAAATCCCTCCGAAGTAAAAAATATCACCTGTATTGGTGCCGGACCTATAGGCGGTGGCTGGGCGGCGTATTTCCTGGCCCGTGGTTACAATGTCACCAGTTACCTGCATAGTGCTGACGAGCTTGATGCCTTAACCCGCTTAATGGACACAGCCTGGGAAAGCCTTGTGCAAACTGGTCTGGCAGAAGGCGCATCACGAGATAATTTCCACTGGACAACCGATTTAGCAGAAGCGGTAGCCAATGCAGAGTTTATTCAGGAAAGTGTGCCTGAAGTTCTGGAGTTGAAACAAGAGCTTTATGCCAGATTAGGCGACCTCGTGAATCCTGAGGTGATTATCGCATCCAGCACATCCGGGTTATCTATGACTGATATTCAGGCCCGTTGCGCTACGCCACAGCGGACCGTAGTGGCCCATCCATTTAATCCACCTTACCTGCTACCCTTGGTGGAAATGATTGGTGGAGAAAAAACTACGCAGGAAGCCGTCAACTGGGCAGAACAGTTTTATCGACATGCGGGTAAATCCCCATTGGTAATGAAACGCGAAGTGCCGGGTTTTATTGCCACACGACTACAGGAAGCGATCTGGCGTGAAGCTCTGCATATGGTTGCCAATGGCGAGGCCACTGTAGAACAAATCGATCAGGCGGTTGTGAATGGCCCTGGCCCACGTTGGGCATTAATGGGGCCCTGTGAGATATTCCATGTAGGCGGTGGCGAAGGCGGTATGGCTTATTGTCTCGATCAGTTTGGTCCAGCGCTTAAATTGCCCTGGACTCGTTTGGTGGCACCGGAGTTAACTCCGGAGCTACGCAATGCCATGGTATCCGGTTGTGAAGAAATGACCGAAGGCGAAGACTTCGCCTCATTAAGCCGAAAAATGAATCAAGGTCTGGTGGAAATCGCCCGGGCCAAGCAACAATTAAACAATATGAATAACGCCAGTTCTGGCGAGGAGAAAAAATGAATCGAGATGTTGTAATAACCTGTGCCGTAACTGGCGCTGGCGACACCACTGGTAAAAGTGACCTTGTGCCCGTCACTCCTCAGGAAATAGCTGATAGCGCCATAGCTGCGGCTAAAGCCGGTGCCGCCGTCGTGCATATCCATGCACGCGATCCTGAAACCAAACAGGGCTCGCGTGATCCGGCGCTATTTCAAGAAGCCGTGGATCTCGTTCGTGCCAGCGATGTTGATGTCATCATCAATCTTACCGCCGGTATGGGCGGCGACTGGGTTCCCAGCGATGAAGATCCCTCCCTGCCCGGCCCTGGCACCGACATGATCGGCCCCGAGGAAAGACTCGCACACGTCATTCAATGCAAGCCGGATATCTGCAGTCTAGATTGTGGCACCATGAATTTTGGTAATGGCAACAACACCTATATCAGCACCTATCCATTCCTGCACAAAATGGCAACCATCACCCAGGAGTTAGGCATAAAGCCGGAACTGGAAGTATTTGATCTTGGTCAGATACGCCTGGCCAGTGCATTGATAGATGCCGGTGTGATTAACGCCCCACCGATGTTCCAGCTATGCCTGGGCATCCCCTGGGGCGCTGATGCCAACACGGAGACCATGACTGCCATGAAGCAAGCGCTACCTACTGGCGCAATCTGGGCCGGCTTTGGAATCTCTCGCATGCAGATGCCCATGGTTGCTCAGGCGGTATTATTGGGCGGTAACGTACGTGTTGGATTAGAAGATAATATCTGGCTGGACCGTGGTGTATTGGCCAGCAATGCAGATCTGGTGACACGTGCCTCAGAAATCATCACATTATTGGGTGGTCGAGTTCTGGGTGCAGATGAAGCCCGTGGCAAACTAGGACTTCCTGGCTAGATCCAAAAGGGTCTGACTCGATGGCCCATGAGCTCAATAGAGTTCAATTGGGTCAGACCTTGAGATTTAAATGTAATTATAATTTCCTCGCGTTATATTGCCGGTATCTCGCCTTTCAGGAACAAAGTAATTGAACCACGAGCTGCCCCGTAAGCTGGCCGTAATCCTGTTCGCAGACGTTGTCGGATTTAGTTCGATGATGCATGCCGATGAGACCGGGACATTTTTAAGAGTACGTGATTATCTGAAACTATTTTCGGATGAGATTCAACAACAAAGCGGCCGTGTGGTAAAGACATCCGGGGACGCCATAATGGCGGATTTTGACTCCGTAGTTCACGCCATCAATTGTGCAACACAAATACAGACCTGTTTTGCTGAACGCAATCAGGACTTGCCAGAGTCGGACAAAATTCACTTCCGGATAGGCATTAATCTCGGCGAGGTTATAGTCGACGGTGACGATCTCTACGGCGATGGGGTTAATATTGCATCACGCCTTGAAGGATTGGCTGAGTCTGGTGGCATTTGCATTACCGATGCGGTACGCAGCGCACTCGGTGGCAAAACTCGCTTCTCTTTCCGTGATATGGGTGCGCAACAAGTCAAGAATATTGCCGCTGCGGTTCACTGCTACCAGCTGGAGACCGGTCTACCAGACATTCAGCTGCCAACTACTGAGTCAATCACCAATGTTGACTACGATACAGACTTATCTACCTCGTTGTCGGTGCAATTATTTCGCTTCGTCGGCCAGGCGGGTGATCACGAATTTCTGGCCACTGCCATCAGCGAAAGTGTCACCAACGCTTTGATCTGTTTTCGTGAGTTTAACGTTATCAAAGATAATACAAACAGCGACTTTTTTCTCAGCGGCAGCATTCAAATATCGGGCAAACGTGTGCGCATCAGCCCAGTTTTATCGAATAGGGACGGCCGCAAAATTTGGTCAAAAAAAATCGATCGAGATCTGGACGATGTATTCGAACTACAGGATGAAATTAGCGCGATTATCGCCGCTTACCTGGGTGAAGCATTATGGCAGGAGGGCGCGCGGGAAGCAGGTGCAAAGGAAAAACGTAGTTTCAGCGCAAAGGATTGGCTGTATTACAGTATGGGTTTAATACACCAACTAACCGAGACCGATGTTGAGGAGGCCGGGATAGCAGCTGAACAAGCTACAAAGCTGGCACCTAACGCGACTTATCCAAAAATGGTAATGGGGTATGTGCTTTTCATTCAACTTAGCCAGAAGTGGATAGCAGATACAGAGGCTAATCAGCAACGAGCCCTACAACTGCTTGAAGAAATTCTGCGACTGGATTCGCTGCATCCCACAAACCACCGTCTTGCGTCGCGCCTATATGGTCTGCTTGGACGGCAGCAAGAGTGCGTGGCCCATGCAGACCGTGCACTGGAACTGAATCCTTTTGACGGTGACATCATGGTGAACCAAAGCATGTTGTTAAACCAGGCCGGTCGGGCCACCGAAGCGATACCCTGGATCAACAAGGCTCTGCGTTATAACCCCCATCCTCCCGCGTATTACCGTCAGGTACTGTTCAGTTCCTACTATTGGGTAGGTAACGATTCCGACGCACTGGATCAGTTAAATAAGTGCGAAGGTGCGTTCCTCGCACAATTTCAATATATAGCCATCGCATTGCTGTGGCGAAACGGCAAGGTGAAAGAAGTGTCGGCAAGATTGGCGCGCCTGGGGAAAATCCGCCCACAAATGTCCCTAAATGATGCCAGTGAGCTCTTTCCTGGTTATTCAGATCGGGATGCTGTACAAAATCTTTTTGATGAATTGCAGGACGCCGGTTTACGGCACTCTGCGGAATAAGTCTTCGCAAGAGTTAAACCATGCAGTAGCCGGGTTAGTGTCAATCGAGTCTTTCAGGGAAACCCTAGTCAATTCTTGCCTGGGCCAGATAATCCACAAAACGACTGGTAATACCGGTTCCTGGCGAATTAGCAGGCCACACCGCATATAGCTGGAATGGATCAAGTTTCCATTTCGGCAATACCTCAACAAGCTTTCCAGACTTCATATGCGCTTTAAGCAAATACGTGGGACCAGTTATTAATCCCATACCTTCCATAGCAAGGTTCGACATTGCATCACCGTTATCCACTATCATGGTCGGGACAATCTTGAATTTTTCAGCTTTCTTTGAGCTTACATGCTTAAAAATTCGGTGAGTCGGTGTAGATGCATGCCACACCCAGTTAAGCCCTATGAGATCGGTGGGAGATTTTAGTTTTAACTTACTAATGAAATCGGGCGATGCCACCAGTTTTCTATCCAGCTCGAATATTCTGCGCGACTTAAGTCCACTATCCTTCAGAATTCCTCCGCGAATAGCCAAATCAATACCCGAAGCGACAATATCTTCATGTAGATCTGAATAACTAATTGATAACTTAATTTTGGGAAACTGAATTGCGAACTGTGCAATCTGTCTGGTAATAAAACCTTTTGAGAATCCGGCAGGTGCGGTAATTTTCAAACCCCCAACAGGTTGCTCTACATCCGCAGACAAATCATCCAGCTCTCGTTCCACGGAATGAATCAGTGGTTGAATTTCTTCTAGAAGTTTTTCGCCCTTATTAGTCAGCGTTAATCGGCGTGTGGAGCGGTAGAAGAGCGCGACATTACACTTCTTTTCTAGCCTGGAAATATGATAGCTAACCACCGATGGCGAAAGATCTAACGACTGTGCCGCGGCACGAAATGAATTCATTTCGGCGACTTTGACGAAAATATAAATAGCTCTAAGCTCGTTAATCATTGTTCGATTAATTAGAATTGTAATATCCAATTATAGCATCTAGTCAAATTATGGTCGTTACACTAAAATCTGATGCATTGATACACGATGACATAGTCACAATGAACTTGAACAACGACATAAAACAGCAAGATCTTATCCACCAACTAGATGCAGATTTTGCAGGACAAATAATTCAGCCGGGAGATCAAGACTACGAAGAGGCTCGCAGAGTACATAACGGCCTTATTGACCGACATCCGCGAATCATACTCAGATGCAGTTCTACAGCGGACGTCGTTAGCGCATTGAAATTTGGTATTCAAACGGAGCTAGAGATTGCCGTACGCGGAGGCGGACATAACGTTGCAGGACGTGCAGTGTGTAACGATGGACTGGTTATTGATTTATCTTTGATGAAGGGAATGCATGTTGATGTGAATTCAGCTACTGCTCGGGTTCAACCCGGAGTCACCTGGGGTGAGTTCAATCGCGAGACGCAGTTATACGGCCTGGCCACCACTGGCGGTATGATCTCCAGCACGGGTGTAGCGGGACTAACATTGGGTGGCGGACTCGGTGCACTGATGCCGAAGTATGGGTTAACAATCGACAATCTCTTATCCGCCCAGGTGGTGACCGCATCTGGTGAAGTCCTCAATGCAAGCGAGGATGAAAATCAGGATCTTTTTTGGGGTATCCGCGGTGGCGGTGGCAACTTCGGCATTGTCACATCATTTGAATTCAATCTGCATGCAGTCGGACCGGTGGTTCAAGGAGGTATGTCTATTTACCCCGCTGATCAAATAGTGAGCCTATTAAAATTCTATCGGCATAAAGTCACTGACATTTGTGATGAATTGTCCGTTCTAACAGTTATACGTCATATGCCGGACCAGTTGGGCACACTCTGCGCCGCGTTGTTTGCCTGCCATTGTGGTGAAGAGCAAGCAGCAATTGAATCTACAAAGCAATTAAAGAGCTTCGGGCAGCCAATCAAAGACGACATCGGACCGATCTCTTATAGCAAGCTAAACACACTGGTTGACTCAAGTTTTCCTAAGCTAGCCCTGAACTACTGGAAATCAAGCTACATCCAGAAGTTAACCGATGACGCTATTCAATGTCTGGTTGAGCAATTTAAATTATGCCCGTCGGGCATGACGCGAATTATTATCGATCATTTCCATGGTGCCGCAATTAGACCTTCACCTCAATCTACCGCCTATCCAAACCGATCAGAGGGTTTCTATATTCTGATTATTTCGCAATGGATGGATGAAAGTGAAAGTCAGAAAAATATTGAATGGACTCGACACACCTACAACGCGCTTTCACCGTTTATGGAAAAAGGTGTTTATAGCAACTATATGTCTGACGACGAAACCGACGACCGCATAAGAGCCGCATTCGGAGATAACTATCCCCGTCTACAAGAGATTAAATCCCGCTATGACCCTGACAATGTTTTTCGTGGCAACCAAAACATCATTCCTGCTTGATATTAATCTAGAGTCAACAGATTCGTAACATGAGGCTTAATGCTATGAAATCCCCGCATTACAACGTCACATTCTGTCATGAACTACCAGAGAATACTCTACTTAGCGAACAGCTCGCCGGTCTCTTTACAACTTAGCTCATCATCGACTTCTTTCAGGTTAGGAACTGCAGTGTAACTTGCTACACTATTTGAGAATAGGAAGTATAAACGCCCTTTTTACTGGAAAACTAGACTGACCACCCCGAATCAAGCCGGCCATTTTGCGGCCAGACTTAGTCAATCGCAGCTGATGCAGTGGCCTAATCGGCCAAATCGACAGGATTTCGGTCTTATGATCCGTCCAATCTAGCCGGCGGCCGAGCGCTACCCTTGCCTGATGTCTCCGGCAATGTCCTTGTGATTCACGAACAGATTTTGCTTAGTCAAATAAGCTTATTTGTGGCGGGCCGCGACTTGTGGGCAACCGAAGCGCATCCTGATATTCACCTTTTTTCTTCAGGTGATTCAGGATCTTCTGGATCACCATCGGGCTTCTATGCTGGCAATAACTTTCATGGCGCCACCGCAGGTACTGCAGGTCTCGATGTCGATACTGAACACACGCTTTAATCTTGTGCCCAGGTCATGCTCACGCGGCGTTTGGCCGGCTCGTCTTGCGTCTCATCGGGCGCTTTGAGCTTGCTGCCTTTACACCGTTTGGCCGGTGTGACCAGAGCACGGTGTTTGCTGTTGGTGCAAAGACGTCATGATAGCGGGTCAGGTTGACGCGGGGTTTCGGCACCAGTGCCGCTAGTTTGGACACGAAGTCCAGGGGTTCACAAAATCATCTGAAATGATTTTGAACAGCCGAAGGCTGGCCCGTTGGGTGAAGGGCAGGAAGCCCGGAGTAAAGATGACGTGGGTGGTGCCGTTTCGGTACGGTGACTTAGGTAGGTAACGGATGTTGCCATCTGAGGTGAGCGATAGCGGCTTTTCTGACACGGCGGGCCGGGTAATGGTTCGGCACAATCGTTCCAGCTTCTTACGCTGATGGGCTTTGGCTGCCACGCCTGCATGCAGACTGAAGCCCGCCACTTTGCTAACGGTATCGCCGTATAGATCGTCTGCGTCACCCGCAGGCAGGGTTTGTAATGTGGACACCTTGCGCCCAGCCTGTGACCCGACCGCGATTCGGTAGGTGATGGAAGAGCCGAGCAGCTGAGTCATCGGATCGTCGTCGGTCTCATCGCCTGTCAGATAGCTGTTCTCAGCCTCCCTTTCCAGTAGACCCTGCAGCTGCAAAAAACGGCCGACACGGTGGGCGATGGTATGTGTCACTTGGGTGAGCTCGGCGCTGATGGGTGCCTTGACCCATTGAAACCGGACGTCCTGATTAGATTGATCGAGGTATATGCCGTCCACAAAAAGCATAACGAGCTAATAGTCGGCAAATATTATCACCAATTCTTACATTCTTCACACCAGAAAATTTGAACACTCCTCCAATTAGTTTCTTTCTCATAATAACTATGCTTTGAAAAGAGCTGGAAGTTAGGCTAGAAGTTATTTCAGCGGTTGCTACCTAACTGAACAATTTACGCCGATTTTTCCTGATCAATTTGCACATTCTTGACTAACACAATGACAATTATAGAATGTAAATATATGACCTGGATCACATCATCTTGGTGACCGATAGTTCTGTTCTATAGTTCGTTGCAGAGATAAATTTAATTCCTGACTCAGTGGTAGAGAGAATTTCCACCTTGCCTAAATTCAGGAATAGAAATATGAATCTCGATGATCTTATAAGAAAAACACAATGTCTTCAAAAACAATCGATAGAAATAAGTAGTCAGTTAATCCTCTTATTTACTATTAATTACCAGGATAACAAGACTACACCCTTTCCAGATACAGCCATAACAAACAGAGATGTTTTTTACCCAGGCCATTTGTCAGAGCTTTCATTAGGGATCGTCAACTATGGATTTTCCATAAGGTAAATACCTATGCTAAACATTCGCAATCTTTACTTGAATATGTCAGTGCTATTCAATGATCGGTCTGGCACCTGGCATAATGAAATTACCAGCATTACTTTCGCCCAGGGGCATCTGTTCATCAACGATATTCTGGTGGAATCTCATTGGGCGGGTAATGATGTTTTCTGGATCAGAACAGACAATACTAGCTCTAAGGAATACGGTCGTATAACAGTTACATCAAATGGCCGGACCGCCCACGGAGTAACTGAAACCCAAGGCGACACGCAGTCATTTGTCGCAAACAATCTAGTTGACTACAGTACGACCATAGACAACGGTCGTGAATATTGGTTTGATTTTGAAATGGGTTTTATGCTGGACAAAAGGAGTAATTCACATGCTATAGGAAAACTTAATGACACGTCAGACACGACAACAACAGAGCAACTAGAACACTATGCCCACATTCTCTTTGGCAGACATAAGCATAAGGACGCGGCCAATTCATTGAGTGTACTAGTCGAAATAGACCCTGTATTTTGTGCTGTTGGCGGAGGTAACTGGATCGCCGCAGAATTTGATTTTTCGCCAACCTATCGGAGTTTCACCGGAAACATTTACCAATATGATGAAACCCATGGCAGAAATCGTGGTACGGCACACACTTTAACAGGCATTCTGAAAAATGCCGATCGGGTGAACCAAAGGATACAAGAAGGAGAGATGGCCGCAATCTCGACCTATTCGGAGAATTCCTGTTCAACTAATCAAGCAGTGCTGGCAGACTCGATGCTTAGGGCCATGGCATTGCCGATGGAAGCCCAGGGTTTAGCGACCGCATTGCTGGTTTGCCCGCACTTGACGCGCCAAATTTTTCTACCATTAACTTTGCCAGGTTAAAGAGACTGGTTTAGCCAAACATCATCATGGCACATAGCACACAGGCCTAACTTTCAATGCTCCCAGAGATACCATAGACTGAGATGCCGATTTAATGAACCTGGAAATCATGACCGACACAATCGAGAGATGGTTACATAAAATCGATCTTGAAGAGTATGTTGAGTTGTTTCAGGAATAGAAAATCGATTTCGACACACTAGCCGAACTAAGCGAAACAGATTTTAAAGAACTGAATATCCCCCTCGGTCATCGTAAATAATTGCTAAGGGTAATTAACAATTTGGTTGAACGAAATTCTAGTCAGGTTTCTTCTTCTACCTATACTGATTCTCAGGGAGCGCCTACCCCCGCTGAATCCAATGCTCAGCGTAGGCAGTTAACCGTGATGTTCTGTGACCTGGTGGGCTCAACGCAACTTTCCAGTCAAATGGATCCGGAAGAGTTCCGCAATGTCATTGTTAATTTCCAACATAGCTGCCATCAAGTCATAACAGGATTTGGAGGCTTTATCGCTAACTATCTTGGCGATGGAATACTTATTTACTTTGGCTATCCCCAGGCCAATGAAGACGATGCAGAGCGAGCAGTTCGTGCAGGCCTTGCGACGGTTCTGGCTATCAATTCTTTAAACTCAACCTTTAAGAAAAACCTAAACCTCTCTGTGCGTATTGGCATTGCTACCGGTGAGGTAGTGATTGGAGATATTGGCAGTGGCAATGCTTCACAACAAGGTACTGTGCTCGGCGATATTCCTAACCTGGCAGCCAGACCACAAGGCCTTGCTGAACCCGATTCGATCATCATTTCCGCAACAACAAAGAATATTGTCGGCGAGTTGTTTGAAGTTGAAGATCTTGGCAATCAGGAGTTAAAAGGGCTTGGCAATTCGGTTAAAGCCTGGCGAGTTGTCGGCGAAGGTAATCGAAAAAGTCGCTTCAAAGCTATGCATTCGGATCACATTGCTCCCATCACTGGTCGAAAGGAAGAGTTAGAAACCTTGCTACGGCGTTGGCGGAGAGTTAAGAATGGTGAAAGTCAAATAGGCTTGATTACCGGAGAGGCGGGTATAGGCAAGTCTCGCGTCACCCAGGAACTGCGTGAAATTATCCGTGGCGAAGCAAACTTCACATTGTGGCACCAGTGTTCCCGTTATCACGACAATAGCACGTTATTTCCAATCATCCGTCGGCTTGAAAATGCCGCTGAATTTAGTCGCGAAGACTCCCATAAACAAAAGCTAGATAAACTGGAGAAGTTACTCTCGACGGCCTCCTCAGATACGGCAAATATAGCCTAACTTATTTCGATATTAATGTCGATTCCAGACGAAGGTCGGTATCCACCAATAGAATTGTCAGCGGAACAACAGAAATTCCTTTTATTAACCGCATTATGTAAACAGCTATTTTCTCTTGCCGATCAAAAACCAGTCTTGTGTATATTTGAGGATTTGCAATGGATAGATCACACGACACTTGAATACATCGATTTTATGTTGTCTCAAATACAGTCCCGACGAATTTTTGTCATACTGACTTATCGGCCAGGGTTCGAGCCGAAATGGATTGGAGAGGCGAACGTTACTATTGTAAATATTAATAAACTTCCAGCATCGCTTTCAAATTCATTAATAGCCAACATCACAGGCAATAAACCTCTGCCAAAAGAAGTGATTGAAAAAATTGTGGAGAAGACAGATGGCATTCCATTGTTCGTTGAAGAATTAACAAAAACGATTCTGACATCGGGCATGTTGACGGAAACTGAAGTGGGTTATGAGCTTGCCGGTGAGCTGAAAAACTTGTCTATCCCAAATACACTTCATGATTCACTTATGTCACGCCTGGACCGTCTCGGTTCTGCAAAAAATGTAGCACAAATAGGGGCTGCCATTGGTCGGGTGTTTAATCATGAGCTTATTCGCCTGTTAACAGCCTATTCAGAGCAAGTTTTGCAAAACGAACTAACCAAGCTATTGGATGCAGGTTTAATTTTTCAGCGCGGCACCGGGCCTGATACAGACTATACATTCAACCACGCGTTAATTCAGGATACCGCCTATGAAAGTTTGCTAAAGAGTCGACGACAGACTCTACATGGAGAAATAGCCAACACAATGGTTGATCATTTTCCTGGTCGTCTGGATATCGAACCAGAAATTGCCGCTCATTATTTCTTCAGAGCAGGACAGACAGTATCCGCCATTAAATACTGCCTAAGAGCTGGAATACGTGCAAACAAACGATCAGCCAGCGTCGAAGCTATTAATCACTTAACTTCAGCCATGGATGGATTTGCCGACCTCGATCCAACCAGTCATGACGACAAGCTTAAATTGGATGTGATGGTGCAAAGAGTAGCGCCAACTATTGCAGTCAAAGGTTATTCTGCACCTGAGTTACAAAACCTTTATCCGGAGATTCTGAAGATTGGTTCAAAACTCGGTGATACCCCACAGATTTTTCCAGCATTATATGTCCACTGGGTATCGGTGTGGACAACTGATAATTTATCCAGTGCACTAGACTATGCAAAAGATTTTCACAAACTAGCCAGAGAACAAAATTCTACTTCGGCCTCTATCACTGCAGAGCGCATAACCGCCACCGTAAT
>JBLHGU010000030.1:0-38669 GCA_047615875.1 Parasphingorhabdus sp.
AATTTCGCGTCTTCGGCGCCGGACTGGTATACCGTCAGCCGGTTATTGAGGCGTTAGACTTAACAAGAGACTACTATGCCGATTTTTCAGCGAGACGACTTCATTTCCTACTACGAGGACACTGGCTCCGGAGAACCCCTCGTCCTCATTTGCGGACTCAGCGCCGACCTTCAGACCTGGAGGTTTCTTGTTCCTGAATTGAGCAAGCAATTTCGAGTTATCGCAATAGACAACCGAGGCGCGGGGAGATCAAGTGCACCTGACCAGCCATATTCTATTCCGGAAATGGCAAACGATGTCATTGAGCTTCTGAACCATCTAAACATTGCGTCAGCGGATGTCATAGGCTGGAGCATGGGTGGCGTCATTGCCCAGTCAATCGCTCTGACCGATCCCGAGAAAGTTAAACACCTTGTTCTACTTGGAAGTTGCATAGCGGCTGACGGCATGCTCAAAAACGCGATCACTAACTGGGTGAACATCAGGCGCTCGAATATGCCTTACGAACAGGTAGCTCGCTACGTTGGAAGCTTGGTCTACAGCCCCACGCTGGCGAACAACGAACCAGCCTATGAAGCATACATTCAAGCCATGATCGCAAACCCCTATCGCCAGTCAATGCAAGGATTCGTTCGCCAAGCCGAGGCAGTTGTCGCATACATCGCGTCCCGACAATTAGGTACGCTTCAGATTCCCACCTCAGTTCTTGTAGGCGAGCACGATCAACTTGTGCCGCCATATCTCTCCGAGCAGCTGGCAGCTTCAATTCCCAACGCTACATTGCGTGTCAGGCGCAATTTAACCAGGGTGTTAGCTGAAAACGTCTTGACGTTGTAACGTTATAGCGCTATGCTTGCAAAAACGAGGATAGTCATATGAGCGAATTATCAAAAAGATCTACTGTTTACTTCGAAACAGAGATTCATCAAGCATTAAGAATAAAAGCTGCAACAACCCACCAATCTGTTTCAGAGGTGGTAAACGAAGCAGTACGCGTAGCGTTGAGCGAAGACCAAGAAGATTTAGATGCATTTACACGGAGATCTGATGAAGGAACATTGAGCTATGAGGAACTACTACAAGATTTAAAAGCGCATGGCAAAATATAGCCTTGTATTTAAAAAATCTGTAGCCAAAGACCTTCGAAGCCTTCCAAATAAGGATATAAAACGCATATTAGAATGCACAGAACTTCTTTGTGCAGACCCAAGAGCAGTTGGCTGCATCAAGCTTTCTGGCCAAGAACGTTATCGTGTAAGGCAAGGTGTGTACCGTATCATTTACGAAATTCAAGATTCGGAGCTTATAATAGTGGTCGTAAAAGTCGCGCACAGAAATGTTGTATATAAAAACAGCTAACAAATCGCTGCAGTTGACCAGTGATACGCCGCTTCGCTCTGTATTACAGTCAACTGAGCTTAAGCGTTATATGGCAGGTACTCATAAGTACTTGACGATCTGAACTTGCTATAAAACAGACGCCCAAATAACCAACCCCTGTGTCTCAGAAGTGCCTATTCTGTTGAAAAACTCGGTTTGTTGGATTAAGCGAGAAATATAAGCCTCAGTAAAGCTCCATACTTACTCCTGATAAGGCGGATCACTTTCCAGTCTAATTGTTAAGGACAGTTCACCAAATTTTTCTCTGCAAACGCTGCCTGCCGAAGTGTGCCTCTCAAGTAAATATTATGAGGGTCCGCTTTTACTATCTAGTGGTTATACTCAAGTAATGTTCACTTGCCACATAACAAGCAAATGCAGTCGGACGTGGAAAAAGCCTCACCGCTGATTTGGACGTTATAAATTTCTCTAGCTCTTCTTTAATTTTTGTATTAGCATGTAATACAAATTACTACAGTTGGAGAGTTTTATGAGTATTACAAGTATCCGGCTTACTGAAGACGTGGATCAGCCTTTAACTTCATTAGCTAAAAAGCTTGATAGAAGCAAAAATTATATTATAAATCAAGCAATTAAAGAGTTTTTGGCAAAGCAGTCGCTAGAAGATTCCAGATGGCAAGAGACCTTAGAAGCTCTTGAATCTATACAAGCTGGAAAATCTCTCGACGAGACAGATGTTAATTCTTGGCTTAATAGCTGGGGCACAGGTAAACGGACATCACAACCTGAATTATGAAGGTTAAATATTCTCCTGAATCCATTGAAGATCTTCAACGAGTAGTGGAATTTGTAGAAAATAAAAACCCGTATGCTGCCCGTAGAATTGCCATTGACCTTCAAGAAGGTGTGGATAGGCTTAAACAATTTTCCGAAATTGGCCTGCCTGTTTTAAAGGCCGTGGACCCAGAAAAAATACGTGACCTTTATATCGGGGATTATACAGTTCGTTATTTAATAGCCGAGGATACTATCTACATATTAAGGATTTGGCATAATAAAGAAAATGAAAAAAATCTATAACTAGCCGTTCAAAAATGACGGCAAAAAGCGCCGCATTTTAACGGGGCGTTATATTGCATCCGCATAGTGGAAAACATTTAGGTTAATCTGCAATGTCCAAAATATACCAAGAACACTCTTGTTGTGGTGTGCCAAATGATAAAGTAAGCGTAATGACACTGTCGGGTCTTACATGTAACAAGGAAGATACCCAGTGGGTTCTCTATATTACGAAATTAGCCATCGAAGAAAATCATCATTTAGAATGCGAAGGTGATCTTATATGGACAACGACAATAGCAATTAAAAATTGCCATTACTGTGGAATAGAGCTTCAAGTGTAAAATCCAGCGAGGTCATCAGAAAGATTGTTTTCGGAATGTAGTGATTCATCAGGTTATTCCAGAAGAGTTCTCTAAAATATGCCACATAACGAATAAGGATATGTCGCGCTTGCCGCGACCTATCCTATTGTTGAACAAGCCCGGACAGGTTGTATCTATCTATAGTAAATAAATAATTTGTAGATACGGGGGCTAGCGCCGATGTTAGTTGGGTCTATTTTCTACGGGCGAACAAACGCCTCAGCGTTTTTGGCAAAGCCGTTTTCGTCAGTGTTCAATCAGTAACTACCAGTCCCTCCGTGTTGGTGAATGGATGTTTATTTTCATCGCGCTCTAGCCAGGCCTTGGGTGCGGTGCTTTGAACCCAATAATCGACATGGGTGCCTTGCACTGCTGACACAGAAACGGCGGTCGTTTCCTTATATCGAGCACTGGGATACGGCTTTGCAAAAGCCATTGCACGCATTGCAACAGTCGTTTCGCGTTGCCATGCAGAAACCCATAATCGCGTGCTCGACGAAAGCCCTTAGGCAATGTGTGCTGAAGGAGTAAGGCCATAAAGTCCTCACCTCTCAACCGCCGTATTATTTTCTGTTTGGTGGTGCTCTGTGTGTACTGAAACGTCACGAACTCGCCGTCATCGCTAAGGATGTTGTCGTTGGCTATCACGCCACGGTACAGATGCCGCGATACGTATTTTAAGGCCGGTAAACCCTGACCAACGTGTAGACTGCGATAAGGGGTAGACCCAATACAAATTACCCAAAACAGCAAGTGCAGGAATAGATAAACTTTATGTACGAAAATACATTTGAAAAACTAAATCGTACTTTTATGCTTGCGACTCTGTAGTTTTTTCGAAAATTCAAGCGACAACAGAGGTGACGGGTTCTATGCGACACTACCTCATGGCATAAACCGACCTCGCTACCGTTCGGCGGATTATGTTGGCGTAATGCTGATTACCAAAACCTTTATCTGGGATCTTACGTTGTGGTTAGAAAATGACAGATTTTGTTTGCAACGATAAACTAATTTAACGCGGACCGTTATGACCAGAATCGTCGTCTCGGAGGGTATGTGTTCGCAGGGAATGTTTCAGTATCGACTGTATCTCGGGGCAAAGGGCTTGGTAAGCTCGTCAACGCCCATGCTCTTATCGAGAGTCAAAAGCGATTTAGCTGGCAAGTCGTCACTGAACAGGCCGCCCTGGACAACCCCTCTTCTCGTGCAATGATTACGTCTTGCGGGCTTGACGACATCGCTGGATTGGTGACGATTGCCGTAAGCAATACTGGTGAGCGGATTACCCGGTGACCCCATGAGTCGAGATTTTTATGCAGCTGGCGAGAATCGCTTATTTAAACAGCAATCTCTCGCAACAGTGACCACTATCGATGCTATGAAGAGCGCAATCAGTTGGAAAATATCGTATTCTAAAGGCTTCAATCCTAAAATATGTAGCGGAGAATACGAGTGGCGAAGCAAAATTACGCTTTCGAGAAGCGTCAGAAAGAAATAGCCAAAAAGAAAAAGAAAGAAGAGAAGCGCTTGCAAAAAGCAGGCGTAGACGATAGTCAGCCGCAGGAGGTTCAACCTATATCGGTGAACGACGATAAATAGGTAGCAATATGTAATACATTACAGGTGGCTTGAATTGATTCGGCGCGGTTACGCGCCTCCCAATTTAGCCAGGCGCTGTTCTATCCGATAAACCCATTTCAGCTCTGCAGAAACCGCTTGTACCACTAGCAAGCGCGGTCAGCAATGTGGGTGCATTGGGTTGTGTCGCAAGATATGGGCAAGTATAGATAGACGACTAGCGATAGTCGTTCCTATCAGTTTCAACTAATCGATTCTTTGGAAAAACTAGTCAATTTACAAAAAACACTATGACGCACTTATCCTTTTTAGATGGACAGTACCATGAATGATGAAATCAACTATAAAGTTAACCCACTGCACGGTGTCAGTTTAAAAAAACTGCTGATCGAACTAGTGACTTACTATGGTTTTGATATTCTTTTTGCCTATTTAAATATCAATTGCTTTAAAACTAATCCGAGCATTGAATCCAGTGTGAAGTTCCTTAAGAAAACAGATTGGGCGCGTGAAAAAGTTGAAGCATTTTATTTGTATAAATTTAAAAACTTGCCTAGAGCGTCAGAGGAGCAGTTTCAATTGTCGCCTAGAGATCGGATTGTGCCAGAAGATCAAATAGCGGGAGAGCCTGCTGAGCTAAGCCTGGAAGATGCTGAACGATTGCGAGAAAAGCGTGTAAAAAAGTCGACTGAATACCTCTCGGGTTCGGCTAGTTATTATGACGGTCTTGAAAATGGTCGGCCTTCTAATAGTCGTGATAATGATCGCACTCGAAAAGATAGCCGCCGATCGGCGAATTCTTCAAGAGCCTCTGCCGCTACAGATCCATGGGCAAAATGGCGAGAAAAAGCCAATCAACAGAAAACATAGTGTCACTTTTAAGGACTCTGAAACTCGATTAATCAGAGGCTACTTATTAGTGAGAAAATGTTGCTGCCAGTGCGCTGTGTTCACTAGTGCATCGTACTAAACTTACCACTCGAAGATAATGTAACATTGCTTTGTGCAGGAGTCAGTTGGTTGAAGCTAACCCTTTTATCTGTTTAATTTCCCCAGAGTGGTATCCAACGCCTGTAGATAGGTATTGATAGCTGCCTCATCGTGCGCCAGCGATACATAGATTTTGGTCAGCATTGGATTGATGAATAGACCCTGTCGAACTAGCTCAAGATCAATCTCACGGCGTAGCGTTGAGTCGCCGAGAGCTTCGGTAGACATATCAACTACTGGAGTGTTGCTTAGCTGAAACTGCGCCAATGCGCCAACTCCATAGACTTGGGCGGGAATTTTCCAACTAGCAAAAACCTCGGATATTCCATTACGTAATAAATCGCCCATACGATAGAGATAGTCGTAACTGTTCGGTTCGCTCAGTATGTCTAGCACTGCGTGTGCTGCGGCGGCTGTTACAGGGCCTCCGCCAGTGGTTGATGCAGCCCACACGTACTTATCTGTCGTGTGTCGGTCTTCTCGAACCTCGTCCATAATGTCGGTCCGTCCGCCTAACACGGCAATTGGGAATCCGCCACCGATGGCCTTACCATAAGCAATCAGGTCCGGGTTTACCCCGTAAAATTCACAAGCACCACCTAAGGCGAGTCGAAAGCCAGATACTACTTCGTCGAATATTAGCAACACACCATGTTTTTCCGTGGCCTTGCGTAGGCCTTGCATAAAGTCTGTTTGCGCTAGCACCGACCGTTGGACGGGATCAATGATAACGGCGGCGAGTTCATTTGCGTGGGTTGCGATCAGTTCTTCTGCGGTAGCCAAGTCATTGTAAGGTGAGACCAATAGGTCGCTTATAGCACTCGCACCCCCTGTACCGGTGTGCTCCGCAGCTGGTAAGCCGCCTTCGCGTGACCAGAAAAAGTTGGCGACACCTTCTACGTGAGAGCCGTGAAATGCACCTTCGAATTTGAGAATTTTGGAACGCCCTGTTGCACCACGAGCGATACGAATGCAGGTCATTGTGGCCTCGGTACCAGTAGATACAAATCGCATGCGCTCAAGTACAGGCGAGATTTCTGCGAGGCGCTCTGCTAATGTTACTAGCGGTGAACTGATAGCGGCAAAATTGATGCCCCGTTGCGCCTGCCGAGAAATAGCTTGAACCACCTGTGGGTGGGCATGACCAACCAGTGCGGATCCCCAGGCCATAGTGTAATCAATGTACTCGCGATTCTCAGTATCCCAAACACGGCAGCCTTCACCACGATCAAAAACCCTCACCAGATCGGCTGGAAGATCGTACTCACCATTTGAGCCAGCAGGAAACAGCGCCTGTGTACGCCGTGCCCAGTCAGAACTATAGTTAGACCCAGTTTGATTGCTCACAATAATTGACCTTTATAAGAATATTTAAGTAATCTATCAGGCTAGAAAAATCAGTGTCAACCGACAAATGAAGAGAATATAGGGACTGGTGAAATTTTTGTCGTTAAATTATTCAGCTCAATGGATGAATTAATGGCGATATCACATACTTCCATTTCTGGAATGAGTAAAATATTGTGGTGTTTGTTCCTGATTATATTGCCTTTATTGGGTGCATTAATTTTTCACTTTCGGTTCAGATTAAGTTTGATTCAAGGGCAAGCTTACGAGATAAGCGCGGTTGAGGAAAGAGCGAGATTTGGCACCCTGGCGCCTCATTATGATTGATGTAAAGCCAGGTCGAGACTGGAGTAATTCTGATAGTTCAGTTTTTTCTGAACTTCTAAAATAACGGCAACGCCTGGAGTCGGTATATGTCTGAGTACACGTTATATTGTTTCGATAAATCGGGAAATTCTTATAAAGCGGCCTTATTGATGAATTTGGCAAAGGCTGACTGGAGCCCCCGTTTTGTTGATTTTTTCAATGGTGAAACGAAAACACCAGAGTATCGAAAGCTTAACATCATGGGCGAAGCACCTTTATTGATACATAATGAACAGGTGTTTTCGCAGTCAGGAGTCATACTTAATTATCTCTCTGAAAGTCTTAATAAATATGGACCGAAGAATGACGCCGAGCGCAATGAAATTCTACGCTGGTTACTATTCGATAATCATAAATTGACCAGTTATACCGCGACGCTACGATTTCTTAGAACGTTTACCGATCAGGGTGAAAACGAGGTCACGAAGTTTCTTGAAGCCAGATCAAAAGGGGCACTTAGCGTACTCAATACCCACCTGGAGATCAATGCTTTCGCAGTGGGTGAGCGTCTAACAATTGCCGATTTTTCGATGTGTGGTTATTTGTACTACCGGGATGAAATTGGTATCGATTTTTCCGAATATCCTAATATTTTGCGCTGGCTTGGAGATATTGAGGCACAAGATGGTTGGCAACATCCTTACGATTTAATGCCTTCTGAGTAATAGACTACAACCAACGTTCCTGCGGTATGAAGGAGTTTCTGCCAGGGATCCCGATGGAAACAAAAGTGCTTTTGGACAACGACTTGCCTAATTATTGCGTCGAATTTAAATCCTACGGCCAACTGGTTCATATGTTGCTATAAATGAGTTTAAACGGTACTAAAAAACTGTTGCAGCAGATATTAATTCTGCTAAAACAGGGAAAACTGATTGAGGCTGAAAAACTATTAATTCGCGCCTGTAAGCAGGAACCAAAGAACAGTCAGATCTGGTTTCTTCGAGGCACAATTCATTTTGAACAGGGTAATACGAATGATGCGTTGAAGCATCTGCAAACGGCCATTGCGATTGACCCCGAGAACGTCGAAGCACATTTTGTTTTGTGCAAACTTTATTTATCACAGGGCAATCTCGTTCGGGCTATCGATCACGTCGAAAATGTTGTCGAACTGGATTCACAGCATGGAACTGGATGGTTAGCTCTGGGTAGTCTTTATTCGGATGCGGGCCTGTTCCAGAAGGCGGAGCAAGCTAGCCGGACAGCACTAGCCTTATTGCCAAATATTGTTGAAGCAAAAATTAATCTGGCAAATGCGTTGATATCACAGGCAAAGATCGATGAAGCCATGGCCCTGTGTAAAAATATTAAGCAGACTAATCCGAAACATTCAGGGCTATGGCACAGCCTGGGAATTGCATTCAAGGCTCTAGGGCTGATTCAGGATGCGGAGTATTGTTTTAACATTGTTATAACGCGGGAGACACATAATGCCGATGCCTTCTGTACATTGGGAGAAATAAAGGTTGCGCAAGACGAGTTATCGCAAGCCCTATTGCTCTATAACAAATCTAGAAACCTTGCTCCTGATAATCCAAGGGTGCATTTCGAGTTGGGTAAGATTTTGCTACCTAATAGTTCTGAAAAACACCGTCAGCTGGTGCAGCAACTGGAGCAAGATCATCTCTATCGCGATATTAGTGAGGCAAAAAATATTGCCAGAACACTTGCGATAGATTTTCAGTATGGTGATGTTAAAGTTGAGCAAGCAGTGGTTCGATTCTTCGATGAATACGACCCATCATGTTTGCACCTCGCTGAATGGTGGACCAATGCTCTGCAACAATTTGGTGATCCCAGACGCGCCCACGACACCGCGATGCGTAGCATATACTCTACGGTTTTCAGCTGGTCGATACCCTGCAAGGAGGCGCTGGATGAAATAGTTGCCTTTACGGATAAGCGGTTAGCTTCATATGGTTCCGGTGCTGGTTACTGGGAGCATCTGCTCGCAATGCACTATGACGTCGAGGTGGTATGCCACGATAAGGTGCTTCGTCACCGATTTATTGAGATGACGGAAATGCCGCATTCCGAAGCAAAAGTAAACCCGCTTGATTCGATATTTCTAGCCTGGTTACCTGGAGAAATGGATGCAAATAAGTCTATAGAACTATTGTTGAATCAGACTGTAGTAGGGCAAAAACTGGTGCTTGTTGGGGAGCCTGCCGATGAGCATGGATACCCGCGCACTTGCGGCACTCAGGGCTTTTTTTGTTACGTGAAAGAAAACTTTGAGGTTCGAGCAACAATTCCCCTGGCAAACTATGCTTATTTCAAAGATCGAGTTGAGCTGCTAGTAAGAAAATGAATTTAACGCGGGTTGCAAATGAATCCGGCCTATCGCTAAAACAGTATATCTGGTCGATAAACGACTGTCGGGCAGAGTGTTGTCAAAAACGATTCTAACAACCCGCTAGCCGACCATCAATACGCGGAGTATAATTTTCTTTAGTAAATTTATAACGAGGTTAATACATTGCCGCGCGAAGAACGAAGACTCGCCGCCATTATGGCGCTAGATATGGTCGGATATTCGCGCCAGATGGAAACAGATGAAGCCGGTATCCATAAGCGGCTGAAAGCTATTCAGGAAGACATCGTTTCCGCCCAGGTGCAAGCCCATAGTGGGCGAATATTCAAAGCCATGGGTGATGGTTTTATGGCTGAATTTTCTTCTGCTCTAGATGCAGTGGAGTGTGCTGTATCAATTCAGAACCTACTTCGCAGCAGGGCTCGTGATGAGACCGATCAGGAGTCTATTGAATTTAGGATTGGCATCAACCTGGGCGATATTATTGTCGATGGCGGGGATGCATTGGGTGATAGTGTCAATATTGCTTCGCGTATTGAATCCATTGCACCACCGGGTGGATTTGTCTGTCTGCAGGAATCTATCATCAGGTAAAAGGCTAGCTAAAAGTGACCTTTGTAGACGAAGGAGACAGGCAGCTAAAAAACATCGAAAGACCGGTTAAAGTGTACTCAATTTCTCAGGATGGAGAGAGCACGGCGTTACAGCTAGGTGCCATGGTGGATGCCGGCACGCGCCCGGTTGTAGCGATATTACCGTTTTCCAATATGGGCACTGCCGGAGAGGATGATTATTTTGCTGATGGATTGACAGAAGATATTATCACTGCTCTGTCGAGATTCCGCGAGCTGCTAGTTATTGCCAGGAATTCGACTTTCCGATTTAAGAATCAGGCAGTAGATGTATCCAGCGTCGGTCGAGAGCTAAACGCTGGTTATGTGCTGGAAGGTAGTATCCGTCGAGCTGCTTCTCGTGTTCGGATTACAGCCCAGCTAATCAGGGTATCTGATGGCACCCATGTGTGGGCAGATCGATACGATCGGAATATTGAAGACATTTTTGACGTTCAGGACGAGGTTACCCAGACCATCGCCGCAAATTTGGGTGTTCGATTGCAGGATGCGGCTCGAGAGCAAGCGATGCGCAAAAATCATGCTGATCTGAATGCCTATGATTGTGTGCTTCGATCACGACGTTTTACCCAAACTTTAGTTGCCTCGGAGCACTCCAATGCTCGGGACTTGCTGGAAAAAGCCATCAAACTCGACCCACAAAAAGCCTATGCACGAATTTGGTTAGCCATCATCCATTTTTTCCGTCATGAAAATGAAGGCTTTTACAAGGAAGCTGAACGAGCTCTTGCTCTGAATCCCCACGACCCTGAAATTCTTGCTGAAGCAGGGCACTACTACACATTTATAGGGGATTATGAGCGGGGTGCTGAGCTTACCCAACGGGCCATCGTATTAAACCCATTGCATCCTGGTTGGTACCACTTTAGCTTCGCTCGAAAATATCTTAGGGAGAGAAACTATGCTTCTGCCATTGCAGATGTGCGTAAGATTAATCTGCCGGGGTTTTACTGGTGCTGGCTAATCAAGGCGTCCGCTTTTGGACATCTGGGTGAAACGGCCGCTGCTGCAGATTCGTTGATACGACTGGAAAATCTGGAGCCAGGTTTTTCGGCTATTAAGGAGTTAGGAAAATGGAATACCCAACCAGATGATCTTGCTGTAATAGTCGAAGGGTTAAACAAAGTCGGTTATGTCGAGCCAGAGTCGACAGGCAAATAGGAGGTAAGGTCGCGGAACCTGCTATCGTTCTTCAATGGATATGAAAAAACTACCAAACAATATTACCACGTGGCTTGAACAGGTCGGTTTCGGTTGATACTCAGAAGTATTCGAGCGGGAAGATATTGAGTTTGATATTCTGAACAAGCTTACAGATGGCCATTTGAAAGAAATGCGAATTTCGATTGGCGATCGACTACGTTTGTTAATGGTGATTGATGAATTCTTTGATGGCCCTGGTCAATCATCTCATTCCAGCCCGGATCGATTTCAGCCCTCAGGCACGGGCGGGAACTCTACCAGTACCGCCATTTTACCAGGAGAATTTGAAAAACGACCATTAACGGTAATGTTTTGTGATCTGGCCAATTCGACCGCTTTATCTGCCAGGCTCGATCCGGAAGATCTACAGGATGTAATTCGTGGTTATCAAGATACTTGCACAGCTTGTATTCAAGAGTATGGTGGCTATGTAGCGAAGTATATGGGCGATGGCATTCTGGTTTATTTTGGCTATCCAACGATTCTCGATCGAAATGCCGAACGGGTAGCACGTAGTGCTCTGGATATCGTTGAAGCTATGATTGGACTGACACAATCCATAGGCCGGGATAAAGATATCGAGATTGCCGTACGGATTGGCTTAGCTACTGGTACTGTCATGGTAGGTGAACTTGTTGGCAAAGGTCTGGCTCAAGAACGCACGGTAATAGGCGAAGCACCTAACACAGCTGCTCGATTGCAGGGGATTGCTGGGAAAATCAAATTGTAATTGATAGCCCGACTAAAGATATTCTGGGCGGAGTATTTGGTTATGAAAACCTCGGTTCCAAAGAATTAAAGGGATTACCGGGTCTCACGCAAATCTGGAGTTTAATGGGACAATCTGATGTAGATGATGATTCGTTTGCAAACGTTGAAGGTGACTATGCATTGCGCATGGAATTGGTTGGGCGCGATGAAGAAATTGGGCTGCTTAATCGTTGCTGGCAGAGTTCGAGCCGGGAAGGACGAGGACAGGTAGTGACCTTGGTAGGTGAGGCGGGTATCGGCAAGTCGTGATTGATAGACATTCTGAAAAAGCAGGTTCTCAGCGAAGGCAGAGTTCAGTTAACCTTGCACTGTTCGCCTTACTACAGTAATTCTGCACTCTATCCTGTCATAAATTATTTTCAACGTCTCTGCGCCTGGCAAGCCAGTGATGACAATGACAGTCGAATAAGTAAGCTGCAAAGTATGCTGAAAAGGTACTCTGCAGATTCTGAAGAGACAACGATATTAATGGCATCGCTGCTATCGTTGGAAATACCCGCTCGGGAGCAATCAGAAACAGTGCTCTCTCCACATCAGCAAAAGCAGCGAACGGTCGACATGATTATCGCAATGATGATCGACATGGCAGAGCAAGGCCCGGTATTGATTCTTTGGGAGGACTTGCATTGGGCAGATCATTCTACGTTGGTATTAATGAATAGCTTGATAGAGCAGGTGCCTACCGTCTCAATGTTGATAGTGACTACCTCACGCCCTGGGTTCGACCCGCCGTGGCCGAATCAAGATTACATAACACCGGTTACCCTTAATCGTCTTGAGCAAATACACACGCAAAAGTTGGTTAACAAAATTGCGAGTGCCAAAGCGTTGCCTGAGGAGGTGATAAATCACATTGTTGTAAAACCTGATGGTGTGCCGCTTTATGTTGAGGAGCTAACCAAGACCATTCTCAAGTCGAACATTCTTCTTGATAACGGTGATAATTATCAACCCACCGGGCCATTGGATTCCCTGAGTATCCCTGATACGTTACAGGAAGCTCTGGTGTCTCGTCTCGACCGTCTGCCTCAAGTCCGTGAACTGGCCCAAATTGGCGCTGTCTTCGGATGAGAATTTAGTTACGAAATGATCGCAGCTGTATCAACATTGGGTGACAAACTGCAAGCAGGACTGGAGCAACTTACTGAGGCAGAAATTCTTTATAGACGTGGACGCCCGCCAAAAGCCAGGTACTTCTTCAAGCATGCACTGGTACAAGATGCCGCCTACAACTCGTTGTTAAAACGTAATCGACAGCGGCATCATAGAAACATTGCTGAACTAATCGAGCAGAAGTTCTCCTCTCTTGCTGAGAGCAATCCGGAAATACCTGGTCGTCATCATGACGAAGCCGGGAATGTTATCCGGGCTATACGGTGCTATCAGAAAGTCGGGGAAAAATTCCTCCTAACGTCGGCAAATGAGGAAGCCATTGCCCAGTTCGGAAAAGCGCTCGAACTTAATACGAGACTTTCTACTGGCCGTGATATTGAAAATCAGGAATTGTCCATCCTGCTGATGCTAACCCCAGCACTGGTTGCCGCAAGAGGTTACGCCGCAACTGAGGTTGAGTCGGCCTATCAACGTGCACTCGAATTAGGCAAGACATTGGGGGATACAGACAAACAATGTACCGTTGTGTTGGGGTTGGCCATGATTTACCAACTTAAGGCAGAAATGCCCCGCGCCAAACAATTGTCTTAGCAGGCTGTGGAACTAGCTAATCTGGCAAGTTCATCACGTTCTGAAGGATTTAGTCTGGAAGCTGCGCAACAAATGGGGCTTGCTCTGTGTTTTCATGGTGAGTTATCTGCGGCCCGAATTCAGCTTGAAAAAGTGGCCGAGCCCTATCGCCCAAATATTCACGGCGCTTCAGCGTTTCTTAGAGGTGGGACTCATTTTGCCGTTGGAGCAACGACTGTTATAGGAGGGTTCGTCCTTCCGGTCTGTGGATTTCCAGATGAAGCCTTAATCCGATGTCAACAATCGTTGGATCTGGCTGCAGAACTGAATCACCCATACAGTAAAGCTTTTGCACTTTGGGGCTTTAGTCGATTATTGCTCACCAGAGGGGAATTATCCGCATCGAATGGTCATGCGGATTCGGTATTGTCCATCGCCGGGGAAAGAGGCTTCAAACAGTTCTTTCCCTGGATATCTGTGCTCAAAGGTGAGATTTGCCTGAAGCAGCAAAAGATCTCTGATGCAATATCCGGGATTAGTAAAGGCATCGATGGAACTCTGAAGCTTGGTTCGGCGCTTTTTGTGTCCGGATTAACGGCCAGGCTGGCTGAGGCCTATAGTCTCGATGTCCAGGTGAGTAAAGGCTTGCAACTAATCGAAGAAAGTCTTGACCGTATGCAGCAGTCCCAGGAGCGGTACTTCAAATCAACTCTTTATCACGTCAAAGGTAAAATACTATTGCGTGGTGGAAGCGAGCACGAGGGTGAGGCACAGTCCTGTTTCCGAACCGCCTTGGAGCTAGCGCAATCTCAACAACAAGCTATATTGTGTCAACTGCGTGCTGCTACCAGCCTTGCTGAACTCTTGCAGCGCCAGAATAAGGTAACAGAAGCATGCAATTTGTTATCACCAGCATGTGATCACTTTACGCGGGAGTGTGAAGTGTCTGATGTGATGAATGCTAAAGTGTTACTTGTAAGTCTGTCTAGATAGATCTGCGGCATTGCATTCATCATGACACAAAGAATGCCGTTGATAGGCTCCAACCCCAAATCAGAAGACCCTGCCCAGTTTCCAATTGGCTATTGCGGCCAGTGACCGCATAACAAAAAGCTAGCGGCTTCTTAAAAATTTGGGACTGTTGCTAAAGCAGCGTTGCGAAACTCAGCAGCTTGATCTGCATCAAGTATGTTGCTTGGAATAACATTGATTGCCCCCAAAACATCAGGAGAGGCGCTAAGCGCCTCACTGACGACCAAATCTGCTATAGGACCAATATAGTCTATTGCGAGAGTGGTAAGTGCTGAAGCTATGGAATTATCTACGCTATTGCCTGCTGTTACAACTGGAGCTGCTGAAGGTATGCCAACTTCCGGCATGAAAAAATCTGCTGTCGGTATTGGCGACGGGGCTTGAAAGTTTCCTGCTCCAGCGTCGCCACCGGGATCAATTAGTTGCAGAAAAGACTCAGCAGGCATCACTTCAGGGCGGTTCTCGACAGGAGCGGCAACATAGGAAAACTTAACCTGGTCGCATTCGTTGAGCACCTGAATTGCATCTGCAACATCTTTAGACCTGGCGTTAGTATGAGTCAAACGCCCTGCCGAAAACTGCAATAATACCGAACGACGGGTATCAGTCAGAATGGTTATAAAGCCAGTTTCGCCACTACTAATCACTTGCTGGATCTGTTTAAACAGATCCACCTTAGATACAAGTTGATTGTCGGCCATGGTTTTTTACCTGCTCAATATTAGGATCCGCGAATTCGTTTTACCATAATTGCGACGCTGGTTCTCATTCTTTCAAATGCTACCGCGACATCCTTAATTTCATCATCTGCATGCACCTCTATACCACGGGCAGTATTCCCTTTGCTGACAGCCTCGGCCAAATCCCGCAATTCGTTAAGCGGATTAATAATTGCGCGAGATAGACTGCCGGCTAGTAGAATTGCGATGATCAAAACGAAAACTACCGAGGCACCAAGTATATAAATTACCTGCTGTTGCGAAGTTGCGATATCCGACTGAATGGTTTTCAAGCCAGCCACTGTTTGCAGGGCGATTTGATTTGGTTGTCTTACTACTGCGGTCCAGTTAAAGCCTTGAAAGCGAGCCACCACACTACTATAAAGCTCGGCACCAGCTGATTGTGCATGGCCTACCACATCTTTCTCTGCGAGTAGATAGCCCCGTCGCTGAGCCCCAAATACTTGTTCATATTCTGGTTAGGCACCTGAGGAACGTAGATTTACAGAATCGTTCATTATGCGACCCTGATTATGTGAACTGGCTGTATCCGCCAATAGTAAGCCACTATCATTTGTAACAATAACAGAGCTGCCTTCAATCTCTAGTGCCTGGTTATCAGCTACTTCCTGAATAAGTGATACGCCTAATACAGCTTTCATTACACCTAGACTATTACCTGACCTTGGATCATCTATACGTACGGATACATCAACTGACCAGATTCCGGCCGAATCATTAAACTCGACCTGACCAACGGATATGCCATTCTCCCATGCGGTTTTCCATTAGTTTTCGTCTCGTTGAACAAAATCTGATGTTGGATTGGTTAAGGCTGCGTTAAATCCATTTTTATCGGTAAAAAAGATTTCACCAAAATGTTGGGAGCGTTCTACTTGTTGGGTTAAATACGCATTGGCAGAGGGGGATACATCAAGGCTTTTGCGTTCTTGAAATCTTGCCTCGACATCGTCTATGCTAAGAACTGAAAGTCCTGCATCTTCATGCGCTGATGCAGCTCTTCGGGCGGCTTCTATTACAACAGGTGCCGAGGCCCAGACTACCGCATCTGAAATACGTTCCAACAAGAAGGTGTCTAGCTGCTGTACGGTTCGTTGGTCTGCTGCTTCAAGATTAGCGCCTACAACATTCTCTAGTAAAGTTTTTTCACTCGCAGCTAATTGGCTGGCAGCGTTCTGTGTTAATTATTGAAAGCCAAACCAGGATATAACTCCAACAATTGCCACAGGCGCTAGACCAATAAACAATGCGCGGTTTGTAATTTTACCCCTTAGGCTTCGAAAATACGGACGTTTCCCCATTGTATGCTCTCCTTATTAGTTCTTAACGTATACTGAAAATCAATTTCCAGTATACGTTAAGAACAACTCATACTAGCCTACAACTGGCAATAAAGAAAAGCTCAATGCATACAGAATAGAATCTTACTAAGAAACGTAAACAAGTATTTGGAGCTTAGAAAAGACTGTAAATGGCTAGCGGAATTATTGAGGTAAAGGAAAAATAGCCCTGTAAATTAATATTATCAAAAAAAGAAAAAGCAAATGTTTACCTTCATTATCGCTGTATCGTTACTAATATTGACCCCAGGCCCTGGCGTACTCTCCGCGGCAGGAGTAGGTGCGGCCTATGGTCGAGCGGCGGGATTTAACTATATTTTTGGATTGTTTATTGGTAATAACCTGGTGGCATTAAGTGTTATCAGTGGTTTGGCCGCAATAGTGCTGGCTGCCCCAGTGGTTAGAAGTATCCTGTTGTTCGCATCCTTCTTTTATCTGGTATTTCTTGCTACAAGGATAATGTTTGCTAACAACGGTGTCGCCTTCATTAAAAGCCGTAGTAGACCTTCCTGGCGTACGGGGATTACTTTGCAATTGATAAATCCAAAGGCCTACGCAGTTAACACAACATTATTCGGCGGTTTTGAATTGGCTGGTTTTGCGCCACAGACTGAGTTAATTTTGAAACTGGTAATCTTTAATTTAATCTGGATCCCCATTCACTTTCTATGGGTTTACGCGGGAATTCGAGTTCGGGAGTTAAACCTGGCCAATGATGTTCAGCGGATGGTGAATTTTGCCATGGGCATTTCATTGATTTTAGTGGTGGCCTTAGCTGCCCTGTCGATGTTATAGATAAAAAATAGAAATCCTAATTTTAGATCTACAACGACGAAAGAAAAATGACCTACAAACTATTTTATGCTGAGCGCAGCGCCGCCATGGGAACCAGAGTGGTACTTGAAGAAATCGGTGCAGACTACGAATTATTGCCAGCGAGCATATCGAAAGATGAGCCCCGTAGCAAAGAACACCTGGCCCTGAACCCGAATGGTTGGGTTCCGGTATTGATTTGGCCAGAGGGGGCAATGTATGAATGTGCGGCGATCAATATATTTCTATGCGACCTTCATCCCGAAGCAGGACTTTGTCCTTTGCCAAACGATGATCTTCGTGGGCGCTATTTACAATGGTTAGTTTTTTTCACCAGTTCGGTGCAAAACGCTTATCAAATGACCTATTACCCCTTCCGTTTTTGCGCTACAAAAGACGATGAGCCGGCTGTTCAGGCCCGTGCTACCAGTCGTCTCAGAGAGGTGTGGCAAGTGGTCGATGATGGTATCGGCGACGGCGACTGGGTTCTAGGAAATCAATTTAGCTCCGTCGACATTTATCTGTATATGCTAATTACCTGGTTATCGGAGGATAAGGGTCACCCACTGGTGAGTGAATTCGCCAATGTCCACAGAGTGTTTAATAAAGTAGCACTGAGGCCTTCTATCCAGAAGGTTTATTGCTAAGAATTAGGTAGAAAAGTTACAAGATGAAAATAGTTTCCGCAAAACAGGTTAAAGCCTGGCTTTCCGAAAAGTCGGAGTTAGCTTTTCTCGACGTTCGCGAGTTTGGTCGTTATACCGCAGGTCATCCGTTCTTTTCGGTTTCATTGCCATACAGTATTTTTGAGTCGCGCCTCATGGATCTGGTGCCTAACCTCAAAGCTCCTGTAGTTGTATTCGATGACAATGACGGCGTTGCTGAACTATCTGCTACCCGGGCGGAATTGCTAGGGTTTGATTCCATAATGGTTTTGGATGGTGGTGTTCAGGCCTGGGTCGATGCAGGATACAATTTGTTTGAAGGCGTTAATTTGCCGAGCAAAACATTTGGCGAGTTTCTCGAACATGCCTGCGATACGCCCCGAATCAGTGCCCAACAGCTATACCAATATCAACAAGAAAATAAAAACCTGAAGGTACTGGATGGCAGGCCTTTTACAGAGTTTAGAAAAATGAGTATCCCAGGTGCAACCAGTTGTCCGAATGGCGAGTTAGCGTTGCGTTATAAAGATCTGGTGCCAGATCCGACAACAACTATTGTAATTAACTGTGCTGGCCGCACACGATCTATTCTTGGTGCTCAGACCCTGATTAATCTGGATGTTCCTAACCCAGTGCTAGCATTGGAGAATGGGACTCAAGGCTGGTTTCTTGCTGGCTTACAATTGGATCACGGAAAAACAGCCTGCTATAGCAGCGAGCTGATATCTGAACCTGGCCTCAACCTGCAGCAGGTGTCTAAGACGCGTGCTCAGAACGGCGGTGTTAGTTTTATTGATGCCCCTGGTTTAAAAGCCCTACTGACGTGTTCAGACCAGACCACATACCTGCTTGATGTACGCACTGCGGAAGAGTTTGTTCGTGAGTCTGTTGGCGGTTTTCTGCATGCGCCGGGTGGCCAGCTGGTTCAGTCTACGGATTCCTGGGTGGCTGTGCGTGGTGCAAATTTAGTTCTTATTGATGACGAACAGATCAGGGCCCCGGTAACCGCTACATGGTTGGCCCAGATGGGGCACAAGGTTTTTGTGGTCACGGATGGTGTGAGCGGTTTGCGGACATCTGGTTTTAGTGTAGAGCGTTTAGCGCCACCTGCTTTAGTTTTGCCAGAAAAAATAACTTCGAAGGAGCTTGCCTCCCAGGGTGATTGTCAGATTCTAGATTTTCGTGCTGGTATGGACTATCGAGATGCCCATTTGGAAAAGGCTCAATGGCTTACACGCCAGGGGCTTGTTAAGCTACAGGTTCCCGATGGGCAAACATTGGTGCTAATCAGCCAGGATGCCGTCCGTATTTCAATGGCCAATAAGGATATTTTGATAAATCATCCGGAGCAAAAAATTTATTGGCTGGCAGAAGACGAATCCAATTGGCGGGAAGCTGGGCTCAATGTTATTGCAACACCGAACGATCCGCCTGATCACCAATGCATCGATTTTAATTTTCATACCCATGATCGGCATCAGGGAAATGCGCAGGCTGCCCGGGATTACCTTGCCTGGGAGATTGGCCTGGTAGATCAGGTAGATGAACAGGAACGAGCATTTTTTCGAATTATGTAAAGGCGGAATTCATAACAAGAAAAATCGAGTATTGATCAGGCCTTTGCAATGTTCGAGCGTTCGATGCGGTCCAGGTTTTCACCTTCTATTCGAATCAGTTTTACTGGTTGATCGCGATGTGGGGAATGGATATCACCAATGGCATAGAAATGAGCATCACCAGGCTTCATCACATAAGTTGTTCGAGGTTCAACAAGAATAGGATTTGTGCCGTCTCCGGGCTTAACAATATCCCAGTCTGTCATGGTTGTAGAGCCCTCGGCCTGGCCATAGATGGCCCAGCTAGGACCGTGATCATGAGGCTCACTAATGGCTTCTCCTGAGTATACGTGCCCACAAATGCAAAACCCGTTATCGGCATCTTCAAATAATACTTCGCGGGGATGGGCGCCTTCAGCACGATCGGGCAAGTACTGTTTAATAAATGACTTATCGGACAGAATTTCTTCGACACACCCGCAAAGGGCCAGTTGTTGTTCTGCTTCTGATTGATTGCTCTTTAATATTATTCGGATTTTGTCAGCATAACGTTCAAGATTATCGATCATCGTATCCCTCGGTTTGATAGTGTTCGTTAGAGCGGTAGTTGAAACCAATTTTGATATGACTAGGGGAAGTATGCAAGACTTCAATTTCTTTTAATATACGAGGGTTAATTTATGTCAGCATACTTTCTCGCAGATGTGTCAGTTGATAATCTGCAAGCCTATCAGGCAAGTGGCTATGTAGCCGCCGTTCCCGGCATAGCAGCTAAGTTCGGTGGAAAATATGTCGCTCGGGGTGGCGAGGTGAGAGTTTTGGAAGGTGATTGGCCAACCGATCGTTTCATAATTGTTGAGTTTCCCGACATGGCTAAACTCCAGGCATTCTGCGATAGCGAGGAATATGCACCCTGGAAAAAGGTCCGGCAGAGTCTGGCATCGTCCAAAGTTATCGCAGTTGAAGGACTAGCGGAGACACTTGATGTCGGTTGACCCCTTCGACGCGCTTTATGCTCGAGCCAAACAAAAAAAACGCCATATTGTTCTAGCGGAGGGAGATGATGAACGTGTGGTTGCTGCAGCGAAAACTCTACTGCAACAGGGGCTCGTGAGGCTGACTCTGATCGGCAGGCTTGAGACTCTGCAGCAATCATTGGGTGAATGGTCGGAGCATGAAGATATCACTTTGGTAGATCCCGCTGAAGTTGGGCAGCTAGGACACTATGCTGATCTCTTTTTTGAGTTAAGAAAACATAAGGGCGTTGATTTGAGCGCGGCGCGTAATGCAATCACAGACCCACTCACATTGGCTAATCTGATGGTTCGATACGGAGATGCTGATGGCAGCGTCGGCGGTGCCAGGTACACAACTTCCGATGTTGTCAGAAGTGCCATCCAGGTAATTGGATTGGCCGAAGGCTCAAAACTTGTCTCAAGTTTTTTCATTATGTTGCCAAATCCGAAGGTTTTTCAGGGTGCATCTGCAGTGGTGTTTTCAGATTGCGCGTTAGTTATAGATCCTGCCCCAGCAGAGCTTGCTCAAATTGCTATAGCTTCAGCCCATAGCGCACGGCAGTTTTTGCAACTGGATCCGCGAGTCGCCATGTTGTCTTTTTCAACCCGTGGTAGCGCTCGCCATGCTCGAGTGGATAAGGTGGTTGAAGCGACCGATCTGGTCAGACAATTAGCGCCACAGCTGGCCGTAGATGGCGAGCTGCAGTTGGACGCTGCCCTTATTCCAGAGATCGCTCATAAGAAGGCGCCTGATTCTGTCGTAGCGGGTCAGGCCAATGTATTTGTTTTCCCTAGTCTTGAAGCTGGCAATATCGGCTACAAGTTGGTCGAACGTTTTGGCGGTGCGATGGCCATAGGACCAATTCTACAGGGGCTTAGAAAGCCCGCTAATGATTTATCTCGTGGTTGCAAGGCGGAAGACATCGTCAATGCGGCTGTTGTTACATCAGTGCAGGTAACAGATTAGGCTGGTCAGTCGGTTAAGATTTTGGAACTGATGGTTTGCTGTCGCTTATACAGCAAGTCTTCTATTGGGGTTACGTTTTGATTGTTGTGAAATACTCGTAGTGGACTAGCCGCGATTAGACCGCCTGGGCGACAAAGGTCAATTACATGATGGTGCCCTTTTTTTGCCTCCGGTGTTTCGCGATGCCTTAGATGCATGAGTACATTCAGGCAAATAACCATGTCGAAGTCATGCCCGATAAATCGTGGGCTCTCGCAAATATCACGTTGAAGAAACCTAACGTCTTCGAACTCGTTCCCGGATCGTACGATTCGCAGAACCTTTTTGGAAATATCAACTACAGTAATAGATGGATAAAAGCCGTGTTTAAAAGCAGTTGTTCGAAGCAGGGAAGTTTCATAGCTTTCGTAACAGTTGAAAGGTAATGGGAGCCGGCGCACTATTTTGTCAACAATGCGTTGGCCCCAGTGATTTTCACCAAAATATTTGGTGCAGGCGCCGGGGCCAATTTCAAGTATTTTGACAGTTCGACTACTTTCCACACATCTATCCTGATAAAGATTAAAGAGTCGCTCGATCACGGCATCATTACGATACTTAGCAGTCGATGTAAAACGCATCGCCGAATAAGGGCGTAGAAAGCTGGTATGTTTAAGTGCGGATTGTGTCATCGAATGAATCTTCCAGTAATTACACGTTCGGTAGTTCCGACGAAGGCAGTAAAATGATCGAGATAAAATCGGGACAGGAATTTCATTGTGACACTCCCAATGGTGATTTGAAGTAACAACAGTAGTTTGTCAACATTAACGGGCAATTAAGAGCGCGCAGAATTATCTATTCGCTCGAAAACACTACGCTTTGCATGTAGACTAGCAATTCCAAAATATACATAGAAAATTCGGAGCAACAGCAGCCATGGCTGAGCATTTAGGCAAGAACCAACTTCCCGATTTAACCAAGATAGCAGTAAAGGGAAAAGCAACCTTTATTATGCTGGTGGCGGCTTTAGTCGCTGCAGTTCTGTTTTTTCAAGCGATGTATACCGTCGATGAAGGCCACGTTGGAATTGTAAAACGATTTGGTGAGGCCACCCAGCAGGTCAACCCCGGCTTACATATAAAAATTCCTTTTGTAGACAAGGTTGAAGTTCTTGAAATAAGAACGCGCAAGAACCTTGAGAAACTAAATGCTTCCACCCACGAACAAATGCCGGTTACTGCGGAAGTATCGATTAACTGGACGGTAAGTCGTGACCAGGCTTTTGATCTGTTTAAAAAATATGGCGGGCTAACTCAGTTTGAATCCAGAATTCTGGATCCCAAGCTACGATCTGCGGCAAAAGATGCGCTGGCCCGGTATAAGGCGGAAGAGATCATTCAAAATCGTAGCGAAGTCATTGCACGTATTGAAGAGCTGCTTTTTGATGAAATGATTGATTATCCAGTAAAGCTGGATTCCGCGCAGCTGGAAAATTTAGAATTGCCTGCGAAGTATATTCAATCCATAGAAACCAAGCAGACCGAGAAGAACCTGGCCGCAGCGGAGAAACATCGTTTAGATCGTCAACAATTAGAAGCTCAACGAGAAGTTAATACAGCTCTCGCAAAACGCGATGCCGCTAAAGCTACTGCCGATGGTCGAGCCTATGCTATTAGGGTTGAGGCAGTTGCCGAGGCTGAGGCAATCAGATTAAAAGGTTTGGCCGAGGCCGAAGCCATTAAAGAAAAGGCACTGTCTATTAGTCAATCCAGTGTTTTGGTAGATTATATGCGCGCACAGAGATGGAATGGACAAATGCCGACGACCATGATGGGTGAAGGTCAGAGCATTCTCTGGAATATGTCCGGCAGCGCACCCAAGTAGGTTAAAGATTTTCTGCTAAGTTTTCCTGGCTTAGCAGAAGATCGTATCACTTACGGAGCGTCTAAATTCGTTAGGAACTGATATTCAGCAAAGCCCGTAGTTCAGTTGCTCGTGTGACGTAGGGTAATCTTTTTTGTGCTCTATCGACTGCAGCGATGTCTATGTCGGTGGAGATGAAAGATTCCGTGCTGTCGGCTCGGGCAGCATCATTACCTGTAGGATTAACAATACAACTACCGCCAAAATAGCGAATACCGTTTTCGCTACCGGCGTGATTGGCATAAACCATCCAGACACCATTCTCAAATGCACGAGAAGGAATCAGCTTCTCTGCGACCACACCCCATTGGTCTGATAGTGCTGTAGGCACGATAATAATTTTTGCTCCAGATTCTGCAACTGCACGAACTGATTCAGGATACTCGCAGTCATAGCAGATGAGAATCGCACAACGTATTCCGTTTAAATCAAACAACGTGAGTGTGTTGCCGCCAGCGAAGTGGTTGGCTTCAAAGCCTGGTGGCAAAAGAAGTTTGCGATGATTCGCTACTATGCGACCCTTGGAATCAATGCATAACGCGGAATTAAAAGTCTCACCGTTACTGTTTTCCGGGTAACCATAGATGATCGCTGTCTGATGGCGTCGCGCCAGTTCGGCGATTCTATTTGAAGACTCGCCCTCTACTGCTTCTGCCAGCGTATTGAGCTCGTTGCCAATGTTATAGCCGGATAGAAAAAGTTCCGGACAAACAATCAGATCCAGATCCTGCTTCTCTATATAGGATTCAAGGCGAGTTATTCGTTCATTAGCACTTTGCCCATGGGCGGCGGATTGAAAAATACCTGTCTTCATGACAAGAAACTAGCAATCGACCATAAGAATTTTGCGAGGATATTCCGTCAGATACTCCACGCCGGTTTCTGTCACAACCAGGGAATCGCCGATTCGACCACCCAATCTGCCATCAACAGATATCCCGCCATCTACTGCGAATGTCATGCCAGCCTGAAGGATGGTTTTATCTCCTTCTTTTAGTTCAGGAGACTCCAGGTATGCCATGCCAATGGAACGTCCGGTTCGGTAGCCCGTTTCATAGCCTTGTTGTCGATAGATTTCATTGGCAGCTTGGGCTATTGATTCCGCCGTCACGCCCGGCCTAATTGCTGCTACTGCAGCCTGCTGTGCGTCGATGGCTGTTTGTTGAACTCTGCTAGCTTCATCTGAAATTTCCTTCACAAAGAACATCCTGTCAAAGCCCAGTTTGTATTGCTTGAATTGGGCCATGTTACAAAAACAAAAGTACACCGGATCACCTTTCTCAAGAGGCTTCACACTGGCTCTGCGATGAACCATGGATGTATCGCGACCTGACTGCATAATTTGCAGGTTATGAATCATCGGCGAGATAAATGCTTCCCAACCTTTAGTTGTAAGAAAATTTGCCGCCTGACGGGTGCCCGCATTGATAACTGCCAATGCAGCTTCATATTCTGGTACGCCTTCGGCCAGACTACCCTCGGCTGCCTGCATCATGGCCGCAGCAACCAGTCCAGCTTGTTTCATAACATCAATTTCTTCGGCGGATTTGATCATACGCATGTCGCCTAAAATTGATGCAATATCAGTAAGGCTCTGACCTTTTAGAGCTTCATCAAGCCAGTTGCGAACAATTATTGGCAAACCGGCTCGTTCAACACCAATTTGTCCGGGGTTATCACCGAGGGCTTTTGCCAACACATTTTCCCAGCGATTAGGACCTGAATCTTCCCAGGTCTTAATATTCTCTACCCAGGTCATTGCACCAACCATCTCACTTTCCATGAGTGGCGTTATCACCACAGGGTCCTGGTCACGTTGTAGCAATAAAAACGTTGGTCTGCCAAATTCAACAGATAGATAGCCCCAGAAGCCAGCTAGATAGGCGATAGAACTTTCATCGGTTATCAGGGCGCTATCAACACCGGCTTGCGCCAGTCGATCTTGAAATTCTTTGGTGCGTTGTCGTGCCTGTTCTAGCATGGGTGAATTACCTGGTTCAATTGTTTGATTTTCAAATATCCAGACAGTTAGATATGGATATTCAGAAAGGAATTACGGTACTGTATACATTGTGTGAATACCTGTGCAAGCTATAAAACCACCATGAACTATGAAATTGACGCACGCATCACGCCACCATCAGTGGGGGTGAGTTTTGATAAAGGTCGGCATCATCGTGCGAAAATTGGCTTTCTCCTACTCGCCACTGAACAAACTATTCAGGACGATGTCATGCGATTACGCCCGGACGGGGTAGGTGTGCATTTTGCTCGCGTGCCGATTCCAGACTCTATTACAAGCGAGAATCTGGCAGCGCAAATTGACCTACTATCGGATTGTGCAGCCACGCTATTGCCCGATGGCAGCCTGGATGTTATTTGCTATGCCTGTACTTCAGGCAGTCTGGTGATGGGTGAGGAAAATGTTCATCAGGAGCTCCTCAAAGGAGCACCAGGTGCCCGAGCAACATCATTAATCCATAATGTAATGAGTGGTTTGCGTGCGGTTGGAGCTAAACGAATCGCTATAGCAACCCCGTATCTTGACGAGATTAACTTGCGTGAAGCTGATTACATGGATAATGCTGGTTTCGAGGTACTATCTATTTCTGGATTGAATCTCGAGAAAGACAGCGACATGGTGCGTGTCTCTCCGCAATTTATCAAAGAGTTTGCACAATCCATTGATCGCGATGATGCAGATGCATTGTTCATTTCCTGCGGGGCTTTACGGACCCTGGATGTAGTGGGTGCCATCGAAGATGCTGTCGGTAAACCGGTTATTGCCAGTAATCAGGCTATGATCTGGGAAACCCTCCGCCTGGCGGGCATCGAGGATCAGATTGCAGGCTATGGCCGTCTGCTACTAAATTACTAAACAATACGGATACAACATGTCACAACAACCTTCTATTCTTATTACTGGTGGCTCCGGCGGAATAGGTTCCGCTGCTGCAATAGCCTGTGCTGCCAAAGGCGCTCGTATAGCCATCCATTACAATAGCCACAAAGGTCGAGCCGAGGCTGTGCTGGCGGAACTCAAAGGCGATGGACATCGAATTTATCAATGCGATATCACCGACCCTGAAGCGGTCGAGAAATTGATTGAAGATGTGCATGAGGATTTTTCTGGCCTTGATGTGCTGGTCAACAATGCAGGTGTATCCCAGCGTCAGAACATTGCTGACATAGACTACAAAACATGGCAGGCATCCTGGCATAAAGTCATGCAAACCAACCTTACGAGTACCGCCAACTTAAGTTTTTGTGCATCACAAAAGATGCTTCAGCAAGGTGGCGGTCGTATTGTAAATATTTCATCCAGAGGCGCCTTTCGTGGCGAACCGCATATGCCCTGGTACGGCGCCAGCAAGGCTGGTATGAATGCATTAGGACAGTCGATGGCGCAGGCGCTGGGACCTAAGTCTATCTTTATCTATACCGTGGCACCCGGCTTTGTAGAAACTGAAATGGCGACGTCTATTCTGACTACACCAGAAGGGGACGTGATTCGAAATCAGAGCACTATGGGTCGGGTAGCACAGCCTGAAGAGATTGCGACTACTATTGCCTTTCTGGCCCTGGAAGCGCCGGAGTTTATGACCGGTAGCATCATCGATGTAAATGGTGCTTCTTACTTGCGTTCTTAAGAAAGGCTGGGCGAGCAGAAAATAAAGGGATCTAATGAAACAAAATTAAGGCCGATTGAGTCTGCAATAGCCCTGGTTTTGCAGGAAGGACTGTGTTCGTTGACTCAGTTTTGGCTTATGTGTTTTGGTTCATTTGCATCACCACTCGCTTTGGTCAGCTGCGGAATCTAAGATTATATTTAACGCCTGTTCAATGACGGTCGACGGATTGATAATATGCCAAAGGTAGAGCAGTACAATCTGTAAAAGTTGTGATCTGAATAGGGCTCGACTCATTTTAACCAATTCATTTTTCGCTTCAAATGAAATTATCTGTCAACAAACCACCGAAGTCTAAGTCCCGCAACCGTGATAGCCATTTCCAGAAGCTTTGGAACGGGCCGAACGTTTGCAGAAACAGAATCAGGAATTACAGGAAAAACTGGATTTATTGGTAGAGCGGGCGCGTTTAGAGGCACTGCCAGCTCAGATCGAACTGGGAAAAACAGCACGCCAGTTGGTGTTTCACCTGCTGGGATTTTTGCGTCGGAAGTCTTTACCAAAATGGCAGTGCAACGAGTTGCGTCATTGGATTGGAGAGTTGCTTGAACCCATCGCGGCAGTTGATTTGATGGATGACGACTTGCGTGATGAAATTGCCCGTGATTCGGCTCAAGATATGGGTTACACCATTGATGAGGAAAGCAAATTGGCACCGCATCAGCAATTTGAGGAGATGGTGCGGATAGATTTTGAGAATGTTCTACCTGAAGAACACATCGACAATAAACGGGAGATTGAAGCGGAAGTCGAGAAAATGGTGCGCCGAAAGTTTGGTGACCCGCGCCAGAGCCCCCCGATTCAAGATATGTTTCAGGCCGAGCTGCATGAAGCAGAACGTAAGCGTGAAGAGGGAATTGAGAAGTTTCGGCGACAAGCAAGGGACGAGTTAGAAGACGGTTTCGAGGATGAATCGCAAATACCCAGGGCAGATCGGGGGCTGCTCAACCGGTTATTTCGTCGCACAGCCAATGTATTGCATCCGGATAAGGAACTTGATGACGACAAACGCATTGAGCGACAAGCACTCATGCATTCTCTGCTAGAAGCCCGCAAGCGCGGGGATATTCTCACTATCTACAAGATGCACCAGGATTATACGGAAGCAGATGCAATGACCGGCAGCGATGACGAAAAGCAGCTGCTTACGGCTTTGGAGCAACAAATTGAAAATCTGCGGGATGAACAATTGCGAATCATCAATCAGTCGCCAATCCATGCATTTGTCCATGAAGAATTCTTCGCCAGGACGGACAAGGCGACGAACATAAAGATTGCCGCTCATATTGAAGATTTGTATTTGCAGCAATCTAGTTGGCAGGAATTTATGAGACAAATTAGGACACTGAAGGCTCTGAAACCGGTGCTAGAGCAGCGTTCTCAATACTATTTCCAGGATTGGGACCTTGATGACGAAGTTAGTGAGTTTTTCTGAATAGTTTGAAGGCATCGGTTGTAATTATAAATATTCAGGCTCGATCAAACGCAAGTTAAATATGGGGTTCGACATGATCATACACTGGCCGTTGTATACGGTGAGCGGTCCTTGAGCTAGAAATTTGAAATGGTCTTGTCTAAACTCAAATAGGTGTTGTTTGAGCGTTATTTCCAAAAAGTCACCCGCCTTCTTACTCGGAAAAATTTTGAACCCCTTGCATCGTTAGGATGTCGTCGTGCCGCATGAGGCTAAGTTTCCGCAAGATATGAATGTAAAAAAGAATGCTTTGAATAGAGCAAGTATTGCATCAAATGACTCTTATCAGTCAAGCCGAGAGTTTTCGGCTGAAACAGGGTCGAAAATTCTATCCACACATAGATGTTTTGCAGCAACTATTGTTGTCACTTGTTTTTTTGCTATCGTCTTGTATAACGACGGTTGTCCAAGCGAGTGATTTTGTTTTCGATTTTTCTACCGCAAAACCTAGTGACTTCAATGGTTACTGGAATGGCCCCGTCAAATGCAGTCATACGGGGAACTGGAGCCCACCTGTTGAAATAACCATAAAATATGGCATCGGGACTTTGGCGAGTTTTGGAAACTGGGGAAATCCAGTGACAGCAGATTTGAATTTATCTTCGGGGAAAATTAAATGGAAGGGTAAATACGATAACAGGAATGGAAATCCTAATTCTCGCTATTCCCTAAAGGGAAAATGGATGGGAAATAAATTCAAAGTAAGAGGAGCAAGAGGAGGGGTACTTGTTACGCCTTATTATCAAACGACCTCACTAAAATAGTGGGGTTGAAACGAAAAACTATCACATTTGTGACACACGACCCAGGCGACTACGCTGCTGTATTTCAAGGGGATTGGAAAATCAATGAAAATAAGCGGCGAGGTGCCGTATTCCATGCAAACAAGGAGGAAAGCAACTACTTGCAGTGTTGATGCACGGGCTTGGAGGCATAGGATGGGCGGCGGACGCTTACACAAATGCTCGCAAATAAAGGGGTCAATGTCTTACAGGTAAAGTACAAGCTATCTATAGATATTCCCGGCCGTGTAGTGGCTGCTTTTGATGGAATAAAAGAGGCCGTATAACTGCCCTGGATTGACTCAAGTAAAATTCATATCCTCGGATTGAGTGCAGGAGGCATGCAATCAATTCATAGTATCGTAAAAGCTGTGCATGATCAGCTTAACGATGGAAGTTTCCAGATTGCAGGTGTTATGGGTGTCTATCCAATCTGCCGCGTCAAATTTGAAGATTCGAAAACTATTGAAACTAATGTCGTACTGATAACCGGAGAACTCGATAGAGAGACCCCAGCACATCAGTGCGTTGACTTTATCAATGAGGCGGGCATCCAAAATTCCCCAACCTATATTTCGTTACCAGACGCGGGGCATAGCTGGATGTTCAAAAAGAGAAAATCAACAACAACTAAAAAGAGCTGGGCTGGTTGCGGTAGGTTGGGGGTTACAAAAGAGAGTTATTTCACCTCCATGGACGGGCAACTTAGTAGCGAAGGAATTGGAATGTATAAGTGGATAGACGAGACTGAAAATATCCACCCTGAGAATATTGTTTATGTCAGCGGGAGAGTGGACAGTGCATATGATCGAACATTAGAAGAAATTAATAAACTGGTGTTTCCGTGAAGGAGCTAAAGGGATCAATCTCAATTGTTTGAGTTTGTCCGCTTTAGGTGGTGAGCTCCATCAGACACAGTCAGACAAGATCTGTAACGGATTGTAAGTTTGAAAGATCGAGGCTAGGTTTGCACACCTGAACGATCGGGCTTTTAGCCCATGGGGTATTCACCCACAAGTCTAGTGTCTTGATTTAACGGCGCTACCTAAATCTATCTAGAATCTTTTATTTCTAAAATATTCACTTGAGATTTATTTACCTGGAGAGCAAAAATATTAGCGCTCGAGAGAAAAGTGGCCGCTCGGAACATGTCAAACTTGTTCACGCAATTTTGATTCGTCGTTATCCTGTGGTCCATACCGACTCAAACTGAATGAGTTGATGTCGATTTCGGGGTCCTTGCCAATAATCAGATTTGATAGTGCCTTGCCCATACCAGCAGAGCGGATTACGCCAGCGGAACTTAAACCTGCCAGCACAAAATAGTTACGCAAATTTGGCGCTTCACCAAGGTGGGGTTGTGCATCCGGTGCAAAAGCCTCGGGCCCGTTAAGAAGTGTTCGAATGCCAATTTGCTCTAAAGCGGGAATTCGATGAACACCGCCTTGCATATAGGGCATGAATTGATCCCAGTTCTCGTCCAGTAGAGAAAAGAAGAAAGGTTCTGGTAAATCTTTTGGGCTTACTGGGATGGCATTTCGGTCAAAACAACCTAATAGCAATCCACCGGTTTCTTCACGTCCATAGATCAAGTTGTCTGGGTAACGAAGCGTCGACATTTCTGGATAAACATCTTCTATTGTTTCGGTCAATATATAGAAATGTTCTACAGCATATAGCGGTATAGCGACATCATTCGCAAACCTAATTCTCTGGCCCATAATCCTGTACAATTGATGACAATTTCGCATTGAATGTCTCCTTTGTCAGTGCTTACACCAGTTACCCCTCCGTTTTCAGTAAGCGCATGGCTAACATTAACGCCTTCGAAAAACTGCACACCGTTCGTTTTGGCTTCTCGCGTATAGGCGTTTACCAAATCGGTCGGATTAACCCGTCTATCACCTGGGCTCCACAAAGCACCCAGAATATCTTCGGTATTCATCACCGGTAACTTTTCTTTTACCTGCTGAGCAGAAATCATTTCTATCTCAATATTGTGACGATCGAGTGTTTAAAAAATTGACTCAAATTCAGCCATTCTTTCCGCAGTCGTTGCGACCATGACTCGCCCGCATTGCCGCCAACCAATATTCTGACGCTCATGTAATTGCGACAGAAGCTGGGCGCCATAAGTATAGATATCAATGGTTCCAGGATCGTCACTCATTCAAATAATATTGCCTGCCGAATGCCATGTGGTCCCACAACCCATTTTCCCACGCTTAAGCAACACCATCTCATTGCAACCGAAATGAGTAAGATGCCAGGCAACGCTAGCGCCAATAACACCACCAACAATAATGACTACTCTGGTCTTTTTTGGAATTGTATTGTTCGTCACATTACATTCTGAATGTATTCAGTGAGTCGTGTTTATAGATGCGGACTCTATGCAGAAAGTCCGCGTAATTTTCGTTGTGTTAGTCAATTGTACATAAATTGCCAATTCAAATAATCATAATGTCTCAGACAGTCGGGTAGCAGCCTGTTTAACATTTGGTAAAAAGGTTTTCAATTCGGCAATACTGCGTCTAACTGATGGAGCATGAACGGCGATAGCAAAACAAATTCGTTGATTAGCATCGTAAACGGGTACCGCGATGGCGATCAAACCTTCGATGAATTCTCCATTATCCTCACTCATTTCCTGCTGCCGAATAGTATCAAGCTGAATTTCTAATGCATCGCGATCAGTGATGGTGGTGTCGGTGAAAGAACTCAAGGGTAAGGAATTTAGTAGCGACTGACGTTGTGGTTTTGGCAGCATGGCAAGAAACAGTTTGCCACCGGCTGTTGCGTGCAGGGGTACTTTGCTGCCAACAGGTAAATGGATTCGCATTGGCCAATTGGCTTCCACGCGATCGAAATAGGTCAGTTGGTTACCATCCAGAATGGTGCAGTTACAGGTTTCCTGAATTTCGTCGGATAGTTGTTGCAGGATGACGTGACGCGCCGAACCGACCTGGCCGTGGGCCAGAGCGGCTTGTGAAATTGCCGACAAACGACGTCCACCAGTAAACTTTTTACTGTTTGGAGCGCGTTGCAAAATGCCTATTTCTTCCAGTTGCTGCGCAATACGATGCACCGTAGGTTTGGGTAATTGCAGAGCCTCTGCGGCTTCAGCACTAGAAACCGGACGGCCGTGCGTAATGACCCATTCAACGAGTTGAAAGCCCCGTGATAAAGCCGACTGATTGTCGCTTGCTGTTTTCATTTTGGCCTCTGCCATTCAAATATTCTGTCAAAACGACACGCAGGTCGTAAATATGATTATTCCTGAAAAATTAGTTGTTGACAACAGATAATGAGACAATTAATCTCACTTTTCAGATTTTTCTAATTACTAACCCCAATTTACGAGGAGATTCTTATGCCTAGAATGACCCCTAGTGAAGCCTTTGTTGAGACGATGGTCGCCAACGAAGTGTCCACCATGTTTGGTATCATGGGCTCCGCTTTCATGGATGCCATGGATATTTTTGCCCCAGCAGGTATTAACCTAATTCCGGTTGTACACGAGCAGGGTGCTGCCCACATGGCCGACGGTTATTACCGCGCCTCTGGTCGTCATGGTGTGTGTATCGGTCAGAATGGACCCGGTATCAGTAACTGTGTTACCGCTGTGGCTGCTGCTTATTGGGCTCACTCTCCTATCGTGGTCATTACGCCAGAGACTGGCACCATGGGTCAGGGCCTGGGCGGTTTTCAGGAAGCTAATCAGCTACCTATGTTTCAGGAATTCACCAAGTATCAGGGTCACGTAAACAACCCTAATCGCATGGCTGAATTTACCGGTCGTTGTTTTGATCGCGCCATGTCTGAAATGGGCCCAACCCAACTGAATATTCCTCGTGACTATTTCTACGGCGATATCGATGTAGAAATTCCCCAGCCTATGCGTGTTGATCGCGGTCCTGGTGGCGAGAGAAGCCTGAACGAGGCTGCCGACATTCTGACCACGGCTAAAAATCCGGTAATCATCTCCGGTGGTGGTGTTGTTATGGCTGATGGTGTTGAAGAGTGTAAAGCTCTGGCAGAGCGTTTAGGCGCGCCAGTAGCCAATAGCTATCTGCACAATGATTCTTTCCCTGCAAGCCATCCACAATGGTGTGGCCCACTGGGTTATCAGGGCTCAAAAGCCGCTATGAAGTTGATGTCCAAAGCTGACGTAGTAGTTGCTCTTGGCTCCCGTCTTGGCCCCTTTGGTACCCTTCCACAACACGGCATGGATTATTGGCCACAAGATGCCAAGATCATTCAGATTGATGCCGATCACAAAATGCTCGGTTTGGTTAAGAAGATCTCTGTAGGAATTTGTGGCGATGCTAAAGCTTCTGCTAAAGCACTTTTGGCTTTGATCAACAACCGCGAACTGGCCTGTGATTCAAACAAGCAAGATCGTATGGCTGATATTGCTGCTGAGAAAGCTTCCTGGGAAAAAGAGCTGGATGAGTGGACCCATGAGAAGGATCAGTTCAGTCTTGACATGATTGCTGAGCAGGGCGGCGAAGAAGGTAACTGGTTGCATCCACGTCAGGTACTTCGTGAGCTTGAGAAAGCCATGCCTGCTGATGTAATGGTATCTACCGATATTGGTAACATAAACGCCGTTGCTAACAGCTACCTGCGTTTTGATCGTCCACGCAGTTTCTTTGCTCCAATGAGTTTTGGTAACTGTGGTTATGCGTTCCCAACCATGATTGGTGCCAAGGTTTCCAGTCCTGATCGCCCCGCTATCGCTTACGCTGGTGACGGAGCCTGGGGCATGAGTCTGATGGAAACCATGACCTGTGTGCGTCATAACATTCCAGTTACCGCTGTGGTATTCCATAATCGTCAATGGGGTGCGGAGAAGAAGAACCAGGTGGACTTCTATAACCGTCGTTTCGTTGCTGGTGAGCTAGATAATCAGAGCTTCGCTGACATTGGTCGATCCATGGGTGCCGAGGGCATGACCATTGATAGACTGGAAGACGTAGGTCCCGCTTTAGAGAAAGCCGTAGACATGCAGATGAATGATAGTAAGACCACTATTATTGAAATTATGTGTACTCGCGAACTGGGTGATCCCTTCCGTCGTGATGCATTAAGTACACCTGTGCGTTATCTAGACAAATACAAGGACTACGTGTAAATCCACGAACAGGTTGTAACTGTGAGCCAGAATACATTTGACTACATTATTGTAGGCGCGGGATCTGCCGGGTGTGTTCTGGCCAACAGACTCTCCGAAGACCCCTCTAACAAAGTTCTTTTGTTAGAGGCGGGTAGTAAGGACACTAACCCCTGGATACATATTCCAGTGGGGTATTTCAAAACCATGCATAATCCAGCAACAGACTGGTGTTATAAAACTGAACCCGATCCCGGTATCGCCAACCGTAGCCTGCAGTGGCCACGGGGAAAAGTACTGGGTGGTTCAAGTTCTTTAAATGGTCTGCTGTATGTTCGCGGACAACCTAAAGACTATGATGATTGGGCAGCGTTGGGCAATCCAGGCTGGTCCTATAATGACATACTGCCTTACTTTAAGAAGTCAGAAGACCAACAACGTGGTGCCGATGAATGGCATGGTGTTGGTGGGCCACAAAAGGTTTCAGATCTTCGTTTGCGCAGACCCATCGCTGAGAATTTTATTAAAGCGGCAACTGAAGTTGGCATTCCTTTTAACGAGGATTACAACGGTGCCACCCAGGAAGGTGTCGGTTATTTTCAGCAGACTGCTTATAAAGGGCTACGTTGGAGTACCGCTAAAAGCTTTCTGAAGCCTGTTCGTAACAGGGCTAATCTGAAAGTTCTTACCAATGCACAAGCCTCTCGAATTCTGCTTAATGGTAATCGAGCCGCTGGTGTGCAGTATCGACAAGGCGGTAAGATGCTTGAAGCACGAGCCAATGCGGAAGTTGTGCTTTGCGCAGGTTCAATAAATACACCTCAGCTTTTGCAGTGTTCCGGTATCGGTGACGCGGCTGTGTTACAGCCAATGGGAATAGATATGTGTAAACATCTTCCCGGCGTTGGCAGAAACCTTCAGGATCATTTACAGATTAGACTGGTTTATAAAACTAATTTACACACGCTTAACGACGAACTAAATAACTGGTTCAAGCGCATGATGGTTGGTGTGCAGTATTTTTTAACGCGCACTGGACCTTTAACATTAGCGGCAAGTCAGGTAGTGGTTTTTACCAAATCAAATCCTACAGTGCAGCGCCCGGATATTCAGTTTCACATGCAGCCGTTGTCGGCGGATAAACCGGGTGAAGGTGTGCATCCCTTTTCTGCATTTACTTCATCGGTTTGCCAATTGCGGCCACACAGTCGCGGCCACATCGTGATTAAATCACCGGATGCCTTTGAGTACCCGGCTATCCATCCAAACTATCTTTCTGATGACAGAGATTGTGAAGTTGCCGTCAATGCCATAAAGGTTGCCCGCAGCATCGCCGAGGCACCCGCGTTGAAAGACTGTATAACTGATGAATATGTGCCGGGTCGACAGTACCAATCAGACGAAGATATTCTTCAGGCTGCACGCGAGTTTAGCCAGACTATTTATCACCCAACTTCTACTTGCAAAATGGGTAATGACGATATGGCCGTGGTGGATGAACGACTACGCGTACATGGTATCGATGGTCTGAGAATTGCTGATGCCTCTATCATGCCTAATATAGTATCAGGCAATACCAATGCCCCTTGCATAATGATCGGTGAGAAAGCAGCCGATATGATTCGAGCAGAAAAATGACAGACCTTGAGCAATTAAAACCCGATACAGAAGTTTCAGTTAAAGATACTTTCGGCATTGATTCACCACTTATGATGCCGGCCTTTAGTGAGGCTGATGAACATGTACCTGAAGTCGATCAAGCTTATCGTTTCAATCCCGATGTTACCCTGGCGATTCTTGCGGGTTTCTCCAATAACCGCCGAGTGATGGTTCAGGGATTGCACGGAACAGGTAAATCGACGCATATCGAACAAGTTGCTGCACGTCTGAATTGGCCCTGTGTGCGTATTAATCTTGATGGTCATATCAGTCGGTTAGATCTGGTGGGTCGCGATGCTATTGTGTTACGTGACAACAAACAGGTGACCGAGTTTCAGGAAGGTATTGTGCCCTGGGCGATACGCCGACCTGTTGCCATGGTGTTTGATGAGTATGATGCAGGAAGACCTGATGTCATGTTCGTTATACAACGGTTACTGGAACGGGATGGAAAATTCACGTTGCTGGATCAGAATAAAGTCATTCAGCCAAATCCGTCATTCCGATTGTTTGCTACATCCAATACCGTTGGGCTGGGCAATTTAAGTGGTCTATATCACGGCACTCGCATGCTTAATCATGCACAGATTGATCGTTGGAATATAGTCGCGTCGTTAAGCTATCTTGATCCAGCCGAAGAGGCTGCTATTGTTCGAGCAAGAGTGCCCTCATTAAATAACAACCCCGTTGTCGAGTCTATGGTGGCTTTGGCCAACATGACCCGCAAGGGTTTCGAATCCGGCGATATGTCTACGCTGATGTCGCCACGCACGGTAATAACCTGGGCTGAGAATATGGAAATATTTTCTGACATGGCTCGTGCCTTCCGCTTATCATTTATGAATAAATGTGATGAAGCAGAATTACCTACGGTTGCAGAATATTATCAACGTTGTTTTGATGTAGAGCTGACAGAGTCTCATCTGCGTGCGGCTGGCTAATGTCTTCCGATTCTGGCGCGGTTTATCAACAACAAGTTGAGGAACTTTGCGCGGCTTCAGCCAGAGCTATAACGGGGTCAACAAACCTGCACTATCGTTCGCGCCGCCTTTATGTCGGTGATGCGCTAATTCCTATTCGAAGTCCGCACTTGAAGATCGATTTCAATCAGGATGATTTTCAGGCCTTCCGCGGTGTTTCAGATGCTATTTCATTACGTCTGAAACTGTCTGATGCCAACCTGCATGAAAGTCTTCAACCAGAAAGCGAAATTGAAAGTCTGTTGTTCGAGTTGCTCGAACAGCTACGCGTAGAAAGTCTGGTGTCTTATGCTATGCCAGGTGTTGAACGTAATATCAAACATCGTTTTGAACAGTGGTGCCGACGTTATGTGAATACCGGCATGGCAGACACTGAAGTGGGCATACTGATGTATGGCTTGATTCAGGTATGTTGGGCGCGTTTAAATATTTGTCAGGTGCTGGAAGAAACAGAAGATTTAATTGAATCTACCCGCTGGAGTCTGGCGCCTTTATTGGGTCATGAGTTCGCCGCCATAACTCGTACCAGAGAGAATCAAAGTGAGTTCTCTATTCCTGCTTTGAGCATTGCTGCCAAAGTGGCAGACAGGCTGAAGAGCTTTAGTGATGACGATGAAGATTCACAGGAAGAGAACGACAGAATACGGGCAATTTTCAATTTGTTGCTAAATTCCGAGGAAGAGACTGACGATGCGATTGGTGTAGTTAATAGCGGTCAAAGTAAAGTACTTAGCGAAAGTGAAGTTGGTTATAGAGTATTTACTCGGGAATTTGATCGGCAGGTGCGTACTAGTGATCTGGTACGTAATGAGCAGTTGCAGGAATTGCGTCAGAAGCTGGATCAACGGGTTTCCCAGCAAGGTATCAATGTGCCAAGACTCGCCCGGTTATTTCAAAGGCTATTGGCACAACCTGTAGAGGATGATTTCGATTTTGGACGGGAAACCGGTTACATCGATGGCAGTCGACTCTCACAGCTAGTTAGTTCACCTGCAGAGCGCCGTTTATTTAAGCAGCACGATGTATTGCCAAAGGCCAATTGCGGTGTTTCCTTTTTGTTGGATTGCTCAGGCTCCATGAAACAACATGCCAATCATCTCACAGTGCTTGTTGACGTGATGAGTCGGGCCCTTGAGCTGGTTGGCATCAAAAGCGAAATTCTGGGGTTTACAACGAATAACTGGGCTGGTGGCAAGGCACAAAAGCAGTGGCTATCTTCTGGTAGACCGGCATTGCCGGGCAGGTTAAATGAAACTTGCCACATGGTTATGAAAGAGTTT
>JBLHGU010000031.1:0-38534 GCA_047615875.1 Parasphingorhabdus sp.
GTTCGTCTTGGTATTTCTACCGCTCGTAGAAACTGTGGAATTTAGCTGCGCTAACAAACAACCAAATGCAGCATTCACAGTCTTGTAAATTTAACCTGATTACGCCCGTGCACTGTTCGGTCCATAGGCAAGATACATGAGATCATTTTCTGCAAATCGAGATAGCCGAAGTGGATCAATATCGAATGCTGAAGATTTTCCAAGTACATTGTCTGCAACAACTTCACCAATAGCAGGCGCAAGTTTTAAACCATGGCCTGAAAAACCCATGGCAAGATAAAGCCCATCGACCGGTGACCAGCCGAGTATCGGGTGATAGTCCGGCGTGACATCGTAGCTACCACTAATGTCTCGGGTAACCGTTGAGCCTGTTAGTGCCGGTAGTCTTTCGGACAATGCTGCACGAATTCGATCATGATGCTCGTTAATCTCTTGTTTCGATGCCGGTGAAAATGGATCGTCTACTATGGGTATCGTCGGTGCATAGGCAACGGCAAGAAAGTCACGACCAAGATCCGGACGAATAACGACATTGGAATTACCATCAGTGATGCAGCAACCCAATTGAGCCACGTTATTTGGTAAGCGCATATAGGCCATATCGAGACGACGTCTCTCTATGGGTACTTCAATGCCAAGCGGTAATAATAAGTCACGACCCCAGGCCCCCGTGGCATTGATAACGGTATCTGCTTTAACAAAGCCCTGATCGGTCTCTAATCCGGTCACTTTATTATCCGATGTATGTATGTCTTGAACAGTAACGCCAGGATGAAATTGCACACCGAATTGCTGTGCTGCCGTTAACCAGCTGAGTACCATTTTAGTAACATCAATAAATCCACCATTCACTTCATAGGCACCACCTGCAAGATCATCGGTACTTAATAGTGGTTCAATTGCACTAATTTCATGCCCGACAACAAAACGAGTATCTACACCGGATTGCTGCCCAAGATTAATATTGCGTTGTAGTGCCGCCAGTTGTTTCTCAACTACCAGTAGCAGGTAGCCCATTCGCGCGTAGCCGGGATCACCAACACCCACTTCCTGTTGCCAGTTGCGTAGTACTTCGAAGCCTCGTATGGAGAGTTTTACTAATATCTCGTTTGAATAATGTTGTCTTATTTGTCCAAAAGTGCGACCAGACATTCCGCCCACAGGCGGGTACTGATCAATAAGAATAACCTTCTTATCAGATGATCGAGAAATCTGGAAGGCAATGCTAGACCCCATGATGCCGGCACCGATAATAGCAATATCAGCTTCATTTAAATAATTGTTAGATGGCATTGTTGACTCTCTCCACGTTAAGAAACCAAGCCTGACGGCTGTATAGTATTCGGTTTTTTCCAGGCGGGTAGAAAAAGAAGAAGATCAGAGTGAAAAATGGAACCTAAATCTTCTCGAAATTGAGACTTAAAACAGTTAATTAGGGGATGACAAGTTTTCTTGACTAGTATTAGCTAATATAGCTAATACTAGTTATTGTAAAAGGTATTAATTATGTCGATAAGCGTCACATCAACCGAGTTTCAGACCCGTGCAGGCCAGTATTTGGATAAGGCGGGTAAGCAGCCTGTTTTTATCACCAAACATGACCGACCAGTACGTGTGTTAATCGATGTCGATGAATATGAACGATTGAAGCTACATGATACTCGAGAGGCGCTCCATCCACATGAACTGGATGATGAATTTAAATCAGAACTAGAGAAGGGGTTTCAAGGCAGATCTACACCAGAACTTGATCACCTTATGAAGTAGGATGATATACAAGCCCGAAGCAGGGGACGTTATCCGGTACGATTTTCTCTGGAAAGAAGAACAGCATCTTGGACTTGATGATGATCGCTCGTGGATTAAGACCCATCATGTGAATGTTTTAACCTGGCCCGGAGATCAGATGCCCAATGGTGTTGTACCAATCAAAAAAGGTGAATAGACCTATGGAAAGCTTCCTCACGGGCTTAGTAAACAGGTTTTTGAGCACGTCCGAAACTGATCCCAGACCCGCACAATAGAAAAAGTCGAGAGAGTCTAACCTGTCTCGAGATGGTTAGACCTTTTTCTAATATAATCACTAAACTATGATAGTTAAACCATTCCCTGGACATTTAAGGTAGAACTGTGCGAGCAGAACCACTTTTTGAACAAAAATCTATACCGGTTGTACCAGAAATACCGCAAGAGTGTACGGCTAAAAGGGCAATCGGATGGGCGGCGGAAAATGCCTCAAATATTCAGACTTTGGCGAGTACAGCGGGGGTAGTGCTCTTAAGAGGATTTGATATTAGAACGGCTGAAGAGTTTCGCTCTGTGTGTCAGTCGATCGAGCCAAATCTTCGCGAATATACCGGCGGTGACTCTCCTCGAACTGGCGTAGCAGATAAGGTATACACATCCACAGAGTATGATGCTGATCTGGAAGTGTTCCTGCATAACGAGCTTTCCTATGCGGGCTGGTCTCCACGGTTGGTTTTCTTCTGTTGCTTTCTTCCCTCTCTGCGGGGTGGCGAAACGCCTATAGCAGATGGTCGTCAGATTTACGCAGCTATGCCCCAGGATATTCTCGATCGTTTCGAATCTCGTGGCATTGCCTATCTTCAGCATCTTTGGGATGCCAATGGTGATGCCGGCATTGGTAAGAGTTGGCAAGAGACTTTTGAATCTACTGACCGGAATGCAGTGGAAGATTATCTAAAACGGTCTAACATGACCTGGCATTGGACTGAGTTTGGGATTCGAACACGGGCCGTGCATCCTGCGGTGATCACTCACTCGATAACAGGCGAGAAGTGCTGGCGAAATCAGGCCGATCAGTGGCATAGGCACTTCGCAGGGGTGAAGCTTTCGTTCGGTGGTGGTACAGATCCTCGTTTTGATTCTGACACCGCGGGGGAGGAGACCCTGGGCAATCATGTGACCTATGGCGATGGTGGCGAAATTGATGTCGAGGATCTGAAAGTTGTACGAGGCGTTACACAATCGGTTGAGGTGCTTTTCCCCTGGCAGGCTGGAGACATTATGGTGATCGATAATGTTCTCGCTATGCATGGCCGCAAACCCTACTATGGCCCACGTAAAGTACTCGTGGCGATGGCTTAACTTACAGGCAAAAACTATGCATCCAATTGAAAAGCTACGACGAGATTTGGCCGCTGCATTTGTGCTGGCAGATCAATTTAGTTTTTTCCGAAGGAATCTGTAATCACGTCTCTGCTGCGGTTCCCGATGACAATGAATACTATTTGATCAATCCCTTCGGCATTCACTGGTCGAAAATGACCCCAGATAGCCTGATCATTTTTCAGCTTTGTTGGATATTAATGGGTTGGCTTAACAGCCAGCATGCTACTGTTAGGCATCGTCAAAGATGAGCAATCTAAATTTTTCTAACCAACGAAAGGAGGATTAATTGTGTCACAGCCAATTCATCACGAAGTACTATTTAGTACTGGCGCAGAAAGTATTTTTGAAGCACTTATCAATGCCAAAATATTCGGCGAAGTGACCGGTTCACCCGCTACAATAGACGCTATATCAGGTGGTAAGTTTTCTTGTTTCGATGGAATGATAACGGGTCAAACAATTGAGATTATACCGAATAGCCGGCTTGTGCAGGCATGGCGTGTTGGAAATTGGCAGCCTGGAATTTATTCCATTGTTAAATTCGAATTAGAAAAATTAAGTGAGAAGAAAACAAAACTGATCTTCGATCATACGGGATTCCCAGAAGAGCATCGGGGGCATCTGGATCAAGGTTGGCATGAAAGATATTGGACACCTTTAACAGCTTACTTAAATGCCTAACCAGCGAGTACTAATGGTTTTCCATATCGCCACCCGTTTTGTTGATCGTTGTCCCTGGCGTCATTTTCCCCTAAATGATTTTTTACCACTAAACCCTCCTTGTGAAAAATTCGACGATGAGTAAAGACATAATTTTTTGGCTGGTTATGATTACCATGCTGGCCGCTGCAGTATTTATGCCGCAAGTATTAATGCGCCGGGCCGTGCCTAAGGTTCTAGCTATATTTCGAGAGCACAATGCGGTGGGCAAGGACAATGCCAAATCAAGGAAGGATCTCGATTTGGCGCCAGCACTTTTTTTTCAAAGGAAGGTTGGTGTTAAGGACTATAAGCCCAGAGCATTGACTTTGCTGGTCAACATGGAAGTTGTAAAACTGAATGAAGATGGCAATGTATATCTTTGTGAAATAGGGCTCGCCAAAACGATTTGGAATAATTTGTAGAACCTGGGTTCGAAGACAGGAAGTGTTCTAAACCTGTTGGCGGTATTCCCATTCGATGCATTTTTCATTCTTCTGATTTTTCAGAACACATCTATTTTAATCGCCACATTGAACCAATAAACTATGAAAACCCGCATTACAGAATTGTTCGCAATCCAACACCCCATTATTCAAGGGGGGATGCATTATGTAGGTTTCAGTGAACTCGCTGCCGCTGTTTCTAACGCAGGAGGGCTTGGCATAATCACAGGCCTGACGCAGAAAACTCCCCAGGATCTAGCAAATGAGATTAAGCGTTGTCGTGATTTAACAGACAGGCCTTTTGGCGTGAATCTGACTTTTTTGCCCAGTGTTAATCAGCCTGATTATCCGGGTTATATTCAGGCCATAGCTGATGGTGGTGTAAAAATAGTAGAGACGGCTGGAAATAATCCGGCCAAGTGGATACCCCTGCTAAAAAAATACGATATTAAGATAATTCATAAGTGCACAACCATCCGCCATGCATTGAAGGCTGAGAAAGTAGGTTGTGATGCACTCTCCATCGACGGTTTTGAATGTGGGGGTCACCCCGGTGAGGATGACATCCCTAATATGATTCTGTTACCCCGTGCCGCTGATGAACTTTCAGTGCCCTTTGTGGCGTCCGGCGGCATGGCAGATGCGCGTTCTTTGGTGGCCTCGCTGGCTATGGGGGCCGAGGGCATGAATATGGGTACTCGCTTTATGGTTACTCAGGAAGCACCGATTCATGAGAATGTTAAGCAAGCCATATTGGCTGCTACCGAATTGGACACGCGCTTAATAATGCGTCCGTTGAGAAATACCGAACGTGTCCTGACTAATCAGGCGGTCGAGCGTTTATTAGAAAAAGAACGAGAACTCGGGCCTAAGTTAAGCTTCGAAGATATCGCTCCAGAGGTTGCCGGGGTTTATCCGAAGGTTATGCTGGAAGGTGAAATGGATGCGGGTGCCTGGTCCTGCGGCATGGTGGCTGGTTTAATAAATGACATTCCAACAGTAGCCGAGTTGATTGACCAGATCATGCAAGAGGCGGACCGCCTTATCAACCAGCGGCTGGCAGGGTTAGCAAACTAACCGCTTAAACCGCACATCATTCCTTCCAATGGGGAGGAAATGACTTGTCGAAAGCTTCCAGGGATTCTACGCGCTGGTTCCATCCAGCCAAATGGGGATAGTCTTCGGTCAGTGAACTCATACCTGTGTCTGCGGCTAGTTGTGGTGCCTTGTTAATCGCGCGTAGGAGTCTTTGCAAAGTAGGAATCAGCATGATGTCTGCGAAGGAAATACTCTCTCCACATAGCCAGGTTTTCTGTCTTAATAATTCATTAATAAGTTGCAGTTCTGTTTTAATTGTTACTATGGATTGTTCAATGCTCTGCCGATTGGAATCAATCTTATTCCTGAACACGGGTTGTACATAAGCGGCAATGGGTTTATCTACATAGGCAAGTATTTCCTGAACTGTTTGTTGCACCAACGCATACTCGGCTAAATCTGAGCCTGATGAATTCGATCCAGATAAACTGGGCTGAGGCTGAGTTTTCTCCAGGTAATACATGATAGCCAGGGACTCAGTAATACACCGCTCGCCGTGTTTCAGCAGGGGAATTTGGCCGCGCGGATTTAGTTCAAGAAACCAGGCTTGTTTCTGATCCTTATTAGCCGTGCTCAGAATATGGGACTGGTATTGAAGTTCTTTCAGCTCAAGAGTTAATAGCACACGCCAGGCAGGGGTACTGCCACTTATCCAGTATATTTCAAATTCAGATGGTGAATTACTACCAGGTTGCTGATCGAAAGTTGGCATAGTATTGGTGTGTAGCAGAAGTGAAAAATAGGAAAGTTCAGTTTAATGAGCGTAACATAACTACAGCTGATCCTATATTTCATTCAGCTCCAGTTGCGTGGCTTTCCGGGGATCGCCATTCGTTACAAAATAAACAGGGCAAAGCTTACGAGGAAATGATGAAAACTATATACATGTCTTTAATGCTACTGGCCTCCAGTCTGGTTTCCTGGCAGATCGCGATGGCTGCAGATAGTTCTCCAGATGGAGCAAAAGCCTACATAGTGTCACCAACCGATGGCGCGACCGTTATTTCTCCGATTACAGTAGTTTTTGGTTTGCAGGGTATGGGTGTATCACCTGCCGGTGTTAATCAACCGGGTACCGGCCATCACCACCTGTTAGTGGACGCTCAGGAAATTCCTGACCTGAACCAACCCCTGGGCAGTTCCGTGAAACATTTTGGTAAGGGACAAACTCAAGTGATCCTTGAGCTGGCTCCGGGAGACCATTCGCTGCAGCTAATTCTCGGAAACTACCTGCACATGCCCCATGACCCAGCGGTAGTATCCGAAAAAATCTTTATTATCGTAACCGAATAGGCCTGTATTACCTGGAATCGAGGCTTACTATGTGCGTAGGCCCGATACCACAACATCCACCGACGATCTGCACACCAGTATCAATCCACCGGTTCGCAGCACGTCGAAACTCGTCTACGCCACATACAGTATCAAATTGCATCTGCAGGTTAACAAACTGACCTGAGTTGGGGTAAACCGCGATTGGGCCTTGCCAGTGTTGTCGCAGTACTTTAATTGCGGCATCTGTGACATCTGCTTCACTATGCATAATTGACATGATTGTATTGTCGGATTCAACTGAGCTGATAATTTGAGGCAAAATATTTTCGAGTGGGTGCTCCAAGCCAGCCGTACCGTGGTAGGTGATAACCTTTGCATCTCCGACACCCGCCCAATCACAGGTAAAACCCACAATGACTGGTAATTTAAATTCCTTTACGGCTTGTAACATTGCATGAGTCACATCGATATCGAATAGCATTTCAAGTGCAAATAAATCTACTCCTGAATCAAAAAGAATCTGCGCCTGATCTCTATAGTTGGCAACCAGAGCGTCCCCCTGGGGTAATAACGAGCGATCTGAGTTAGCGGCGAAAGTCGATAGCGAGCCGGCCACCCACTGTTTGTTTCGATCGAAGCCTGTTGAAGTTATCGCGTTACTAAATAATGCCACGGCTCGTCGATTGAGCGTGGCGAACTCATCACCAAGACCCACCGGCTCAAGCACATGCCGGGCCAGAGCAAAACTATTAACAATATGCAGCTTTGCCCCCGCACGGAGATAGTCTTCGTGAATCTGGCGAACCACGTCGCTGTGATCGCGAACAGCAAAAGCACTCCAACCAGCACCTTCGATAGGTACTTTGCGGCGCTCCAATTCAGTGCCCATAGCCCCATCCATCAACACAAACTCACTGTCGCGAATATAGTCCAACAATCCAGTAGGGTTTCTATGCATAATTAGGGCTCGCCTGTTTAAATTGACCAGAAAACTGTTATTCGATACTTGTCTAAAAACATCAATACGGTAGCATTCTGTTTTATTGACACAGAGCTTTCCACCGAAGAATAATGCCCAGAGCAGATAAACAACCGATACATTGTATGATAAAAGAAGCTGAACTACCCATTATAGACCTGCACTCTTTCCGTTTTGGAAATCAGACTGAGCGAAAACTAATAGGTGATCTTGCTCGGCGCACCTGTGAAACAGCAGGTTTTTTCTATGTAACAAATCATGGCATCGATGAGAGTATTTTTCTGCAAGCAAGGAAAAATGCACTGGAGTTCTTCCATCAACCACAGCCTGTAAAGTCAGCAGTGCATATAAGCACAGTACCCCATCACCGTGGGTATGTAGGGCATTTTGATGTTGCGCCAGATACCACGAAAGGCGGCGATATTCGCGAGGCTTATAAAGTCGCACTAGATTTGGATGAAAGTGATGAGGACTATCAAGCCGGAATTACACTATATGGCCCGAATATCTGGCCAGTAGATCTACCACAGTTTGAGACGGCAATTTACCAATCCTATTTAGCCTTTCTGGAGTTGTCCGATACGATATTTGCTCTGTTTGCCACAGGCCTGAGTTTGCCTGATGATTACTTTGTACCGATGACCCGTAAGCCCGCCAGTGTAATGAATGTAAATTATTATCCCGAGACCCAACCCGGCAGTGAGATCAGTGGTATAGGTGCGCATAATGACTACGAGGCTTTCGCAATGTTGTGGCAGGATGATGTGGGCGGACTTCAGATCGAGTCTTTGCAAGGCGAATGGCAAGCGGTCAAACCAGTTCAAAATGCCCTGGTGATCAATATCGGCGAACTTATGTCTCACTGGACTAATGATCGTTTTCGAGCGACTAAACATCGGGTGATAAACAACTCTACCAGGGAACGTTTTTCTCTGGCCTTTTTCGGCAACACCAATTATCACGCCAATATCCAGTGCATTGAAACCTGTATCAGTGCGGATAATCCAGCCAAATACCCACCGGTAAAAGCCGGTGAATATCTGATGCAGGCGATTAAGCGAACTTATGCTTACGCACAGGATTCATAAACCAGCGATTAATTGATTGGTTGTTATATGAGTAGGTAAAAAGTCAGTTCATAAGTAGTGGTAGGAACTATTCTTTATGTAAAGATTCATCTCCCATAAGGAAGCGCGGACCATTGCCAAGCTCTTTTGCTTCGTCATCATTGTTGTATAAAGCGCAACGTTTTAGCGATAAACATCCACAACCAATGCATCCTGACAACTTATCTCGTAGTTTTTCGAGGCTTTCTATTTGTTGATTTAGTCGATGACTCCAAAGGGTAGAGAGCTTTTGCCAATCTCGTTGGGTTGGGGTACGCTGGTCTGGCAAAGTTTGCAGTGTCTCATTGATTTCTGCCAAACTGAGGCCTAGCGACTGTGCCACGCGAATAACCGAAATACGTCGCAGTACTGATCGGGCATAGGCACGTTGATTGCCCTTACTACGGCTCGACTGAATCAGCCCCCGTGTTTCATAAAACCTGAGTGTTGATGCGGCTACTCCAGAACGTTTCGCCACATAGCCAATTGAGAGTAGATCTTTGCTTTGCATGATTGAACACTTGGAGATATTTCAGAAGAAAATCTATCATAACCAAATGCTTCATAAATATCTTGACTTAAAGTTAACTTTAACTATTAGACTGGCGTTCTGGTTTATTAATACAGAGAACAAAGATGCACACTACAACTGATAATCTCACTCCAGGGAACTGGCACAAAGCCTTGTTGATGGAGGACCTTGAGCAAAGTAAGGTAAAAATGGTTCGGATTAGTGGCAGGCAAATTGCCGTATTCTTGTCATCAGGCAAAGTGCTTGCCTGTGACAACCGATGTCCTCATGAAGGCTATCCATTATCTGAGGGGAATCTAGGTGAAGACTGTATTCTTACCTGCAACTGGCACAACTGGAAGTTCAGGCTCACCAGTGGTGAAAACATGTATGGTGGCGATCGATTACGAACCTACCCCGTAGAAGTCATCGGCGCTGACGAGGTCTGGATTGACATAACAGACCCACCTTTTGAAGAACGTTACGAGGCGATAATGGCAAGCCTGGAGGATGCGTTCACTGATTATTCCTATGACCGCATGTGTAGGGAGGTGGCGCGATTGATCCAGCTAGGTGCTGACCCAATGGATACGCTACGAGAATCTATTCTCTGGTCGTGGAAAAAAATGGAATTCGGCTGGTCCCACGCCTATGCGGGAATGGCAGACTGGCTAATTCTATACGACGAGCATGAAGATGAGGAGTCCCGTCTGGCTTGTCTGGCTGAAAGTATCAGTCACGTTGCCTATGACGTGCTTAGAGAGCAGGACTATCCTTATCCGAACAGTACATTGGATTTTGACGAGGAAATATTTTGCCAAAGTGTTGAAGATGAAAACGAGGAAACAGCTTTAGCTATGATCAATGGTGGGTTGCAGCAGGGTATGTCATTCGCAGACTTTGAGCCGGCCTTAAGTAAAGCAAGCCTGGCCCATTACAATGATTTCGGACATTGCCTGATCTACGTAACCAAGGCAGGAGAGCTTATTTCCAGATTGGGAGACACTGTCGCCAGGCCGCTATTGCTATCCTTAGTTAGAAACATCATTTTTGCCGCTCGAGAAGATCGCATTCCGGAGTTTCGGGGTTACGCAGAGGCTCTAAAGGACTGGGGGACTTCAGATAATAGTACTCCCCATGCTAGAAACTGGCATAAAAAAAGTATAAATAAGGCCCTTCAGGCTACCGTAAACTGTAGTCACGCCGAACCACACAGTATCTACCAGAGTTTATTGCTGGCAAATGCAATCAACTTGTTAAGTTTTGATATTGCCCAGCAAACCAAAGTGCATATTTCTGTCTCTAACAATATTGGCTGGCTAGACTTTACTCATGGTCTGACATTCGCCAATGCGGTACGAAAACAATGCACTAAATATCCCGAACTCTGGCCGGCTGGTCTTCTGCAAATGGCCTGTTTCAGTGGTCGTAACGCGGCGTTTACCAAAGAATCTAATGATCTTGAACAATGGCGTCCGGATGACACCCAACACGCTATGAACTCAATCCTCGATCAGGTTCTCGATCATGGTCAGGGCGAGCATATAGTCTCTGTTCACTTGCTGAAAACAGCCTTAGCTGTGCGTGAAGAACTGGAGATAATGACCGTAGAAGAAGGTGAGATACTTGTCGGCTCACTCAATCGGTTTGTAAACTCGCCTATAAAAAGACGCCAACCCCGTCGCACTGCCCATCAATCATTACAATTTGTTGCTAAGGGATAATAAACATCTATGCAACGCCCCGTACTTGCCCTATACAATTACACCTTTTGAAAACACATTGACTCGGAGATAGTAAAATGAGTGACAGACCTATAGCGCTGGTAACTGGAGCGGCCCAGGGTATTGGCTACGCCTGTGCCGAAGTATTAGCAGAAAATGGTTCAAGGATTGTATTAGCAGATATAAATGCCGAGGGCGTACACGCTGCAGCAGAGAAGTTAGGTGGTGGATCGATCGCCAAGGTTTGCGATATGAGCGATGTTTCTCAGATTAACAATATGTTTGATGAAATCGAATCCGAAGTGGGTGCTGTATCAACTCTGGTCAATAACGCAGGAATCGCCATACCGGGAGATTTTCTCGAGTCAACTGTCGAACAATTTCAGCAGGTTATTAATTTAAATTTGATTGGCACATTTGTGGCATTGCAACGGGCAGCAAAGGCTATGGTGGCGAACCAGATCGAAGGCTCTATTGTTAATATGTCTTCAGTCAATGCGCAACTGGCGATACCCACTATTGTTTCTTATTGCGCATCAAAGGGGGGTGTTATGCAAGTAACCAAGTCTGCATCGCTAGCACTGGCACCACACAATATCAGGGTTAATGCAGTAGGTCCGGGTTCAATCGATACTGAGATGATGGCAGCGGTTAACTCAAGTCCTGCAGCTATGGAACGTGCTATGTCTCGTACACCATTAAAAAGGCTGGGTACTGCACGAGAAGTTGCCGAGGTGGTGGGTTTTCTGGCTTCAGAAAAAGCCGCTTATATAACTGGTGAAACTATCTATATCGATGGTGGACGTATGGGCCTAAATTATACTTGCTAGTAAAAAGGCAACATTTATTCGGTTTATTGGAATCCTAAATGAAGTTACTTGATGGCATAAAAGTTGCCGAATTTTGTGAAATTGCCGCTGGACCATTTTGTGCCATGCTTTTAGCTGACTATGGGGCTGATGTGATTAAGATCGAACGACCCTCCGGTGATGCTATGCGCAGTTGGCCACCAGTTAATGAGGGTTATAGCGAGAACTTTGCATCGGTTAATCGCAATAAAAAGTCCGTTGTGCTGGACATGAAGACAGAGCAAGGCCTAAAGGCCGCACGCGCAATTATTCTGGACAGTGATGTTGTTGTGGAAAACTTTCGCCCAGGAGTAATGCAGAAGCTTGGCATCGATTATGCAACTATGTCGAAGCAGAAACCTGAATTGATCTATTGTTCCATATCAGCATTTGGTCAGGAAGGGCCTCGTTCCAGAGAAGGGGGTTTTGATCTAACCATGCAGGCTATGGCTGGAATTATGAGTGTTACCGGAGAACCTGGGGGGGCACCGGTTAAGTGCGGCGTACCATTGTGTGACTTTACCGCAGCTTTGTATGGGGCATTTTCTATTAGCGCTGCCATTCGCCACAAAGAACAAACCGGCGAAGGGCAGAATATTGATGTTTCCATGCTTGGTACATCGTTGGCAATTGCTGCACTTCAGACCAGTGAATACTTTGGCACCGGTAATAATCCACGTAAATTGGGTTCTGCGCACCCACGTAACGCGCCTTATCAGGCATTTCAGGCAGCAGATGGTTACTTCGGCATGGCGGCTGGTAATAACAATCTTTGGTATCTGGTTTGCGATGTTGTGACCCTGTCTGAACTCAAAGACGATGAACGTTATTTAAACCCCAGCCTGCGTGCGCAGCACCAGGACACACTGCGTGCTACATTGGAAGAGGTGTTTCAGCATCAAAGCGTTGACTATTGGTTGCAGGCCTTTGCACAGGCCGGTGTCCCATGCAGCCCAATCAATAACTATTCTGATGCGTTGGATGACCCTCAAGTTGAGCACATGGGATGGGTAGAAAACCTTACCCTTGCAAATGGCATAGAGACTAAAACGTTTGGTTCGCCAATAAGACTGAATGGAGAGTCACCGAGCATTACAAAGCGACCACCATTGTTGGGCGAACACACGGAACAGGTTCTTGCTGAGTTGGATAAACTGGGTTAGAGAAGCTATTAGATTTTCTATTAACCTATAAGTGAACTGAGAAAGCCAATGGATCCAGTTTCTCAGGGCGTACTTGGGGCAGTTGCATCCCAGAGTGTTGCGCAAAGAAAGCATGCAGTTATCGCGGCAGTTCTTGGTGCACTTGCTGGAATAGCGCCGGATCTTGATGTATTCATTACATCGAAAACTGATCCGCTATTGTTTCTCGAATATCACCGACAATTTACCCACTCACTAATCTTCATACCAGTCGGCGGTTTGTTGTGTGCGATTATCCTGTACTTATTTGCCAATAGATGGGCGCTTAGTTTTAAACAAACACTGTTCTATTGCGTAGCTGGTTACGCCACACACGCCTTGCTGGATTCATGCACATCTTATGGTACGCAGTTGTTCTGGCCATTTAGCGACTATCGTGTGGCGTGGAATAGTATTTCTATAATTGATCCAATATTCACCTTGCCTCTTCTTGCTCTTGCAGGGATTACGGCCTATACCAAAAGACTTCTATTCGCTCGCCTGGCCATGCTTTGGGTGATCCTGTACTTAGGGCTCGGCGTCGTTCAACGCGAACGGGTTGAAACAATTGGCCTGGAGTTGGCGCTATCTCGTAATCATCAACCGGTTCGGTTGGTGAGCAGGCCTGCTTTTGGCAATTTATTGTTGTGGAAAACAATCTACGAAACAGATGATAAATATTACGTAGATGGAGTTCGTTCGGCTGTTGATGTTACGATATTTCCGGGACAGTCAATCGAGAAACTGAATCTGGAAAGGGATTTTCCCTGGCTTCAGAAAGACAGTCAACAGGCCAATGACATCAATAGATTCGAGTGGTTTTCCAGTGGGTTTGTAGCTATTCATCCAAACCACACTAATCGGGTTATTGATGTGCGTTACTCAATGCTGCCGAATGAAATTGACCCACTATGGATGATAGAGCTCGATCCTGAGAAAAGTATCGAACAGCACGTTGATTTCCTGCAACAGCGGGCCGGTGCAAGAGAAAAACTGGGTGTTCTATGGCAGATGCTCTTGGGCCGTGCACCGGGAAACAGTGCACCGGGAAACTAAGTCACGAGTCCGGATTGCCTGGAAACAGGGTTATCGGGTCACCGGCTGTCCAGCGAGGGTACTTCTGCATCACAGCTTGAAAGTTTGCCGAATTTAGCGCAAAGTTAAGCCATCTGATCACATTGGGCCAGGGCTGATTGTTGAACCAGTTTTTATCGACAGAGGCAAATTGACGAACAAAAGGGAATATTGCGATATCTGCGATACTTGTCTGGCCGGCAAAGAGATGGTCGGAGCCTTCCAGTAGGGCATCCAGCTTACCTAAAAAAACCATACCATTCTGACGCGCCGCAATGCCATCCTCATCTTCGTAATGTGTAGAGTACTTATAATGGTCAAGCGCAGGCTTAAACTCATTATCAGCCTCGTCAATGAGTTCGAATCCAGCATCTGGAATCAACAGCCAGTTTGAAGGATCGTTATTTCGTAGCGCCCAAAGCATAATATCCAGGCTCTCTTCCAGAACTTTTTCTCCTAACGCAAGGACGGGAACAGTGGCCTTAGGTGATACGGTGACAAACTCCTCCGCCTTATTATTTAGCTCAACTTCCCGTATTTCAACTGTGATGGCAGCTTCATGCAAGGCCATGCGTGCACGCATGGCATAGGGACAACGCCGAAACGAGTACAGAATGGGAGTGGTCACAGCAAGCATCGCCTATTCGTAACGAATTGACGGGTCAGGGATGACGAATAGCTTGTCGCCAATTTTAAGGATAGTATTTAGCGCCAGGTTGCGCGCCAAAATACCTTTGAAAAAATAAGTTTCCCGATTTGAATTGGTTCTTCCCCGATATTCAATATTTGTCGGAATTGTCGAGCCATCAGCCTTCTGCAACTCTACAACCTCACGATCCCATGACTTTGGGGTTAACAATACCGGTACGCCACCTCGACTATCCGCAACCGGTTTCCATAAAAAACCACCATGCAATGAAGCGACCGAATTTAAACCGGAATTATTAGCCTCCGATTGGCAGCCCCATTTCCTACCTTCGGCATTACCGAATTGACTAAAATGTTTCCTGGCAAAGTGCTCTTTTTCGTTTCTAGGTTTACCTTGTACAATCGCGCGAACATCCGAGTAACGATTGAGATAACATTCCCAGTCAGGTGTTGCCGATTCCGGTGTTGTAATGTCCACGGGTGGTACGGGGCCCGAATCAACATCAATCGAATCCAGTGTCTTGTCAATCTCGGCAATTGCAGCTAGAAGTTGTTCTTTAAGTGCCTGTAGTTTAATTTTATCCATAATTTAGTACTGATGAACTTTAATATTTACAATTCGAGTTAATGAGATCACTCCATCGAAGGGGCTATTCTAACCCTTAGATACTTTTGGGCCAATATGCATAACTATAGAGTGTACACTCTTTCTACCACAACACAGGCGTCTACCAAAGTCACTTTGGCCATTCCGTCTTTGATGCCGACTATGTGTGTGCACCGCTGCACTCGTCAGGTATTATTGTTTTTAGTTACAACTTGTAGAAACCATTTATGGGAAATTAGCAAACAATATGGTTGTTTTTGGAATTATTAGGCTCACAAAATATGAAATTGATGGGGTTTAAAAATGTGCTCGCTTTAGGCATTACCGGACTCATGCTAAGTCTGGGTTTTTCGGCAGATATAGTAGCAAGTACCAGAACGGTAGCACTTCCATTAGTAACTGAAACAATAGCTGGAGTGACGGTACAGTTTCCAGCTAGCGGAGATTTCACTATTCGGTCAAATTGTCGTGTGCTGGATGCAAAATTGAATATTAGTCTTCAGGAATTATCGGATCGCTTACTGACCATTTTGAAGCGTTCTGGCATAGAGCAAAACCATAAGTGTGGAGATAAAACATCCATACAAAATGCCACCATGCACCGAAGTGGTTCTCATCTTAAAGTGGTCATAAAAGGCAATATTGGTCGCGAGGAGTGTGTGTTTGCAAAAGTGCCAGAAATTAACGGTTTCTCAGTCACCTTTAAAGAACGCTTAATAGCGAACACCACACTCGAAAGTAATGCTTCCGTTTCAGCAGAGATGCAACCGGTCATAGATAAAAATAATGCTTTAAGTTTGACGCTTATTAAGAAACCACATATTTATGTTGAGAACGAAGCTTATGAATATCTGATATCTGCTCTGGGCTTCCAACGTGAGATTCATGCAAATTTAGCGCAGAATATCCAGTCGATTATAAAATCAAATCAACAGTGGGTGAAACTACCGCCATCGCTTGCTCCTTTCGGAGTAAGTTTGAGTAACGCACAAATTGTTTTGAATAAGTCAGGTCTTGCATTGCAACTAGATGGCCATATTTCAATTCCCCCTTACCTTGCCCCGACAACACTGTCTCTATTGGGGTTTAGTAGAAATGCTTGCGTAAAAACGGGCTAATTAATTAACGTTACTATTAGTTGCAAATAAAAAAATAGTGGGGGGAATATTCGGACACTACGGATAAAACTAGTTTCTTTTACTTTCAAAGCCTATAGCAAAGTCTTTTTCCAGATTTCTGTGACTAAAGTCACATTCATAAAAGCCGGAGTTTTGTATCGTCGCGGAAATATCACACTTTTGCGACGACCTCTTCAAGTTTTATAAAATAATGGCTAAAAGTACCTTTGTAAAAACATTGCTTAAAGAACCCTATTATGGATACCAAAATAGAGACGGTTCTACAAAAATACCGAGCTATAAGGAAGTTATAAAGCAGTTATTATCCTCTATTAATGTTTTTGGAACGCAGCGTCAAAGGACAGTTTTTACCATGTTCTTTTTTCTAGATCTGACAGCAATATGTGCTTTGATATTTTTTACAAATTATCTCACTGTATATGGTGTTCTATATGCCATTATAGTTGGGCTGGTCGCAGGACATATCTATAATACGATATGGCATCACCGATATTGTTCGCACTCTGCATTCAAACTTGTAAATCCTAAATATGCCCTGTTGTTTTCGTGGACAGATCCGCTTTTCTTTAGTGAGGATAACTACGCCTTGCCGCACTTAGTTCACCACGCAAAAGCTGATAAAGCAGGGGATCCTTATGGACCTCAAATTGGCTGGCTGGCGAGTTTTTTAGGCCCATATATAAATACGAGCATTGATGCAGATATCTCAGAGGATAGCTTTGAGAGAATAAAAAAACGAATTTCCCACATCAATTTGAAAACAGTCAATTATGCTCACTTTAAGCGACATGGTGTTATAGAAGGATACAGTGGTTTTCTATCAAGGAAAGTTGTTGCTCAAATTTTGTGGATTGGGTTTTCTTACTATCTAGGTGGGGTGGTCTTTGTGTTTGCATATTTAACGGCAGTATTTATTACCATATCGATCGTACTCCCTTGATTTCAACTGGCGAGGGCACGGTGGAAATTTTCGCCACGACAAAAAGTCTGGGTGGGAGTTTGATCAGAAAACCCGAGCTCTAAATCAGCCATTCTACGCGCTTCTTGCATCGGAGTGGCATGATAATCATCACAACTATCCTGGTTCTGCCAATATAGGATTTTTACCTCAGCAAATTGACTTAGCATTCGGACTGATAAAGCTAATGAGTTGGGTTGGTATTGTTTCAGAATACAATGACTCAGCTAGAACCTTTGAATCGAAGTTTTTAAGTTAAAAATAAAGTCAAAAAAATAACATAGTACAAGTGTATTGTTATTAACATGTAGTCTTACAATCAGTTGTGGCAAATGCCACATTCATTGTGCTGATCATCTCCTAAGCTTAAGAAAAATAACTAGGAATTGATGATGAGCACTGTAGAACTCCAACACACACTCTTTAAACAGCCATTGAGTGACAAAACAGCCTCACTGGAGTTCCTCGCTAGGGAAATAAAAGAAACCATGGACGCGGCTATTTCTTTAACCCCACAGCACGCGATGAACCTAGTAAGAGTAGGCTTGTTTTTCCTTCGTCAAAAAACCAATAGGTCCGATTGGAATAAACTGGTAAAGGATATTGTCCTAACTCACCCGATTAGGAAAATTATACATAAGGATCCATTTACCTATCGAGCATTCTCAAAACCTAGAGGTTACGCGGGAGATGCCGTGATGATTGATTACATATACGGCAATTATCAAGATGAATCACTAAATGACAAGTTAACAAAAGCAGTATTTGACGTTAGTACTAATTCACCGTCAACAAGAGCGGTAAGAAATCGCCTGAACTATATAGTCAATTCACTAAATACGTTATATGAGTCAAACAATAGCCCTGAAGTGTTTTCCGTAGCGTGTGGTCATTGCAGAGAATTTGAGTTATGCGACTCTTTTGATTTTATAGTCATGGACGGTTTGTTGCAATCTGATTGCTCGGACATTGCTGGATTTGGATAGGCAGAAGGAAGCGCTGGAGAATATCGACAAGGCACTGCTGTTTGTAGAGGAAACCGGAGAGCGCTGGCCGCTGGCAGAATTATATCGTTTAAAGGGTGAAGTGCTAATTAGTAAAGAGCAGCCGGATTACCCAGCTGCCGAATCTTGTTTTCAGACAGGCCTTGAAATTGCCACCGCTCAGGGTGCAAAGCTATTCGTATTACGCATTTTATTATTATTGGCCAGGCACCAGAAACACTTTCCCCAACTGCCCTTGGCAAGAAGCCAACTCGAATCCGTTTATGCAGAATTTACCGAGGGGTTTTCCCACCGAGATTTACAGGAGGTTAGCGAATTCTTAAGCGAATACTGACGAATTAGTGGGGCTCAGTTGATAGCACTTACACGTTGCATCCGATTGAACAATTCATCTTCCATGGGCAAAGCTTCACCACTATCCCAATCATAAAGTGAACGCGAAATTGTCGAAAGCGCTGCAAGATAAACGTGTATGCCATAGGTGGCTTTACTGTTCGCGGACTCAACAGAGTGGATGGCGTCCGGCCCCATCGATAGCACGTCACCTGGCTTTAAACTGCGTGTAGTCTTTTGTTCCAGTCTGCCGTCTTTGGGCAGGTAGAAATGATTGAGTTCCTCACCATCATAAACGCCAATGGTGGCCTGAGTTTTGTGATTGTGAGGTGGCACGTGAATATCGGGATCAAATCGGCAATACCAGATGGATACCGTCTCATCTTCGAACAAAATCTCTTCCCCACCTTCATAACCGGACATCGCCTGCTTAACGGCCTCGGGATTCTGAAAAGCCTGCTTCATGATTGACTTTACCTGATCACTGGCCTCCGGTTGGGTTGCCACATCACGAAGTTGCTGAATAAATTGATCCAGATTGAAAGAACTCATATCGAATATCCCCATAGAATTACAGACGTTAGTATCAGTCAACTACTACTCATGATCAATAAGCCCGTAGCAATCATTGGCTGTTTCTTTACCATTTATGAATTGCAGTGGAAGTGACAGGTAACCCGCCCCGATTAGGAGAACGTTTTCAAAATAATACAGGCCAGTGGTGCTAGCGTTAACGTCAGGGAATGATCTAAACCATTACATCCTGTTCGATCGGCATCTAGCCCTGTTGAATTGATTACGTTGCTGCCGCCATACTTTTGGGCATCGGAATTAAGACATTCCACGAATCGATCCAAGCGTGGTACGCCGATGCGATAACCGTGATAAGCCTGCGGTGAAAAATTAATTATCACCACCACGTACTTACCATTTCGATCCTTGCGCAGGAAGCTTAAAATACTTTGATCAGCCTGATCTGCATTAATCCATTGAAACCCTTCAATCCTGCAATCATAGTCATACAACGGTGGTAGTGATCTGTAGACTAAATTCAGGTCGCGAACTAGAGTCTGAATTCCGGAGTGAGATTCATGATCCAGGACTCCCCAGTCTAACTGGCCCTGGTATTGCCACTCGTGTTGCTGTGCGATCTCCATACCCATAAACAGCATTTTCTTACCTGGATGGGTGTACAAATAAGAGAGGTAGGCTCTAAGGTTGGCAAAACGTTGCCAGTCATCACCTGGCATGCGGCCCAGTAAAGATCGCTTGCCGTGCACTACCTCATCGTGGGACAGCGGCAGAATAAAGTTTTCACTGTAGGCGTAAAGTTGACCGAATGTTAGCTTCTGGTGGTGATGCCTTCGGTGTATGGGATCTTCGGCTATATAATCAAGCGAATCGTGCATCCAGCCCATGTTCCACTTATAAGAGAATCCCAACCCTCCGCTATCGACTGGCTGTGTCACACCTGGCCAGGATGTTGATTCTTCTGCCATGGTGACAGCTCCCTCAGCGTGAACCGCTTTATTCATCTGCTTTAGAAATTCTATGGCTTCGAGGTTTTCATTGCTGCCATATTGATTGGCAATCCATTCTCCAGCTTCACGGGAATAGTCCAGATACAGCATAGAGGCTACTGCATCGACGCGTAACGCATCAATATGAAACTCTCTGACCCAGTAACAAGCGTTGGATATCAGGTAATTTAGAACTTCATTTCTGCCATAGTTGAATATCAACGTACCCCAATCCTGATGCTCGCCCTGACGAGGGTCTGCATGTTCGTAGAGGTGGGTGCCATCAAACAGGCGTAGTCCAAAATCGTCTTTTGGAAAATGTGCCGGTACCCAATCCAGAATTACACCTATGCCATTTTTGTGACAGTGATCTACAAAATACTTGAATTCCGCCGGTGTGCCGAACCTTGAGGTCGGCGCGAACAGACCAACAGGTTGATAACCCCAGGAGCCATCAAATGGATGTTCGCTGACTGGCAACAATTCGATATGGGTAAAACCCATGTCCACAACATACGCTACCAACTGCGCCGCCAATTCACGATAGGTTAAATATTGATTATCAGTTGTTCTGCGCCAGGAAGACAGGTGTACTTCATAGATGGACACCGGCTGATCAAATTCCGTTGCCGCAGGTTTCGAACGCTGGTAATCTTCATCACCCCAATCATAATCATCGTGATAAACAATAGAGGCATTGCCTGGAGCCGGTTGCATAAATCTGGCAAAGGGATCGGCTTTTAGAGGCAGTACCGTAAGATCGTCTTTAAGAATTTCATACTTGTATTGATCGCCACTGCATAAACCCGGTACAAATAAATCCCACAGACCGCTGGTGGGATGAAATCGCATAGCATGTCTTCTGCCATCCCACTCGTTGAATGTACCCACCACGCTGACGCGTTCAGCATTCGGCGCCCACAATGCGAAGTGCACTCCACTAACACCGTTTAGCTCAAGAAAATTGGCACCAAGTTTTTCGTAAAGCCTGTCATGTCTACCTTCACAAAATAAATGCTGATCAAGCTCTCCCAATGCAGATGGGAATCGGTAAGGATCTTCTATCTCATAGGTGGCTGAAGTTGTGGAAATGCGAAAAATGTAGTGGTCGACTGGCTGGGCTAAAGTTAACATATAGATCCCGGCAGATTCTTGCGCTGACATAACATGGGACGTTTGATTGCGACAATCCACCAAAGAGACCGCAATGCCCTGTGGCTGAAAACAACGAATAGCCCAAGCATTGCCATGCTGGTGCTGGCCTAAAATTGCGAAGGGGTTTTTACAATGTCCCTGTGCAATCTTAGTGAGTTCCTCACCGATGTTTGTCATGTTTCTATTTTCGTCACATTAACCCTCACGAGTAATCTCGTCTGTATAAAACAAGCCATGCCATTCATGCCATGGCATGGCTTCTATGTTAACGGAATATTTACGCGACCAGTTAGGATACTCATCCACAGTGCCAGGCAAATTTACCGGATCTATCTCCAGGGTTAAATCATCCAACTGAAATTGCACCATAGCCGCTGATGAGCTGGATAACCACTGGTGCATTATTACGGTGATCTCTGCCATGCTATGTTCAGCTGAGATATCAATGCCAATTTGACTGCAAAGTTTGTGTCGATCTGATTCTCTTTGTTGTAGTTCGTGCTGGTATTGATCTGCATGTATAAGATTAAGCGATCTGCGCAGTTCAATATCGCCGCATTGCCACCAGCCGGAGAAAGTAGGCAGATCATGGGTTGCAAAACACGCAACAGAATTGCGTCTATAGTCGGTCGGATCAACGAAATCGTCACCATGGCGTTCGAACATGGCAATTGAAAGACCGAGAATGGCTTGATTGTCGAGATGTTCTCGAAAACCAAAGGGCAGGGTGCCCAGATCTTCGCCGATAATAATACATAGCTGTTGCTGCGATTCGTCTGCTAAAACTCGTTCCAATGTGGCTGGATAATTAACGTATGCCCCTTGTGAAGGCGGTATGCCGTTTGGCACCCAGAATAGTCGCTGCAGACCCATGACATGATCAATACGTAATGCGCCTGCATGCCGGGTATTATGTTCTATTAATGCCCTGAAACCGTTCTCCAGTTCTGCTGAATGTGGATTCATCGGAGCAATCCCCCAGGCCTGCCCCAAAACAGTAAAAGCATCTGGTGGTGCACCAATCTCAAGCCCGCGTGCGAACTCCGGGCTGGATGCTTCAGCACCATCCAGGTGCGGACCAACGGCAAGGTCTCGATACAGACCCACCCGCATGCCGTGTTGCTTGCAGGCTGCTTGAACCCGTTTTAACTGATCATCCGCAATCCACTGCAACCAGCATAGAAAACTTTTAAGAGCCTCAGATTTGATTTTATTTAGGAGCGTTGCATTACTGTCCTTGAGTTGTTGGTTTTCGAACTGGACATAGTGTTGCAGGGCTGATCCCGATGTCTGGATAAACAGGGCGAAATCATCATGTTCCCTGGCAAGCTGGCTGGATAACTGGAAAGCGTTAAAGATGCTTGCCAGCGCCTCAAGCTTTAGCGTCGCAACTGCAGGGTAATTAACCCATAACCCATCACGTAGATTTGAGATAGTTGCAAGTTCGGAGCAATCTTCCAGGCAATCTTCCAAGTTAAAACGAATGGCTAACTTGTCGACAGCAATATACAAAGGGTCCAGCCAAAGTCGGCTGGTAGGCGCGTAAGGACTGCGAGATTCAGGCGTCGCGAGGGGCCGCGCATGCAGAGGGTTGATGGCTAAAAAATCCACACCATTATTAGCGGCTTCAATGGCGAAATTCTTAAGGTCTTCGAAATCTCCGATACCCCAATTTCTACACGACCGAAGCGCATAGACCTGTAATGAAATACCCCGTACAGGTAGGTCTTTATTAAACCATTGTGGTTTAAAACAGGAAATATTGGCGACGTTTGGATCATGCGCCTGTCTGATTTTTGAATCAGCCATAGCCGACTGAATGGCCAATATTGAAGACAGTGGAGTACTGCGCTGTACGCCTTCGTTATCCTGATAACTTCTATCGATACCCAGGCGTTGCAACTCTTTATTGGAAACTTCTTCCGGGTGTCGAATCAGTACCTGGATGGAATGCGACGAGACTGTTACCTCACCTCCGGCAGGCAGCACATAGTCAATCTGATCGACAACTTCCGCACTGTCAATCTGGCGTATATATTGTTGACAGGGCAGCTTAAACGAAACCGACGCGGTGCTGGCATTGATAAGCAGAAGCGCGGCATTTTTCGAATCCGCGTGTTGCAGATAAACGGCCATGGCGGCGAGCGAGTTGTCATGCCAGCTGGCCTCATCCATCCCACTACCATCCAGCTTACACCACTGAATGACATCGCTGCCGATGTCCACCCAATAGGGTAACCGCAAAGCCGGATTATCTCGGCGTAGCGCGATGCTGCCCTGAACAAATTTTAAAAGCTGTTTGTCTTGCTGTGACCAGTCCAACCAATTAACGGCATTGTCCTGGCAATAGGCGTTATTGTTGCCCGCACGGCTATGACCCATTTCATCACCCATGTACAACATGGGTGTGCCCTGGGAGCAAAATAGAGTGCTGAGCAAAGCCTGTACTCTGATCCGACGACAGTGCAGTATTGCCTCATTGTCGGTCGGTCCTTCTACGCCACAATTGATGCTGCGATTATCATTATGACCATCACGGTCATCTTCCCCATTAGCCCAATTATGTTTTTGCTGGTAGCTAACAACATCAGTCAGATTGAAGCCATCGTGAGCGCAGATATAGTGAATATCCGACCAGGGCATTCTATGCTCATCTTTAAAACGATAAGCAGAAGCGGTAAGGCGCTGCGCTATAACACTGCAGGTTTTACCGCCTCCTAACCAGAAATCTCGAATATCATCACGATAGCCATCGTTCCACTCAGCGGTCTGGTGCCCGAAGTTTCCAGCCTGATAACCATTTGGGCCAATGTCCCAGGGCTCCATGATCAACTTGGCTGATTTAAGTCTCTTATCGTTACATATTTGATTGAGCAGATTATGTTCAGGGTCGAAGTCTTCTCCATGACGACCAAGAGTGGTGGCCAGATCAAATCTGAAGCCATCAACGCCCATGAACTCATGCCAATAAATAAGAGACTCCATCACCAGTCTCTGTACGATGGCACTATCGGCATTAAGAATATTTCCGCAGCCGGTGTAGTTTCTATACTCAGCTGAATTTTCTGCATCCAGCGAATAGAAGCCACGGTTGTCCATACCTTTTAAATTCAACTGGGACCCGGTTCTACCACCCTCCGCGCTATGATTGAAAACAACATCCAGAATGACTTCAATGCCATCGTTATGCAGACAGCGAACCATATCTTGAAAATCTTCCGGCGTACCGTAATCCGGATGTGGTGCAAACCAGTTTACCGGGTTATATCCCCAGTAATTGGAAAGCCCTTTGCGCGACAAAAATGGTTCGTCGGCGAAAGCGAAAACTGGCATTAATTCAAGAGCAGTAATACCAAGCCCGAGTAAATGATCTCGTACAGAGCGACTGGCTATCGCTTTGAATGTGCCTCGATCCTGCTCCGGTATATCAGGATGCAGTTGCGTCAAACCCTTTACGTGGGCTTCATAGATGATAGTTTCTTCAAATGGATGTGCAGGCCTGTGATGCCTGGGTTCGACAGTGTCTGTGGTTACCGCCTTGTAGGTGAAGGCGCTGTTATCGCCTGGCACCGGATACCCATCCTGTTCATCTAAATGGCTACCATGCCATTCAAAACGACCACTTAAACCTCGTGCCCAGGGGTCTACCAACAACTTATCTGGATTAAACCTTAAGCCCTGTCTGGGCGACCATTCCCCGTGACTTCGATAACCATATAGCAGGCCACTACCCAGCCCATTAGCATAACCATGCCATACACCCTCATTAAAGCCTGGCAGGTCGATGCGTTGAACCTCTGCTTCAGTAGCAGGATCAAACAGACATAGCTCAACACGCTCAGCCTGCGGTGCCCACAACGCAAAGTTAACCCCGCCGGCCTGAATCGTCGCACCCAGGCGGGTGGAGTCACCCGGCTCCAGGTGAATAAGTGCCGGAATCAACGCAACTTAGTTTGAAGAAACACTAGCATCCTGACGTACTACCTGATCACTCACTTTCCAGACCTTCTCTGCATAGTCACTGATAGCCCTGTCACTGGAAAATTTACCCATACGACTGACATTTTTCAGCGCTTTTCTGATCCACGCATCTTGATCCTCATAGAGTCGATCCACTCTTGACTGACAATCCATGTAAGATCGGAAATCTGCCAATACCTGGTAGTAGTCACTATTCTCGAGATTATTGATCAGGTCGGAGTAGCGATCTAGTTGCTCAGGACAAAAATCACCCTGCCGGATGGAGGTTATTACCTCAGCGAGTTCTGCATCAGCATCGATACAGGTCCGCGGCAAATACCCACGTGTGCGTAGGTTTTCAACTTCATCAACACTGTGGCCAAAGATGAAAATATTTTCGTCACCGACTTCTTCACGGATTTCAATATTGGCACCGTCATCAGTACCGATGGTCAAAGCACCATTCAATGCCAGCTTCATGTTTCCGGTGCCCGAGGCTTCAGTTCCGGCAGTGGAAATCTGCTCCGAGAGATCTGCCGCAGCAATAATGTGTTGAGCAAGGCTGACATTGTAGTTAGGCAGGAATACAACCTTAAGTCTATTGCCCACGCGCTCGTCCGAGTTGACCACTCTGGCAACGTCGTTAATGAGCTTGATAATCAACTTGGCCATCCAGTAAGCCGATGCTGCTTTGCCAGAAAACACCACCACCCTTGGCACAATGGCTTCGTTCGGGTTTTTTAGTATGCGCTGATAGCGTGCAACAACTTGTAAGACATTCAGTAGCTGGCGTTTATATTCATGCATACGCTTAATCTGTACATCAAACATCGCGTGAGAATTTACGCGGATGCCGGTAGATTCAAAAATCACTTTAGCCAAGCGTTGTTTATTGCTCAGTTTGATTGCTGAAAACTGGTGTAGCTTTTCCGGGTCGGACTCAATTTTCTCAAAGCTTCTGGTCACATAAAGATCACGACGCCACTGCTTGCCGATACATTCATCCAGCATAGCAGAGAGCTTGGGATTAGCCAGATCCAGCCAGCGTCGATGGGTAATACCATTGGTAATATTAATAAAACGGCCCGGAAATAGACGATTGAAATCCGGGAATAATCTGTCTTTAACCAGCTGACTGTGTACTGCAGACACACCGTTTACTTTGTGACTGGCCAGCACGCTGAGTTGACCCATACGAATGCGTTGTTCGTAGCCCTCTTCCACTAGAGATACCCGCCGCAATAAGTCGGTATCACCCGGGTGCTGTTCGGCGACGCCATTTAGAAATTTTTCATTCATTTGCAGAATTAATTCCAGGTGGCGTGGTAGAACCCGTGACAGAACTTCTGTTGGCCAGGTCTCAAGAGCTTCCGGCATCAAAGTATGGTTGGTATAAGAAAATACCTGTTGCAGAAGACGCCAGGCGTGATCCCACTCAAGCTCATGGATGTCTATCAACATGCGCATTAATTCAGGTATGGCCAAAGAAGGGTGGGTATCATTTAGATGCACCGCAACTTTTTCCGGTAGCAGATCCCAGTCATCATTATGTTCACAAAATCTTCTAACAAGATCCTGAATCGATGCGCTGACAAAAAAGTACTCCTGACGTAAACGCAACTCGCGACCCTCAGCTGTGCTGTCGTCGGGATACAGCACGCGGGATACGGTTTCGGATTGATTTTTACGCGCTACCGCTTCGGTGTATTTACCCTGGTTAAATTGCACCAGATCAATGTCGTGGGTAGATTTTGCTGACCACAACCGCAAAGTGTTAACACTGTCGGTACCCCAACCAGGTATCAACATGTCGTAAGCCATAGCATTAACTTCATCTGAAGGGACCCAACGAGACTTGCCATTCTGATGTTCAATTTGTCCACCAAAATTCACCGAATAAACCACCTCTGGTCGTGGAAACTCCCAGGGATTACCATCCTCCAGCCAGTGATCTGGATACTCCACTTGCCAGCCATCCTTAAGACCCTGCTTGAACATGCCATACTCATAGCGAATGCCATACCCCATACCGGCGATATTGAGTGCGGCCATAGAATCGAGAAAACAGGCGGCTAAACGTCCGAGCCCACCATTACCTAAAGCGGGATCATCCTCGCGGTCTTCGATAAGACTCGGGCTAAGGCCCATTTCCTCAAGGCCGGTACGCATTTCGGCGAATATGTCCAGAGCAGACAGGGCATTGTCCAGTGAACGCCCAATCAGAAATTCTGCTGAGAGGTAATACACGCGCTTGTGGTCTTTTATATAATGCTGACGAGAGGACTGCATCCAGCGATTGACCATGCGATCACGTACCGCAAAGGCAATGGCGAAAAACCAATCCAGTTCTGTGGCGGTAATAGGATCTTTACCCACGGCGTACATTAAACGATTAGCCACGGAGCGCTTCAGTCGCTCCGGATCTAAATCTACCGATTCGGGTTTAAATTCTATGACGTTATGGTTCCAGTCATTCATGTTTAAGTAATTTCCAAATACAAAGATTGGTAAAGAGCTCGATAGTTTTTAGCCGCAACGTCCCATCCGAAATCCATGGACATTGCTTGCTGCATACTCAGTCGCCACTGATTGGTGTTGTGCCAGGTCTGCTGCATACGTTGCAAACATTGCAGCAGCTCGGCTGGAGATTGCTCATCAAATAAGAAGCCCGTGCCAGTATTGGCATGCTCCGATAAATCTATAATCGTATCGGCCAGCCCACCCGTTCGGCGCGCCACTGGCAATGCACCATAGCGCATTGCATAAAGTTGGGTCAGGCCGCAGGGTTCAAAACGAGAAGGAATAAGCAATGCATCCGCACCCGCATAAATCTGGTGGGCCAAAGCTTCGTCGTAACCCAGAAATATTCCCACCTGTTCACTGTGTTGTGTCGCGATAGTGCTAAAGCCCGACTCCAGGTATTCATCTCCACTACCCAGAATCACAAAGTTGATACCGGCAGAGATGGCCTCGGGTAGAGCATCCAGTAATAAGTCCAAACCTTTCTGGGAAGTGAAGCGACTGATGACTCCTACCAGGGGATTAGATTGACTTGATAGGCCAAACTTTTCACAGAGACTGACTTTATTGACGCAACGATCTTGCAGTTTGTTCGCAGCAAAGTTTTGCGTAATTTCGGTGTCAGTTTGAGGATTCCAAAGTGTGTAATCTACACCATTGAGTATGCCCTTTAATACATCACCGCGATATGCCAGCAGCCCTTCCAGGCCGTGACCGAACTCACTGGTCTGAATTTCAGATGCATAACCAGGACTCACAGTGGTAACCCGATCCGCAAAATTAATGCCGCCTTTCATATAAGAAACCTGGTCGTAGTACTCAAGACCATCCAGGTTAAACATATCCCAGGGCAATCCCAGATCCGGCAGTATTGTTGCATCAAATATCCCTTGATAGGCAAGGTTATGAATGGTGAAAACCAGGGGAATGTTAATTTCTGAATCCAGCTTTAAATAGGCGCCACATAGCCCTGCATGCCAATCGTGAGCATGGATGATATCCGCTTGCCAAACCGTTTTGACTAAAGCAACCGCAGATGCCGCAAGCACAGCGAAGCGCATGTGGTTGTCGGGCCAGGAACTTCTGGCATCGGGTCCATAGGGTGGACCCGGTCGATTAAACCAATGGTCGGCCTGGACTGCAAAACGCGCTACATTATCTTCTTGCGCAGCGGCTTTCAGTATCGAAACCGTTCCTAAATCTCCAGGTAACCTTATATTGGTTTCGGTCTCTTGCCACTCTAACTGGCTTAAAAGGCCTGGATAGCCAGGTAGTAGTACTGCTGTCTCTACTTGTTCAGCAATTAGGGCAGTAGGCAAACTGCCAACTACATCCGCCAGGCCGCCGGTTTTAATCAACGGAAACATTTCCGAGGCAACTTGCAAAACTCGCATGCTTAGGGCTTTAACTGCTTAAATGTATTGGCGTGAAACCTGAATGAGTTTTCGATATGTAACATAGTGTTTATTGCGGAAACTCCTGTTCCAGCATATCTGGTGTTACCAGGACAATACCGCCCTCCGAGACATAGAAACGTCGACGATCATCGGTTTCGTTTTCGCCAATAATGGTGCCATCAGGAATATTGCAGTTGCGATCAATAACGGCACGTTTGATGCGACAGCTAGAGCCAATATTTACTTCAGGCAAAATAACGGACTGGTCTATTTTGCTATAAGAATGAATTTCAACGCTGGAAAACAATAGTGAGTTTCTAACTTCCGCTCCAGACACAATGCAACCGCCAGATACCATGGATTGAATGGCGACACCGCGGCGGTCATCATCGTCATGTACGAACTTGGCTGGTGGCAATTGAACCTGGTATGTCCATATCGGCCAGTCATCATCATATAGATTCAGCTCGGGATCGATACCGACTAATTCCAGATTGGCTTCCCAAAATGAATCTATGGTGCCGACATCGCGCCAGTAGGCCCGCTCATTGGTTTCCAGATCGCGGAACGGATAAGCAAGCACGTTGCTGTTTTCCACCAGTTTTGGAACGATGTCCTTACCGAAATCTCGGCTCGATCCGGCGGTATTGGCATCTTCTTCAAGTACCTGAAACAGAAATTCCCGATCAAAGACGTAAATGCCCATAGAGGCCAGTGCTTCATCCGGATTGCCTGGAATGTGCGCCGGGATTGCTGGTTTCTCTGCAAAGCCGGTGATTCGCCAGGCATCGTCCACTGCCATAACACCAAAGGCAGTAGCTTCTTTGAGAGGAACTTCAATACAACCCACAGTGAGCGATGCGCCAGACTGTACATGGGCCGCCAGCATAGGACCATAGTCCATTTTGTAGATGTGATCACCGGCCAGAATAATGACGTACTTCGGTTTGTATACGTTGATAATGTCGCGGTTCTGGTAAATAGAATCTGCTGTACCAACATACCAGTCATCAGACATTCTCTGTGAGGCAGGCAGAATATCGACGAATTCGCCGAGTTCGGACTTGAAATGAGTCCAGCCTCGCACAATATGACGTATCAGGGAATGTGCCTTGTACTGTGTTAATACGCCAACACGCCGAATACCAGAATTTACACAGTTGGACAGTGGGAAATCGATAATCCTGAATTTTCCACCGAAATAGACGGCAGGTTTGGCCCGCCATTGAGTCAGATTTTTAAGCCGCGAACCGCGACCACCTGCCATAATCAGGGCGACGCTATCCTTGGTTAATTTACTGATGTAGCGATCATCATGTATGTTGTCATTCAAAAGAAATCACCGGAATAAGGATAGGCTGTAGTTGGAAACATAGATCCGCTTTGTTCAATTACCCTTCTGATTATACTCTCATACCAACCTTCTAATTCGCACAGATGCATCTCGGTACGAGTTAGCAAGCAATGCTCTAGCTATCTAATGCATTGGCGTTCGAGAGTTTACTTATAAACCAGTTAAGTGCCTTACCCTTTTGCCCTCGTCGCCAGGCAAGATATACGGTGGTATCAACCTCAACTCCCTGTACTTCAAGTCGGAGCATTTCGCCGCTCGCAAGTTCCTCCTGAATGACTGACTCGGGAATAAATCCAACACCCAATCCGGCTATTTGCGCGGCAGCTTTATCTTGCATGGTTTGTACACTCAATACAGGTTGTTTGCTGAATACCCGATGAGTCAGTTTGGCATGATTCTGTGAACTGTCTCGAATAACTACTGCACGATGACACTCGATATCTTCTCGAGTCAGAGAGCGTTTCAAAGAAGCCAGGGGATGATGCTCATGTACTGCAAAGACCCAACGGGTTTTCGTTAAAGGCGTGCAGTGAAAGCCACTAATTTCACTCGGTCTGGCAGGTAAGCCGAGCGCTATATCGGTTCGTCCTTCCAGTAATGCATCCCAACCACCACCCAGTGCCTCTTGGTGCAAATTGATCTCTATATCCGGTTTGATAGCAAAAAATTCTGTAAGCAAAGGGTAGATATGCTGTGTGCCGAATGCAGTATCCAGCACAATATTCAACCTGGATTCCCAGCCGCTATCAACCACCCGGGTGGTTTCCGTGAGCCGCTCAGCCGCATCGAGGATTTCACGACCCTGCTCTAACAAAATTTCACCTGCCGGTGTGAGAACGGACTTACGGCCGCTTTTTACAAACAAGGTTACGCCCAGGTCCTGCTCCAGTTTTTGTACCGTATAAGTGATGGCTGAAGGAACTTTGTAGAGAATATTTGCAGCCGCCGCGAAGCTACCCTTGCGATCGATGGCGTCGAGAACTTCAAGTGCTTCGAGGGTAATAGCGAGGTTTGACATTGCTTACAGCATAACTATTCAAATATATTGAATAGTTATATCGGAAAATTTCGATTTTTTCAAATAGATTAAATAAATATACTGCAAAAAATTAAACAGTATTTATAAAATATTAGTGAGAAAAACATGGGTTTATTAGTAGATGGCAATTGGCAAGATCAGTGGTATCAGAATAAAAAGGGCGAGTTTTCCAGGCAAGATGCGCGCTTTCGCAACTGGGTAACGGCCGATGGCGAACCCGCCCTTACGGGTGAGGGTGGATTTAAGGCAGACTCAGGGCGGTACCATTTGTATGTGTCTCTGGCCTGTCCCTGGGCACATCGAACACTCATCTTTCGCAAGCTGAAACAACTGCAAGCCCACATTGGAGTAACCGTGGTTGATGCCAAAATGCTTGACCAGGGTTGGTTTTTTTCTGAAATTTCCCAACACAACCCATTGCAAGACTTACGCTACCTCCATCAGGTGTACACCGCCGCTGTTAGAGATTACACCGGTCGCGTGACGGTTCCGGTACTCTGGGATAAACAACAGCAGACCATAGTCAGTAACGAGTCTTCGGAAATTATTCGTATGTTTAACACGGCCTTTAATCTTATTACCGGTAATACAGATGACTATTACCCCGATCAGCTGCGCGAAGAAATTGATACGATCAACGACCTGGTTTACGAGAACATCAACAACGGTGTTTATCGAGCAGGATTCGCCACAACTCAAGAAGCCTACAACATCGCTTATAGTCGTTTGTTTGACGCGCTGGACCACATTGAACAGATTCTCTCCAGGTCCCGTTATTTGGTGGGTGATACTATTACTGAAGCCGATTGGCGTTTGTTTACCACTCTTATCCGTTTTGATTCTGTGTACTATGGACACTTCAAAACGAACAAACAACAAATAGAGGATTATGCCAATCTATCTAACTACGTTCGTGAGTTGTATCAATATGAAGGCATCGCGGAGTCAGTTGATCTGCTCCATATAAAAACTCATTACTACTACAGCCATACATCGATTAATCCCACGCAAATTGTGCCCAATGGGCCCGGTATTGATTACGGTCGAGCACATAATCGAGGAGAATTGTTCGCTTTAGAGTCACAAAGAAAATCAGCCTGAATTCACCAAACTTCAAGGCGTTCTTACTAGACACCCAACCAGAGAAAAACCAATGGATAAAGCCATAGTTGCTGACACAAAACCTACACCGGTTGAGCTTGAAAAAGATGAGCAATATCACTGGTGTGCCTGCGGGCGCTCAGGTAATCAACCGTTTTGTGATGGCTCCCATCGTGGTACCGGCATCACACCAAAGGGTTTCACTGCAGAAGAATCTGGCACGGCGCATTTGTGCATGTGCAAGCAAACCAAAAACCCTCCTTACTGTGATGGCTCACACACAAAGCTGGCAAAAAATACCAAACCCGTAGCTGTATCTATAGGGTCAGTAGATGACGTTCAGCCAACGCCAGAAGAGCCCACCGTAAAAGCTATTCATGAGTTGGCGAAGCATGGCCTCAGCAAGGTCGGCCATCATGGCGAAATGTCGGCTATGGGCGTGCCGTTGACCACATTACCACGCTGGGATGACATACAGATTCTCACTGCCCAAATGGCAATCAAACCATTGCTTGATGATGCCTCTGTAGGCACACAACTGGTTATCGGTCCGAATGCCAAAAAACCTTTGGTTCTGGACATACCTCTATTTGTTTCAGACATGAGCTTTGGTGCACTGTCTGAAGAAGCTAAAACCGCATTGGCGAGGGGAGCCGAACTAGCCGGCACCGGTATTTGCTCAGGTGAGGGCGGTATGTTACCGGAAGAGCAAAGTGAGAACTCACGCTACTTCTATGAATTGGCATCAGCTAAATTTGGTTTCAAAGAGGAGTTGTTGGAGAAAGTGCAGGCATTTCATTTCAAAGGCGGACAAGGGGCAAAAACTGGCACTGGTGGTCATTTACCGGGTAATAAAGTGGTCGGGAAAATCGCTCAAGTCAGAGGTCTTGCCGAAAAAACCGCAGCAGTGTCGCCGGCAACTTTTACCGACTTAAGCAGTGTCGAAGACTTTAGGAAATTTGGTGACCGAGTTCGTGAGATTAGTGGCGGCATACCTATTGGCATGAAGTTGTCTGCCAATCACATTGAGGCAGACATTGATTTCGCACTTAAGGCCGGTGCCGATTACATTATTCTGGATGGACGTGGCGGTGGCACCGGTGCCGCACCGATAATTTTCAGAGATCATATATCTGTTCCCACCATGGCGGCACTAGCCCGGGCCAGGCATTATCTGAATAAACAGGGCAGGGCCGATGTCACACTGATTATAACCGGCGGGCTGCGTGTTGCCACGGATTTTGCCAAAGCCATGGCGCTGGGTGCCGATGGCGTAGCTCTTTCCAACTCCGCCATGCAGTCCATCGGTTGTGTTGCTGCACGTATGTGTAACACCAACAACTGCCCAGCCGGTATTGCTACGCAGAAACCGGAGTTAAGGGCAAAACTAGACGTGGCATCTTCCGCCAAACGTCTAGCTACGTTTTTTGGTGCATCCGTGGAATTGATGCAAGTACTAGCTAGAGCTTGTGGACATGATCACCTGAATCAGTTTAATAAAGCGGATATCACCAGTTGGAAGCGCGATGTTTCCGATCTTACCGGTATTGAATTCGCCGGTTTTGATGCCGGTCGCTAGAGAAAAATTCAAATGACTAATCGAAAAATTTTAAAACTGTTTAACAGTAAACCCACCAGTGATGGTGATGGCGTAAAAATACGACGTGTCGCGACGAACGGAGATATTGGTGCTCTGGATCCATTCTTGTTATTCGACGAAATTGCTTCAGACGATGCAGCGGATTATATCGGTGGGTTTCCATCTCACCCACATCGCGGTTTTGAAACCGTTACTTATATGTTGGAAGGTGCCTTTACTCATCGAGACCATATGGGTAATGAAGGTCACTTAAGAACCGGTGGTGTGCAATGGATGACCGCAGGCAAGGGAGTGATTCATTCAGAAATGCCGGAGCAGGAAGAAGGACGACTGCATGGTTTTCAGATATGGGTAAATTTGCCTGCGAAAGATAAAATGCAGCCTGCTCGATACCAGGAGTTTGATCCAGAGCAGGTACCGCAAGTATCTTTATCAGAAGGTGGACTGGTGCGCGTCATTGCAGGCAGCCTGCTTGGAGTTGAAGGTCCCGTCAAGGAAGTTGCTACCAATCCATCGTATTTTGATATTCGCCTTTCAGCCAATACCGCGATAGACATTCCAACCCTTCAGGAACATAACGCTATCGCTTATGTCTACAAAGGTCAGTTACAGGTAGATGGGCAGAGTATTGATCAAGGGCAGCTGGCTCAATTTAGTAATGGTGAGCAGGTAACCATTACGGCCCAGGAAGATGCCGGACTTCTATTTTTGAGTGCCGCACCTATCAACGAACCTATAGCCAATTATGGACCTTTTGTGATGAATACCCGAGCCGAGATTGAGCAGGCTATCAGTGACTATCGTGCAGGTGTTTTAACGGATTGAGGTTGTTTTGCGGACCTGCCTATCTGGATGATAACGGGTACAATTAGTCGGCAACCCCCAAAAGACTATCCTTATCTGGCATGTTACTAAAAAGAAGAACGCGCGCTGTAGTTTCTGCTGCATCTGTTACCGTTAGCGGAATAGAAATTCAGGTTCTAAGAAAAAGCATAAAAAATCTGAATTTTGTTGTGCGACCGCCCGATGGTCAGGTTCGATTATCTGTGCCCAAGCGAATGACTGACGCCGAGATAAGGCTCGCTATAACCTCCAGGCTAGCGTGGATTATCAAGCATCAGGAGACCTTTAAGTATCAAACAATCAACCCACCAGTACAATTTGTGTCCGGTGAGAACCACTCGGTATTTGGTAAGTCATATACTTTGGATGTATTAGAATGCAATTCGAAACCAGGTGTGATATTACTCGCTTCCGGGAGGCTAAATTTGTCGGTGCGTCCAAAGTCATCCACGGAAACTAGAGCGAAAGTTCTAAATAACTGGTATCGAGACGAGCTAAAAAAGAGAATGCCGGGTCTATTAGAGAAATGGCAACCTGTTGTGGGAAAAGAAGCGCAGCAGTGGGGTGTTAAGAAAATGAAGACCCGGTGGGGTAGTTGCAATATTCTAAAGCGACGAATTTGGTTAAATCTGGAGCTGGCAAAAAAACCAGCCGAGTGCCTGGAATATGTCCTGGTGCATGAGTTGGTCCATTTACATGAGCGTTACCACAACAAACGTTTTTACTCACTGATGGACAAATTTATGCCCTCATGGCGTATCTACAAGAAGCTTTTAAATGCCCATTCCTAAGATGTATCCAATTCTCCACATCAACTCCCGCTTTGCAGAATCCCTAAAGATAGTGGTCAAGCCATTAAGGAGATTTAAAAGACTATGGTCGTCGCCTTAGATTGGACGAAATCTACAATGCCAGTTGTGTAAGAGTCAGAATCTTTCCTGACCAATTACCGAGATAGTATTTGATTAGACTAGACAGTGGTTTTGTGCGATAGATGGCCCATTAGAGACATTCCAATAAACTTTAATCTGGCTGAGTTTTGCCCATTAGAGCCAGTCGACTAATCTCCAATCTGACTCTGATTTGGCCATAGCCGACCTACCGCTACAATATACAAATGAAACTAATATCCAATTCCGAAAGTGGAACTAGGCAAAGTGGCATCACGATATTTGATGCTTTTTATCACTGGGGTAGACCGCCAGCGCGCAGACCTTCGAGTATTACCTCGAGGTCTTTTTTGTACTTGAACCGCATCAATTCTTCGTAGCGCGAGACTGTTGAACGTGGATCGATCACTAATAACCTCGCGACAGCGACACGAGCTTCCTCCGAGCGCCCAAGCTGGCTGGACGCAGCAGCTAAAACTAGCTGAGTAGTGTCCCAGCTCGGGTTTAAAGCCATTGATCTGCCGGCCATCTCCAACGCCTCATCGACATGGCCGGAAAACAGGTGTGCCATCGCGGCGCCAGTCACGAAGAAAAAGCTTCCCGGATCAGAGGGGCTCAAGCGTTGAGCGCGCTCAAAGCAGGGTAGAGCGACGTCTGATTTGCCTGCAAAGATGTTACCCCAACCTGCGAACATGGATATTGGCGCGGCGTTCGGGTTTATGGAAAGAGCGCGGTCTAAAGTGCTCAGTCCCACTTCATAATCTCGGCCGACCATTAACAGGGCAAACCCGGCCGCAGCCATGGCATTGGCATCGTTGCTGTTGGTGGCGATTGCTCTGCGGGCCAGTGCAATGCTAGTTGTCGCGTCATTTTCCTGTACCGTTTCCCACTCCCTCGTCAAACGCTGCTCGTAGCACCAAGCAGCATAGGCAAGCGCGGGGGCATAGCTTGGATCGAGTTCAATTGCCTCATGGAGTAGTCTCAATGCCTCGGTGTTGTCATCCGGTTGCATGGCATAAGTGTGCTGTAGAGCACGCAAATAAAGGTCGTAGGCGTCTAGGTTTTCTGGCCGTATTTTTTTCGACCGCTCGATTTCAGCCTTACGCAGCGTCGGTTCGATCGAACCGACCACGCTTTCGGTTATTTGATCCTGTAAATCGAAAACATCCTCTAAGCGGCCGTCGAAGCGATTGGCCCAGAGGTGAGCGCCGCTAGAGCCATCGATCAGCTGACCGGTTATGCGAATTCGATTACCCGACTTGCGGACGCTGCCTTCCAGCACGTATCGAACACCGAGTTCATTGGAGACCTGCCGTACGTCCACGGATCTACCCTTGTAAGTAAAGCTGGAATTGCGTGCGATGACAAACAACTGATCCAGCTGAGACAGAGCCGTAATTATGTCCTCGACCATCCCATCGGCAAAGTACTCCTGTTCCGGGTCTCCGCTCATGTTATTAAACGGTAGGACAGCGATAGAAGGCTTGTTTGGTAGAGTCGGAGCATGCGAATGCTCCACTATAGTTTGTTGCGGATTATAGTTGCCGTCGTCAAGTCGAACTGCGAAGCAACGTAGAGGACGGGCAATGTTCTTAACCTCTATCTCCCCAAGGTCCTCGAGAGTGACATCCATGCGATCGCGGACTTGATCCCGCGCGGCGCGAGAGAGGCAAATCCCGCCTGGTGCCGCCAAACTCTCTAGTCTCGCCGCCACGTTAACACCATCACCATAAACATCCTCCTCCTCGACGATGATATCGCCAAGATTGATCCCGATGCGGTAGACGATCCGTCGATTCTCTGCTACTTCAACATTGCGTTCCCGCAGTGCCGTTTGCAACTCGATGGCGAAGGTAACAGCGTCCACGACACTGCGAAATTCCATGAGCACACCATCGCCCATTAGCTTAACAATACGACCGTGGTAGTGCGCCAGTTTGGGTTCGATCAGTTCCTTGCGGTCGGCTTTGAGTGCGTTCAACGTGCTCAGCTCGTCCTCGCCCATAAGACGGGAGTAGCTGACCACATCAGCGGCCAAGATCGTCGTCAGCTTGCGCTCGACCCTTTCTATCGTCACTTGAAAACCCCTATGTAAACTGTGAGTAATTGATGAACTATATATAACCGACCGTGTTATTGACATAGACAGTATCCGGTTTGAGTATTCTACAAACGTAGGATAGACGAAACGAGATGAGCATTTTAGCGAACCGGTTTTATTTTATCGGTAAAGGCTACGCCTTGCCTAAAACGGGCATACCCAGAGGCACTGCTGGTAGGTCGGCATTACGCTACGCTAATCCGACCTACCTAAACTCCTGATTTTTATAGCTCTGCATCCATGATGAGATTGCCGCGCCTGCGGCTCGCAATGACCGCAATGACCGCAATGA
>JBLHGU010000032.1:0-38171 GCA_047615875.1 Parasphingorhabdus sp.
TAACTGGCGGTCATATAGTCCGTCGACCAGGCGGGCAGAACTTCGTCTATGGTGGACAGATCTGTGAGTAGATGTTGCGAGGTGCCGGGTTCGAACATCAAAGATGGACCGCCATTAAGAATCAAGGCGTAACGACAGAAATTGTGCATGGTCCAAACCTGCATGTTTCTGGAACCGTTGGCATAGCGGATATTGACAGGATCGAAGAGTAATACTCCCGCAACATCCTGTTCTTCCAACTGCTGTCGAATACGTTTCAGACGATAGCGCTGGATTGCTGGCTGATCGATTTCGGACAGGTCCGAAGTAGGGTTTAAAGCAGACAAAACAGATCCTCGAAAATGAATGCCGGAAAACTATCCCCAATATCCTAACACTACAATTGTATTGCTGCGGGTTTTGCTTCGGCATTTTCTAAAAAAATTGAGTAATCAGGAATGTTTGTTCTTTTCCCCTATTTTTCAATCACTTATTCTATTGAGCATTGCTAATGCGCCTTTGCGTCAAATGGAGGTTTTAACTTTTGCAGAGCCTCTTATAGATCGCTAAGTGTTTTTTTACTTGGACGCATGTCCAAAATAACTTATTATCAATATGTTGACTTTATCTTTTCATTGACCACTAAAAGTGGTGCCTGGGAGGAATTGAGATGGATATGCAAGAACGTATTTAGAGATTTCACCAACATGAAAACAGGTTCCATCGGTAATGTTCGACGCGCGGAGCTATCACAAGCGGCCTTCGAGGCGGTCCTGCGCTATGGACTTCGTAAAACTACGCTGGATAAAGTCGGTGAGATAGCAGGCGTTTCGAAAGGTGTGGTGCTTCATCACTTCAAGGATAAAAGCGTCCTGCTTGAGGCGGTATTTAGAAGATCAAATTCTTTGCTAAGTGAAGCCGTAATCGAATTGTATAGATACTCACATACACCCTATGAAAGATTATGGGCTATTATCTTTGCTAATTTTTCCGATACTACCTTCCATCCGAGAGTTTGCCAGGCATGGGTATCATTAATATCTGAAGTCCAGCAAAGTAAGCAGTGTCAGCGCGTTCAAGTTGCTTGTAACAGACGCATCGAAAGTAATTTTCAGCATGAGCTGAAGTATTTTTTGAACAAAGCGGGTGCCAAACGAATTGCATTACATCTAGGACTGTTAATTGATGGCATTTGGATTCGTAGTGGCAGTACCACTACGCGACTTGAAAACGCCGAGGTGATTTCTGAGCTTGAATGGGTACTATTAAAAATGCTTCCCCGTGATAGCTACAATGTTGACAAGCACAGTGAAGCCAAGCTAAAAATAGAAAGTATCGCTAGCATAACGCTTGATTCTAATGCTTACAGAGCAAAGGCTTTATAAGAATAAAACCGTTGCCACAGTGGTACTTCTAAGCGCGGCGTGACTATTCAGTATGTTGCCTTTGATCTCTGTTCAGGACAATAATCCTAATTGTCTCGAAAATATTATTTTATTTTATTGAAGGATAGCATCATGATTGGATACGTAATGGTTGGCGCCAATGACCTGGAATACTCAACAGCTTTCTATGATGCAATACTCGACCCTCTGGGACTGGCCAGGGTCGAAACCCTTGATACCTATGCCGCCTATGCTCCTTTAGATAAACCTGCAGAAATAGAATTTTACGTTACCTTGCCCATTAATCAGCAGGCGGCATCTTTTGGTAATGGCTCCATGATTGCGCTGGTTGCTGAATCAAGACTTGCTGTCGATGGCTTCCATAGCATTGCTCTGGGAAGAGGCGCAATCGACGAGGGATCACCCGGACCAAGACCTGCTGATGGTGAGATCTATTACGCCTATGTCCGGGACCCGGATGTCAACAAAATCTGCGCTCACACTAATCAATCCGGTTAGCATTGTTTTCAAAAGAATATTCGGATAAGACATTAAGTCTGGCGCTGGTATTAAGCGCTGCGGCCTGGGGTCTCTACTGGTATCCGCTACGAAGTATCGAAAGCACCGGTATGACAGGTGCCTGGAGTGTGGTTTTTTTTAACGCCTGCCCGTTGATTATTTTGTGCCCTTGGCTGGCGTTTAACTTCAGAAAATTGTCCGGCATTATAGTCCCGACTTTGCTCGCCTCTGTAATGATCGGCCTGGCGTTTACCTTGTTTGCAAACGGGTTGGTGGAAACCACTATAGTAAGGGCTACATTGCTTTATTACTTAACGCCGGTCTGGTCTACAATGATTGGAGTAATCTGGCTATCGGAACGCTTAACCAAAGCTCGAATTATTGCTATTAGTGTCGCGTTTCTGGGATTATTTCTACTACTATCCAATGGCGGAACCAAGGATTACCCGCTGAATATAGGAGATTTCTATAGCCTGTTATCTGGTGTGTTCTGGGCAATTGGTGTGGCCACACTCAATCGTTGGTCAAATATTCCCATCTTACCTTTGGCAACCCTGATATTTGTTTCAACAACGCTTATGTCAGCAATATTTGCAGGGGTCTTCTATGCTGACCCTCTACCGGATCTGGTGATGATGAAAGAGGCTTTCCCGACGGCAGCATTCTGGTCTATCGTTATTTTGCTACCCAGTTTTTGTATAATATTTAGAGTTTCCCAATTACTATTTCCTGGTCGTGTTGGCATCTTGGCCATGTCGGAGGTTGTTGTGGCAATCACTAGTGCCTCGATTATGGTTCCAGAGGAATCAATGATTTTGTTGCAGTGGATGGGTGCCTTTGCAATATTATTAGCTGGGCTAATCGAGGTGCTATTTGGTTATAGTAAAAATAATGGGTAGTTCGGTACACCCTGAATTGATGAGGCATCGAGCTCTGGGGCTAGTGGTGAAAATTAGTATGTTGACAAAAATGGGCAAAAAAAGCCCCGAAAAAGATTCGGGGCGAAAATTACTTAGGAGGAGATAAAACTTTCGATGCCGCTTAGGCATCAGCCCCGGCTATTTGGCCGAGGCAAAAAACTGTTTAAGCAGCTTTCTTTGCACTTTCAGAAACTACTTTACCAGCTTCCTGCGCATAGGCAACACCCAGTTTGGTCATTTCCTGTGCATCAGCAGCCATATCTTCAGCGAAAACCTTCATCGCTTCTGGCTGTTTGGCAACATAGGCCTGGAAAGCTGCTGGATCTTTTAGCTCAGCTACTTCACGAGCACCGGTAAGGGCCATATCAGCAAACTTACGTGCGGCGGCGAATTGCATTTCAACTACCTTGGTGGTGTTTTGCATAACCAGGGCATTTAAAGCTTGCATAGGTGCGAAAGCGGCTTCCAGATTAAATTCAGGTACTTGGGGTTTAGCTGCTGGCATGATTGATTACCTATTCAAAAAAGTGAAAATTTGGATTCGAGATTGTTCTCGTTTGTTGCAGTGCATCATAACAGCATGATTTGTGCACTGCAACAAAATTATTCAAATAATTTCTACTACCCGAAATAAGACTTTTAAAAGGTTTCCTGACCTCAATACTGGCTAAATGAGATTTTCCTCCAACTTTGTCTTGCCCTGGCGGTAAAGATTATGAATTCTGAGCCAAATTGTTGCGCTTAAAGACAAGTTTCACTCTTTAATCTTTCAATACAATCCACCCCTCAGTTAATTGTTTTTGTCAGTTGCGTTAGTGGAGTAAATCATGGCATCGCGTGTGGTTGAAAATATGTCTCACTTTTATGAATCAGGTAAGGTTGTTCGGCATGGTTTGCCAGGATCTGCCTATACCGACCCTGGTTTTTTTCGTGACGAACAGGAAAATGTGCTCAGTCGTCATTGGGCATTTGCAGGATTTGCTCATGAGATTCCAGCCCCGGGAGACGTGCAACCGATTACGCTAGCAGGCAAACCGCTGTTGTTGGTTCGTGGGGCAGATCATCGCATTCAGGTTTTTCATAATGTGTGTCGACACCGCAATCTCAAGCTGGTTGACGAGAAGCAGCACTGCCATAAGATGATTACCTGCCCCTACCATCGCTGGTCTTATGATCTAAATGGTGAGTTACGCCTGGCACCCTATTTCGGTGGTCCAAAGGGCAGCCTGCCAGAAGGTTTTGATCTAAAGGAAAATGGACTGCTTAAAGTTGACTCTGAAGTCTGGCATGACTGGATATTTATTAATCTGGATGGCAGCGCAGGTTCCTTTGAAGCACATATACAACCGCTGAAAGATCAACTAGGAGATGCAGTTGTCACCGATTTTTTACCGGTGACAACTGTGAATATGGGTTCTGTGCAGTGCAACTGGAAGCTCCTGATGGAAAATTTTATCGAGCCCTATCATGTTCAGTTTGTGCACAAAACTACCACCAGTCAGCCGCTGGAAGATCATTATGTGGTTATGCATGATCATTGCCTCGGCAGTGCAATTGACCTCGACGATAGTGATCTAGCTGGTAAGCCTGCTGACACACTGGCAGTCAGTTCACGTTATTTGACTTTATTTCCTAATTTCGTGCTGGGGAGTTACTACCCAGACCAAATCGGTGTGCATCTTAATCAGGCTATTGATGCTGAACACACTGAACAAAAGCGGGTAATTTATCTACACAAAGATTCTGCTAGGGATGAGGCGATCGCCGAAGGCTTACATAATTTATGGCGCAGTGTGCATCTTGAAGATCATGGTATGTGCGAAAGACTGCAACAGGGGCGTCATTCCGTTGTTGCGGAGCAGGGTGGCCTGTTATCTCCACACTGGGAATCCAGTGTGAGACGTTTTCAGGAACTGGTTGCTGAGGCTATGATTCGATAACATAGTAAATTCTGTTAAAGTCGTGTCTTCTCTAGATGCACGTATGCATCAATATTTTCAATTTCACTACGTACTTAGGTAAACCATGAGCGAGAACAATACTGCTCTGCCGGACTTTCGGCTTGATCACACCATGATTCGGGTTCGCAGTCTGGACCGTACACTGGACTTTTATACGCGCATTCTGGGTATGAAGATTCTGCGTCAGAACGAGTATCCAGAAGGACGATTTACCAATACTTTCGTTGGCTACACCGATGAAGATAGTGGCACAAATCTTGAGATCACCTACAACTGGGATCAGCAAGATGACTACGATCGTGGTAATGGCTGGGGTCATCTGGCAATAAAGGTTTCAGATGTTTATGCTGCAAGTGCCTACCTGAAAGAACAGGGTGTTAAATTCTCTAAAGAGCCTTCACCAATGAAAAGCGGCACACGTGTGCTCGCTTTTATAAAAGACCCCGACGGCTACCCCATTGAGCTGAATGAGCCGCTTAGTAAAGATAACTAAGGAATTTCACGATTTTTTTAGGAGTTGTTATTTGCAGGTTTAGTATGAAATCACTTTTTTATTCTTTGTTAGTAACTATGTGCTTGTCAGGATCAGTAACCCTGGCTCAAACCACCAGCGATGATAGTAACGTGAGCCCTGATGCCGAAATGCTGAGTTTTCAAAATTGGGCAGTCCGTTGCACTCGTCAAGCCGACACGACGAAAAAAGCCTGCGCTATGTTTCAGCGACTTAATCTGGATACCGGCCAACATATTCTTACGGTGCAACTGGTTAAACAGGTGATAGACAAAGATACCGCTGAAATAGTCGACACGGCAATATTCACCGTACCCTGGGGCGTACATCTGAAAAGAGGCCTGGTGATTGCGATCGATGGTGGTGAACTAAAACAGAATGCCTATGAACGCTGCGACCCCCAGGGCTGTTATGCGGGTATGTTGTTGCGTGACGATTTGCTCAAAGCCCTGAAAAGCGGCAACGAAATGAAAGTGTCTTTTGTTGAGCCTCGTGGGCAGGCAGTCACGGTACCGGTTTCTTTAGTGGGCTTTACCGCAGCCTACAAGGCATTCAACGCGTCACAGTGATGTGCGCACGCAAGTCCGGTTAAAGGTCTGTGGCCTAACCGGGTCCTTCAGCAAAGGTTGGCAAAGAATCGGTCAGTTCGAACCATTCTGGCTTGTATGCGGTAAAAATATTCTCAATACGACATTCGCCGGGATCATCATCCAAAGCTCCCAACGGCGTGATAGCAATTTTTCGGTTCGCATCTATACGCGGTACACCTGAGCCGCAGTCCTCACAAAAAGCATGGGTAAAAAACTGCGCGTCGGGTATTTTGTAGGTCTTAATCTTGTCTTCGCCGCTGGTGAAAATCAACGCTTCATCACTGGTAAAACCATTGGTGGTATGGGCGGCGGAACGGGCTCGCCTGCAACGCTCGCAAAAGCAGTTGCGCACTATCTTAAATGGCTCTGTCAGACGAAAAGTGACCCCACCACATAAACAGCTACCGCGCAGGGTGTCTGCTACCGAGGGGTCCTTTGGGCTCTTATCATAAACCGGTAAATCACCATCTTCTGGCGTATAGGCCAGGTGTTGAGGTAGATTGTCGGTAATGTTGAACCACGGCGCTTTGGATGCCGTAAAAATGTGCCCCTGAACTGGGTGTCCCGTCGTATGATTACCAGCAGGAATGAATACACTAGAGCCGTCGTCTTCGATGTTTGGTACTACGGAGCCACATTTGCCACAGAAACAGCGAGTGAGTGTTGGCGAAGATTGGTAATCAACAATGCTCACTGTATCGCCAAGCCAGCTAAATTGGTCTGCATTGACGAAGTAGTAGGTAGCAAATGAGGCACCGTGGGCCTTGCGGCACATGGCGCAATGACAATGGTAGGCTGATGTTGGTTGACCGGTGTATTGCCAGCTAACATCACCACATAGACACTGTGCTTTGCTCATGTTGTATACCTTTGCAGAAGAAATTCCATCGCTATAATACCGAAATTCAAGTTTTTGTCACTGTTTTGAAATTATGAACCAACTTGCTCCTCTCCCAACAGAAACCAGGGACGCACTGGCTTATGTCAGTTCTGAGTCAGCGTCCTCAGCGACATTGCCGCCAGTGTGTTATTCCGACAGCGGAATTTTTGATTATGAGGTCGAGAATTTATTCCGACGTGGCTGGGTGAGTATCGGGCGGGCGGACTCCTGCCCAGCTGCTGGTGATTTCAAGGTTTTTCAAATAGGCACAATCTCAGTTCTGCTAATACGCAATCAAAGTGGTCAGCTAAAGTCCTTCGCCAATACCTGTCGGCATCGTGGTAGTACGCTACTTGAAGGCCATGGCAGCTGTAAACGCATACGCTGTCCGTTTCATAGCTGGACCTATGACCTCGATGGTGAGCTTACTTTTGCTCCACGCATGAAACACGCCGGGGAACTAGATGCAAAGTACTATGGTCTGGTTGAGTTTTCGCTTACAGAGCAAGAGGGATTTGTCTTTATCAATCCCGAAAAGAATTGCGATGCGTCGGACTGGTTTAAAGACTTCTCAATCATTCATGCTCCCTGGCAACTGTCTGAATGGGAAACTACTCGCAATCGCGAGTTTGTAGTAAATTGTAACTGGAAGGCATTTATTGAGGTATTTAACGAGTATTATCATTTGCCCTATGTGCACCCGTCATCCATTGGCGGATTTTACCCCGAACCTGATGCGCCGAATTCAGTTGATGGATGTTTCACAACACAGTTTGGCGATATAACGGCGAATGCTTCTTTACTGAGTGAGCATCAGTCACAGGCATTACCTGCAGCAAAATGCCTTACGGGCCGCAATGCGCAGGGTATACGTTATACCTGGGTTTATCCCAATGTCACTTTTGCCGCCGCTGCGGATTGTCTGTGGATCTATTCGGCCTATCCGATTTCCGCGACTAAAACTCATATTATGCAGACGGTGTGCTTTCCACCAGGAAGCCTGGAGCGTGAGGATTTCGCAGAACTCTCGGAACACTATTACGAAAGGATAGATCTGGCCGTACAGGAAGATTTACCCTTTCTTTATAGCCAACAAACTGGGCTGTCTTCTCCCTATGCCCGGCCAGGTCGATTTTCAGAACTGGAACCAAGTGTGGCAAACTTCGCCCACTGGTATGCGAATAATATGCAGGCCGATTAAACCAACCAGGATACCACTATGACCGCAACTATCTCTGATAAGGAAATGCAGGTTCGCCAGGACCTGGCTGCCTGTTATCGTCTGTTTATTAAGTTTGGCTGGACTGATCTGATATTTACCCATCTAAGCGCCCGTGTGCCCGACGAACCAAAGCATTATTTGATCAATCCTTATGGTTTGTTATTTCAGGAAATTACTGCTTCCAACTTAATTAAAGTGGATTTCGATGGGAATGTAGTGGCAGGTGACTATCCCTACAATGATGCGGGTCATGCAATTCATAGTGCTGTGTTGAAGGCAAGGCCCGATGTGCATTCTGTATTACATAGCCATACTCGTGCAGGAATTGCTGTTTCCTGCATGAAGCAGGGGCTCTTGCCGCTTAGTCAGCATGCTGGTGAACTAAGAGACTTGGTTTGCTATCACCCCTATGGTTACGCCGTCGATAACGAAGAAGAATGTCGCAGGCTGGGTGAGGACATGGCGGATAAATGGGTCATGATAATGAATAATCACGGACTTTTATCTGCAGGTAGAACCATACCTGAAGCGTTCTTCTTTCTTTATTACCTGGAAATTGCCTGTAAGGTTCAGGTCGACGTGCTAGCTTGTAATGTGGAAACTGTGTATCCAGACCAGGCCACCAGTGACCGACTGGCCGGCTCTTTAAGGCCCACGGCGGATGGACCAGCGAGTTTTGTTATGCAGTCCTGGGACGCCCTAATTCGTCAGCTAGATCGAGAAAACTCTAACTTCCGCGATTAAGCCAACTCGTGTCACAAATCCTTCAGCTTTTTGTTAGTAGCTTTTCTACTCCGATGGGAGACATGCAGGTTTACCAGGATGAGCGAAATTGCCTGTATGCGCTGGACTGGATTGAATATACCTCACGCAGCCACCAATACTTTGATCAGCAATTCGGTGCTGAGCAATGGCAGAGTGTTGATACTCCAGCCAATGGTTCAGTTATTGAGGCTTTGACAGCCTATCTATCTGGCGAGCTAGCGGCTATTACGGCGCTTAAAGTGCACACGCAGGGGACCCCGTTCCAGCTAGAAATCTGGAAACTACTGCAGGAGATCCCAACTGGAGAAACCCGCACCTATGGTGACCTCGCTCGACAGGTAAGCAATATTGGAGCGTCTCGTTCTGTAGGAGCTGCCTGTGGCGCCAATCCCATAGCTATCGTAATTCCCTGTCATCGAGTGGTTGGCGCAAATCAGTCAATGACAGGATACGCCAGTGGAGTGGAACGAAAAAACTGGTTGTTGCGACACGAAAATGCGTTGCGGCTTGAACAATTGAGTTTGTTCTAGTACCAATATTCGATTTTGTACGCCATGTTTAGGAGTGCTTTGATTATGTTTCATGGAAGGGGTAACATGGGTGGCCATATCACTCTATTCCTTTAACGATCCCGAAAACCACATGCATCAAGACATCCAAACCTACGATCTTTTAGTCATTGGCAGTGGCCCTGCAGGTAAGGCCGCCGCAATACAGGCAGCTAAGATTGGGCGCCGCGCAGCCATAGTCGATGGTCAAGTTCAGATTGGTGGGGTATGTGTGCATACTGGCACGGTTCCCAGCAAGACCTTGCGGGAAACAGTATTGAATTTAAGTGGCTGGCGCGAACGGGGCTTCTATGGTCGTTCTTATCGAGCTAAGCAAAATATATCGGCTGCGGACTTAATGGAGCGTGTGGATATCACGCTGCAAAATGAAGTGGATATTCTGGAACATCAGTTGACTCGCAACCATGTAGACATACTCCATGGACATGCCCGCTTTATTGACGATCAAACTGTTGAAGTAGATCCCGGCAGTGGTGAGCTACACTGCGTAAAAGCGCAAAAGATGATCATCGCCGTAGGTACCAAGACCTATCGTCCTGATAATATCCCCTTCAATGGCCACAGCATAATTGATAGTGACGAAGTGCTAAAAATGCAGACTTTGCCACGCTCGTTGACGGTTATTGGTGCAGGAGTAATTGGTGTTGAATACGCGACAATTTTCCGTGCCCTGGATGTGAACGTCACATTGGTAGAGCCCCGCGATACCATGCTGGACTTTGTCGATGCCGAGGTGATTCGTTACTTTCAACACGATCTTATCGATAACGGTTTGCGAGTTCAGTTTGGGCAGAAAGTTAGTGAGATAAGTCCACGCAAAAACGGCGGCGCCGTGGTACGTATGGAGAATGGTCGTGCTATTGCTTCCGATGTGGTGTTGTTTGCCGCTGGCCGTGTGGGTGCAACTACCGATCTGGGTCTTGATAAAATAGGCATCGAGATAGATCACCGCAATCGTATTAAAGTTGATGAATATTTCCGTAGCAGTAAGGAGAATATTTATGCCGCAGGTGACGTTATAGGTTTTCCAAGCCTGGCATCTACCTCCCTGGAACAAGGGCGTATTGCGGCCTTGCATGCACTGGATCAACCCGTGCATAAGGCGCCGGAGTACTTTCCCTATGGTATTTATTCCGTACCTGAAATTTCTTCTGTTGGCATGACGGAAGAATCCGTTATCGAGCACAAAATACCCTATGAGATAGGTGTTGCTCCTTTGCGCGAGACATCTCGGGGCAGGGTAATGGGCTTACAGTCTGGCTTAATGAAAACGATCTTTTCCCTGAAAACCAAACGCCTGTTAGGTGTGCATATTGTTGGTGAAGGTGCCACCGAATTGATTCATATCGGTCAGGCAGTATTGACCTTGAAAGGATCGCTAAACTATTTTCTTGAGAATGTCTTCAACTATCCAACTCTGGCCGAGGCCTACAAGGTTGCAGCACTTGATGCGCACAATCGTATCGTTGCCGCAGAAGCAAATTGATTAACTGTGTTTTTCGGTCTGGCGTGGTGTCACCAGAAAAACACCGGCCATCATGAATGCCAGTGCCAGCCACACCCAGCCTGAATGTTGTTCGTTAAATAACCAAATTCCCCAGAAAACACCAGCTAGAGTGACTACATATCCTGTCTGGCAGGCAAAAACGGATCCAGATAGCCGTATCAAGGTTAGGAAAGCCATATAACAACAAATGTTGATAATACTCATAACTATGAGTGCATAAGTAGCCTGATCCAAAGGCAGTGATATTGGCGCGAAAGAATCAGTAATAAATACCAGAGGCGCCAGGAATACAATAGAGAACAGTTGTGCTCCAGCAAGCAAAATAATGACATCGTCAGTCTTGGGTATTACCGCATCTACGTAAACACTTTCTATGGCGTAGCAAAGGGCTGATCCTATGACGAGAATCAACCAGAATGCCATGCCCGGATCTGGCAGGCTGGTTTCTGGCAGCACCAGAATAGACACTGCTGTAAATCCAAACAGAATCCCCAGTATGCGTTTTATAGCAAAGGGTTCAAGTTTAACCATCCATGCCAGTGCATAGGTCAGCATTGGTACCAATGCAATCGTAATTGCTAGCAAACCCACTGATACATGGGGTGCAGAGTAAAAGTACAGTACGCTTGGTACCGCATTTCCTACTAACGCCAAAACGATATAATATTTGCAGGACCGCCACGAAAAATTTCGATACCGGCCTTTGATCAGGCAGATGGGCAACAGAAAAATTGCCGTAATGATGACTTGCCAGAGAGTCAGGCCAAAGGGGTGAAAACCAGACTCAGAAGCGATGCGTAATAGGGAAAAAGACAGTCCCCAGCTTACACCGGTACCTAAAACAATCATGTAGGGTAATAATGACATTCGGTGATTTAACAGGTGTAGGAGGCAAGGAAATGTATGGCCGGTGAAGAATAATCATTCAGCATGCTAATGTCCAAGTAAAATAACCGCATGTTTATTACTAAGCGTTGCGATGACTGGTTAGTTTATGCTACTAAAAACCAAAATCCTAAAAGCGAAAGGCACCCCCCAATGACAATTGAAGTACTCAGAACACCGGAAGAAAGATTTTCCTTATTGCCAGCTTTCCCCTATGAGCCAAAATATATAGATAACCTTCGCGGCTACGAATCCCTGCGCATGGCCTATGTCGACGAGGGCGATACAAATTCTGCAACGACATTTTTGTGTATACACGGTGAGCCCGCGTGGGGATATTTGTTCCGAAAAATGCTACCTGTTTTTCTAAAGACTGATAGTCGGGTTGTGGTGCCAGATTTGTTTGGCTTTGGCAGATCCGATAAACCGATTAAGGATTTCATCTACACCTTTGATTTTCATCGGCAAAGCATCATCAGATTTATTGAGCACCTTGATTTGCAGAATATCTGCCTGGTCTGTCAGGACTGGGGAGGGATATTAGGTCTGACGATTCCAATGGATATGAAATCTCGCTTTAGCAGACTGTTGGTTATGAATACTGCTATACCAATTGGTGAACCATTATCTGAAGGTTTTGCACGATGGAAGGGTTTTGCAGCAAAAGCCCCGGAAATTCCTGTTAGTGGCATGTTGGCATCGGATGCACTATCCGCAGTTAATCTAATGGATGCGTTGGCCTATGATGCACCGTTTCCCGATAACAGCTATAAAGCAGGGGTACGTCGGTTTCCACAGTTGGTACCCGTAAGTCCGGATATGCAAGGTGTTGAAACAGGCAAGAAGGCCCGCCACTTTTGGTCTAAGGAGTGGACCGGAGAAAGCTTCATGGCTATTGGGATGCGGGATCGTGTCTTAGGCGAACAGCCCATGTTGCAGCTGAAAAAATATATACGTAATTGTCCTGAGCCGTTAAAGGTTAAAGAAGCTGGTCATTTTGTTCAAGAGTATGGACAAGAAATAGCCGAAGCTGCTGTCGAGAAATTTGGTTTGTAAATCCAGAGAAATTTGAATAAACAATATTCTGCAAAGTGGTGTTGACGAAATATGGCTGAATTCAAAAAACTAAAACTCTATTTTGATAAAGAGTTGGCGCTGTTACTTGCCAGAAAAATTAAACCACATTTCTCTCAATTCAAATACCGACTGTTTGTAAAACATGTAGAACAGAATATAGATGAGCATGAACTGAAGAAAAGGGTAGAGGTAATAGCCGATGGGTTACATGACTTCTTGCCAGCAGACTATAGTGAGGCGCTTAACATACTCACGAAAATTCTTGGCCCTGAAAACTCAAAAGAAACTGGAATGTTCACCGAGGGATATTGGCTGATGCCAATAGCGTTTTTTGTTGAGAAGTACGGGCTCAATTATTACGAAGAGTCTATCTTGTTCATAAAGGAAGTAACAAAAAGAAATACTGGTGAATACGCTATTCGGCCCTTCCTACTAGCGTATCCAGAGAAAACGCTGGCAGTTGCGCTGACCTGGTCCCAGGACTCAAACCGTCACGTTCGTCGACTTGCCAGTGAAGGACTCCGACCAAGGTTACCCTGGGCGAAGAAAATTGATATCTTTTCAGATGACCCATCAGCAGTCTTTGAGGTGCTAGATAGTTTGAAATCAGATCCATCTGCTTATGTGCGAAAATCTGTGGCGAATAATGTGGCTGACTTCCTTAAAGAAAATTACGACTACACTATTACAATTCTGGATAAGTGGCATGTAAACGCAAGCCCTGAAACCCGATGGGTTATAAAGCATGCGTTAAGAAATGAATTAAAGAAAAATAACCCTGTGGCGATTGCGCTGGTTCATTAGGAAACAGCCAAAATCTCCTGGTTAGTCACTGTGCAAAATAGATAACGAAACAGCCGGTTTACTCATATGAATGAATCACAAGTTCTGTTTTTTATCCTGACGTCATTACTAGTCATATTGATTCCAGGGCAAGACTTGGTGCTAGTGATGTCCCGAGGGATGACTCAGGGCGCAAAAGCGGGGATAGTAACGGCGGCTGGAGTGAGTGTTGGTCTACTAGGGCATACCATTCTCGCTGCATTGGGCTTAGGTGCTCTCATCACTTCGTCAGAGTTGACATTCACCATTCTGAAATACATTGGCGCCGCCTATCTTTCGTACCTTGGTTTAAGGCTGATATTCTCCAGAGTAAATAAGTTCGAGTTACAAAGTGCTACACCTAAGTCATTGGTTAGATTATTTTTTGAAGGATCACTTTCTAATCTTTCGAACCCTAAAATCACGCTGTTCTATTTTGCTTTCTTACCACAATTTATATCACCAGAAATTCACAATCCGGCTGTTCATTTGCTCACTCTGGGCACAACTTTTGCAGTACTTACGTTTGTAGTAAAGGCGCCTATTGGTTTGTCTGCAGGCACCGCATCCATGTGGATACGCTCCCGGCCAACTGTTATCACTAGTATCAATCGGGTTAGTGGGCTGGTATTAATTGGCCTTGGGGTTAAGCTGGCTTTTGAGGAGCTTTAAGCTCGAAGTACTATTAAATCCCTAGGAATTCTCTATGAGAACTACCTTAGACTGATTTGGCTGTACCACCTTCCGTATGAAAACGGACGACACACTGATATTTCTGGATGCCTATATAGATCGTGTTCCCAGTGCCGATGGCCCGCCTGGTGCCAGTACCGACGTGGCGGTTCTTAGTGTGAGTGGCAGACCCCATGTAGACGGCCAGACCTATTAAGGTTCATTGTCTGAATTCGTAAAGGCCGAATGCGACATGCTCGGAGCAAAGCGTATTATTCTTTGCCATCACGATAACTACTTACCTGGCTTCTCTCGTCGATTTGGAACGCAAGAACTGACCGATTATGTACATCAGAAACCCAACGCGGAATTTATTGAGCTTGATTATTCCTTTGGGTATGAGGTGTTTAAGAACTTGCCCTATATGAGGTTCCAACCTGTTTCTGTTTTTAAGAATATTACAGCGGTATACTGGTAATTATTTTTTGGCAATTAACCGAAATAGGTAAGTTTATGATTCCAATAGACGGTGATTTTATTTTAACCGTGGCACCACGTTTCTCTGGCTTCAAAGCCGAAGCACAAGCACGCATTGTAGGCGAAATATCTGCGGTATTTGCGAGCACACTGGATAGCTACAACATTAACACCAGTCTAAGAATTGCTCACTTCATGGGACAGGTTACCCATGAATGTGCCGGCTTCCGGACCACTGAAGAATTTGCTTCAGGCGCAGCCTACGAGGGTAGACAGGATCTTGGCAATACCCACCCCGGGGATGGTAAACGCTACAAGGGCAGGGGTTTGATTCAACTCACTGGCCGGGATAACTATCGACGAATAGGCAGCAAGCTCGATTTACCCCTTGAAGACACGCCTGAGATCGCCGCGGAGCCAGTCACATCTTTGGTAATTGCCTGCGAATACTGGCTTAGTCGGAGTATCGATAATTCCGCAGATCAGGACGATTTAATTACGGTAACCGAATTGATTAATGGAGGGCTTAACGGTCTGGAAGACCGACGTAAATATCTAAAAAAAGCCAAATCAGCTCTTGCCCGAATTGAAGGTATCAGAGTGGCACACAACGAAGGTGGAAATACCACCGTACTGCGCCGTGATTCTTTTGGCGACTCTGTTATTGAATTACAGGGACTATTAAAGGCTAAAGGGTATGATATTTCTATCGATGCTGATTTCGGCGCTGCGACTGAACTGGCGGTGCGAATGTTCCAGAAAGACAAAGGTTTGTTACAAGATGGAATCGTTGGTCGTTCTACCTGGGCCGCTCTAAAGCAATAGTCAGAATAGCACTGTCAATTGCGACAGAAGATAAGACTTGAAATGAGAAACTTGTTATGGGTGAAACAATAAATTGGGGTGTTAATGCATAAACCGATGTTCTGACAGATTGGTTACTTGGCAAGCCAGATCATTTCCGCTGGGTGCCCTTGAATTCTATTTCAGCTGTTAACCAGGCTAACCAGGAAAAATGGGTTATCACTTTGATTACCAGAAAGCCCAGCTACAACACCAGAGTATGGTGGATGTTTATGAACCCAATGGCGTGCGCTGTCAATTCGTTGAAGCGAACGAAGGCCTCCTCAGTAGTGTATTAACCAGCGACTCCAGTTTCATGACGCCCTGGGGTGCGGTCGTTACCAATATTCAAACACCACCCAGAAGGCAGGACTATTCGGTAGTGTCCGAGTTCTATCACAAGGCCGGCATTCCCATCTGGAGGTGGGGACTGCCGATCATTTTGAATGATGGCGACTTTGTCATTGTTAAATTGGGTTGGTGATCATTCAACCAAATCGGGAGCTGAACAAGTAGCCAGCTGGATGACCGAGAAAGATTGGTAGGTGTTCATAGTGCCAACTCCGCCACAGTTCGTCCATATGGACGCGGTAGTAGTCATGTTAGAAGAAAATCTGGCATTGGTCTGCGAAGACGCCTTGCCATCTTATACCTTCGACTGGCTAGACCAACAGGGAATTCAGCGTGTCGTTATTCCCAATGCAGACTGTGTAAAACTCGGCGGCAATATTGTGAGCCTTGGTAATCGACGCGTTCTGTCGATGCCACATAATGTGAACATCAATGCACTATTAAGAGAGCAGAACTTCGAGGTATTTGCTGTGGACTACGATATGATCGTCATCGGTGGCGGCGGTGTGCATTGCTCATGTCATGAACTAGCCAGGAGGTAAAACTCTATTTGAGTAACGTTTGGCATATGCAGCAAACAAGTGGGTAATGAGAGGGGCGGCTTCTCTATACCCAATATATCGAGTATTCTGTCGATCTCCATAATTCCCCTTTAAGAAGAGAAGTTGGCAAAGAAATTTGAACGTAAGCTAGCAGCAATTCTGGCAACTGATGTGGTCGGTTACTCCCGACTGATCAGGGCTGACGAGGAAGGCACGCTTCTAGCACTGCAAACACTGCGTGAAGAATTGATCGACCCCAGGATCAGTCAACACAGAGGACGTATCGTTAAGCTGATGGGTGACGGTATTCTGGTCGAGTTTGCCAGCGTGGTAGATGCGGTGGCCTGTGGTGTGGCCATACAGCAGGAGATAGGAACGCACAATGTCCAGGGACCAGAGATTGTGTTTCGCATTGGTATCAATCTCGGAGACGTTATCATTGACGGAGACGATATTCAGGGAGATGGCGTTAATGTGGCCGCTCGCCTGGAAGCTCTGTCAGAACCGGGCGGTATGTGCATCTCCGAGGCCGTCTACGAGCAGGTACGCGACCGACTTGATCTGAAATTCGAGAGTATGGGCGCACAGCAGGTCAAGAATATTGATCGAGCAATTCAAGCCTGGAAGTGGTCCGCATCACAGATTGAAACTAGTGGGGGTTTCACGCCACTTCCTCAGAACAAGGAGAGCCAGGAAAACAAAGCTGTGCTGCCGCAAGACAGGCCCTCTATTGCTGTACTGCCTTTTAATAATATGTCAGGAGATCCTGAGCAGGAATATTTCGCCGATGGTGTAGTGGAAGAGATTATTACAGCCCTGGCACGATTGCAGTGGCTATTTGTGCTCGCGCGAAATTCTAGCTTCATCTACAAAGGCCAGGCCGTTGACATTAAACAAGTCGGCTGGGATCTGGGTGTGCGCTATGTGCTGGAAGGCAGCATTCGCAAGGCCGGTGGCAAGATTCGCCTGACCGGGCAGCTGATTGATGCCACAACGGGCAACCATTTGTGGGCCGACCGTTACGATGGCAGCCTCGAAGACATATTCGAACTTCAGGACAAAATCACATCGAGTGTAGTTGGTGCGATTGCCCCTAAACTCGAAGCCGCTGAAATCGCGCGCACCAAGCACAAACCAACCAGCAGTCTGGATGCCTATGATTGTTATCTACGTGGCATCGCGGCAATGTACAAATGGTCAACGGTGGGTATCACCGAAGCGTTGAGTTACTTTTACCGGGCAATCGAAATCGACCCGGATTATGGTATTGTCTATGCCATGGCAGCGCGCTGTTACAACATGCGTGTCGTAACGACTCCGCTGGATTTTAGTGATGAAGACATTGCCGAGGCTCAAAGGCTGTGCAGAATAGCGGCAGATCTTGGTCGCAATGACGCCCTCGCGCTTTGTATGGCAGGTGTAACACTTGGTTTTGCCATCCGTGATGTCCGTGGTGGGGCAGCGCTGACAACTCGGGCTTTGGCGCTTAATCCAAACCTTGCCGCTGCATGGTTCAGCGACGGTTGGCTGCAGCAGTGGTTAGGGCATCCCGAGACCGCAATTGAACATATCCGCCGCGCGATAGAATTGAGCCCGCAAGACCCGGCAATATTCCAGATGCAGGCGGCCATGTCTGCAGCCTATTTTACGGCAGGTGACGATCGCCTGGCGTTGTCGTGGGCAGAGAGGGCCCTGCATGACAAAACCGATCATTTTCCGGCGCTTACCCATGCCATGGTCAGCGCAGCCCATATGGGTTTGCAGGCCGAGGCCGAAGGTTTTAAGGATCGCATACTCCGGTCATTCCCGAAAATGGGCCTAAACTACCTGGCAAATATGATTCCTTATCAACTACCAGAGCACCGTGCAAGATTGTTGGACGGACTTCGTAAGGCGAAATTTCCGGAGTAGAAACGAAATGGTGGCTTAGTTCTAATTACTGGTTTTGACTATTCACTTGCAAGTAGTAAGTTTAGTTATATATAACTATCAGAAAGCTCCACAATTAAGGGAAAGTGCTCCAATCCTTCGAATGATTTTACTATTTGGATAGGCTCATAGTTTTATGCGGCCAGTAATTTAGATGGTTGCGATCCATAGTAAAGGCCGTTGTGTATTTTAGTAAATACTTGATTGGTGAATTAATAGTCTTTTCGGTAGTTAAGGCCCCCAGCTTGCAAAACCGACCCATGACAATATGCCCAAATCACCAAGTAAAATATAAACTCTTCTAAGACGGATAACATACTTTATCAGACCTATATATTATGAATATAAATCACTAAATCAAATAATTTTATAAAATGTGACACTGTCACTCATAAAATAGAAAATAACAATAATTGACAATCTTTGTTATTACCATACACTGATCGTAGATTAATCCATTATTACCAAACGATGACTATGAATATCTCTTTGACACGGGAACTCGAAGACTACATTAAAGACCAGGTTAAAACTGGGCATTACAAATCAAACAGTGAAGTGATCCGCGAAGCACTACGTGGAAAGATCCATACCGAGATGGAAAACAGACTAGATCAGCGCCTTGCCGTATCTATGCAGCAGGTAGCCAATGGTGAGACAGTTCTTGCCGACGATGAATATTTCGAGCGTAAGCGCCAAATGATTCGCGAAAAATATATGAGTAAAGATGCCTAGGAATGAATTACATAGTTCGTTTTACATCGCTTGCTGATAGCGATCTTGTTGAAATCTTAGATTACATTGCTCAGGATAGCCCGCTCAAGGCGTTGCATTTTATCGACAGTCTTCAGGAACGTATCAAAACCACACTCAGCACCTTCCCAAACGGTGGGAGTACATACAAGCATTTCCGTTACCTCTCTTTTGACAACTATGTCGTCGTATACTTCGTCCAGGAGGGGAAAAAGGAAGTATTTTTGCACCTGGTTTCAGAAGGACATCGTCAATGGCGCTCTGTTTTAAGTAATCGATTATAGAATGACAATATCACTCTATAAAACGCAGTATTAACCTAACAATAACCACCCTGGTTTAAGGGCTCTATTTTCTATTTTCTATTTTTTTATTTGCCCTATCAGTATCTATAAAGTATGTTTTGGCCATTCCGTAGATCCTACTTCCAAATTGATCGCAAAGGGCATATTTTGTTGAAAAACTCCGATTTTTGAGTTATCAGAAAATTATAAGCCTCTCTGAGGCTCCATACATTATCTGATAAGGTAGATCACTTTCAAATCTTCTACAATTGGGTGAGAATATAACCAAGGAATTGGGTGCCGGCACTAATCCCCTGGTCGGACGCAAGGTTGCAGTGGAGGATAGTGAGTACATTGCTGATACCTTGAGGGGTGCAGACATGGTGTTCCTCACTTGTGGCACGGGCGTGGCAACAGTAGTGGTGTCAATGGCAATTGAAAACTGACCAACTTATGTTTGAAATAGGGATGACAATGATGGGTCTTCTACCGCCAGTGGCAAGAATCGTGCTAAGGATGCCGCCAATGCGGCTATATCCTGCCCGTTACTTGAGGATACCGATATTCACAGCGCCAAAGGCATCCTTGTGAATGTGACTGCAGGAATGGATATGTCCATCGGTGATTTCGCCGAGGTCGGCGAAATCGTTAACGAATACGCATCAGAAGATTCCATTGTTGTTATCGGTACGGTGCTAGACCGGAGATGCAGGTGGAGCTACGTGTTACCTTGGTGGCAACCGGCCTCAGTGAGGTACAAGCAATACGCAAATCAGCACGACCGAAAGCAGTTCACTCTAAGAACCTTAAAGCCGATACCGAACAGTATATGCATCCCAAGGTAGTTCGTAGTCGACAGGCCTCTATATCTAGACGGCAAAGTGCTGCGCTTACTGAAGAAGGAAAATAGGGATCTAGATTACCTAGACATCCCGGACTTTTTGCGACGATAGGCAGATTAACGATTATTTGCGCTTTCTTAACCCATCTCTTCCTGCTTTAAATTAGGTGGGACTGATCGTAATGATAGTAAATAAGTGACCACGACTGTTAATTTAGAATATATTATGTTTGACATAAAGTATGTAATGTCAAACATTACTGCTAATTTACTCACATTTTGACAGCATAAGTCCGGTGGACAGAAAATATTGTTATTTGGAACGAATACAGCTTCTGTATGCAAATATCTGGAAAGTTGGTACGATTATTATGTATTACGACTGCTGATGAGTACTTTTATCAGTAGTCGGTAGGGATTGTTGGTATCTCATAGATCTGGACTAGATCGAGGTAGAGCCAGAGTTTGTTAACTTAGTATGGTTAAAAGCCCAGCCAGACTAATTCGGATTTTTGTTCTACTAACAAAGGGTGGGTTTTCTAGCATAACAATGGGTGCAGTTGACCAACCCATTTGACTCGCAACCAGTACACCAATGGGTAAAATCGCATCTATCTCGCCAAGAATTAGTGCTGTTGGTGCAATGTTTCGATAATACAATTCCAGTATTACAGCACTTGATGAACTGGAACCAATTAGTGAGGGAATCACAACTATTTTATTGGTGATTACTTCTCCCTGTTGTGGATGGCCGGCGAGAGATACTTCCGCGGTTTCGGGGTTCACTCCACCCCAAAAGCTTATGGGTGCATCGAAGCGCAGTACTTCGCCTTCAGCTTCACCATTGAATAGTGGTCTGGTTTGCCAACTCTTTATGGGATTAGCGCTAATGGTCATGACCAGGTATCCTGATTCCATATGACATGCCCCTTTACAGCACTTTCAACACAATCTGATAACGTACCAAAGACAGGCTTATAGCCAATATTGCCCATTGCATAGTGTGCGAACTTGGCGGAGTTGGTCATTAGCACTCCGCCCTGAGTAGGTAAGATGGGTGTTACGACTACGCAGGTGTCCAGCACAAACTCAACTCCTGCATCGAGCAGTAACTTGTCGGTGCTATCTTTCTCTAACTCGATCATAGTATGGCGTCCAAGACAGATATATATTGGTACGGTAAACTTTCTGCCTTTGGCAAGTTGAAGCAAAGTTCGGCATTCATCAACAGAGAAGTGCGGACTACCTAGTGCTACACAATCAATTGGGCCCTTGCCTGCCAGGCTCAAAGAGTTCCTGGTGCTGCGAATCATTTCTGAGGTCACGTTGATTGTATCAATCTGTTCGTCTCCACCCATCGCGGTTGCAAGGTCTGGTGCTTCAGGAGTTACACCGACGATATGAATTAGTGCAAGGGCTCCAGTGGATGCCGCTCCTGCGCATAATGCCTTTAGCTGGTCTTCGGTTGTGTTTGGCGATATCCCCGTCACAACTGGAACAGTTTCGCCTGCGGCCTTGCCTATGAAAGCACCCAGTACTGGATAGAACGCATCTTGTGATTTAAGCCTGGAACTTAACTCACCGGTGTCGATTAACAATCGCGCCTGTCGATTTTCTTCGAGGTGTAGCCCGTAGTAGGGCGCTCGTGCGGTTATTGCGCAGGCAATATCCAGAAAGTCGCCATAGCGATTGGTGCGAGCGCCTAGTACCGTATTAACAAATGCTACAGCGTTAGATTCACCCCAGGCCACCTGAGATCCAAGCGGTGGGCGTGCTCCGGCTTGATAAGGTGCGCAAGTCCAGGTGGGTTTACAACCCATATGGTTGTGAGCCTGCATCAAGCGAAACGCCATATTGCGTCTTTCCTCGGGAACACGGGCTTGTTCTGGTTTTAGTAAGTTCAATGCGCCAACGTTGGTAGTGGTGGGTACTTTTACCCTGGCGCCTTCATCAGCAAGCTTTTCACAAAACAGGACGCCGGAGTCACCATGATACAAACAACCATCGATGTGACTGGAAACTATAGGCACCAGACTTTTCGCACCCAGCATCTCTGCTGTCTTGGTGACGATCTGCAGTGCCATCTGATCACCCACACAACCAGCTTCGCCGTTTAGAATGGATCGCTCATATGTGGTTAGTTCAAGCATTATGCGTTCCGTGGTCTAGCTATCGTTTTCTAACAAATCAACCTGATCAGGCAGCCCCAGTTCCAGAGACTCAATGGCGCCGACAGCGCTACCGGCGATGCCACGGATGGATCCATACATGCCAGTGGTATTGAGAAGTACTTTCTCAATTTGTTTTTCACGTTTCTTCCAGATCGAACGCATGGCACGTTGCTCAGAATCCAGATCAGACTTCATCTGTGTGAAGCCTTCTACAATACCTTCAATCTGCAGTTGAAATTCGTTGCTAGTGAGAAAATCATACAGCATACCCATCTTGTCCCCTTTGTTTTCCTGACTGACGATAGCGGTACTGATCTGAACTATGGACTCGCGTAATACGGTGCAGAGACCTTTGAATTCTTCGAAGGAACAAATCCAGATACCATCTCTTAAACCAAGACGGGGCATGTCCTGGGGCATCACTTCGGTAACCAGTACACCTATATTGGCGTTGCGATCGCGAATGTCCTGTTTAAACTTTTCAATCCAGGCTGGCTGGAAGTTTTTGGTGCGTTTGCTTTCGTAATAAATTGAGCCACAGTTTTGTCGTGATCGCGTATGAACAATTTGCAGGCAATCTGCCCCACGTTCACCCTTTTTTATTTCTTCGATGGAATCCAGGGGGAACTGACTGCCAAGCCACTCTTCGATGGCTAGTTCCTGAACCTCTCCCTGGCTTTGCATGGAACCCTGTTCCTGTTTGCGCTTCATTTCTTCGGTGAGTCTTTTCTGTTCTTCAAGTTGTTTCTGTAGCTCGAGAAACTTAAGTTCGTTTTTTTCTGCTTCGTCGCGCTGAATGCGCTCGCGCTCGCTGGCTAGCTTTTCGCTTAATGCCCTCGCTGCTTCTGCCTTATATTTATCCTCCAGTTCATCTTTCTCGCGCTTGAGAGCTTCAAGTTGAGCCGTCGTCTGGTTGAGTTTTTTTACCTGTGAAGACTTTTCCTGTAATTCAGTACGCAAGGTTTGCATAGCGTCTTTTTGCTCTTCGGCCGCTTGCAGTTTGATTTTTGCGGTGAGAGCGGATTCTTTATCTTTCAGGGCCTGTTGAACCTGTTTGCTAACCAGTTCCTCCTGTTTAGACTGTTGTTCCTTAAGTGCCTGTTTTTCTTTTTCCAGTGCTGCGTTCTGTGTGCCTAGCTTGTCCTGCTCTAGCTTCAGTTCTGCCTGATATTTTTTCTTCAACTGCTCATCGACTTGATGATACAGAATATCGTTAACATCGATCTGGTTGCCGCAGTTAGGGCAGCTAATGGTGGTCTGGTCCTGGCTCATAGTCGGTCCGAAAATTGGTAGGCAGTGTGGTCAAGATGAAAAAAGATGTTAGTGGAAGTCAGTTGCGCAGCTGGGCAATAACTTCTGCTGTAACTGCTTGCGTTCCCATGTCTCCGCCAAATTCCATTGGTCGAATACGATTTTCAAGAAAACCCTGATAAACAGCATTATCAATTAACCCGGCGGCCTTAGCCATGGCCGGGCACTGAAGTTTTTCTGCTAAATAATCTAGCATCAGTCCACCGCTTAGAATGGCCGCTAATGGGTTGGCTTTATCCTTACCCATAATATCCGGGGCGCTGCCATGGGCTGGTTGAAACAGACCGATGTTATCGCCAATCTCTCCACAGGCGGCCATGCCTATACCGCCAACCAGACCACCGGCCAGGTCAGAGAGGATATCGCCAAACATGTTTTCCATTACCAGAACATCGTAATCCCAGGGTTGGCGGATGAAGTTCAGGGCCTGAGCATCAACATAGTTATAGTCGGTTGCAATATCAGGATATTCCACCCGAATCTCATCGAAAATTTGTCGAAAGAATGCCATGGAGGTGAAAACATTGGCCTTGTCGACACAGGTCAGTCGGCCTTTGCCACCACGACTCTTTCGTTTGGCGGCCAGTTGAAAACCAAAATGATGTAGCTTCTCGGTAGTAGCCCGGGTAATTCGCATGGTGTCACAGGCTACCTGATTATTTTCGATATGGCTGCGTCCATGTACGGCGGCTGAGTAAAATAATCCTTCTGTGGATTCTCGCAGAATCACGATGTCGATATCCCGGGCGCGCGGATCTGCCAGGGGCAGATTCATATTAGGATAAGCCTTAACCGGGCGAACCCCCGCATACAATCCATATCGATCGCGCAATCGGAGATGGGGAGAGATTTCCGTGCCATCCTTATGCCGAACTGACGGCAGGCCAATGGCGCCGAGAAATATGGCGTCGTATTCACCGACTTTTTCCTCTGCCCCGGGTTCAATATCTGCCCCGGTTTCAACAAAGTAGCCTGCACCAGCCTGAAATTCTGTGTAATCCAGATCAAACCCATCTTGTTGCTCCCGGGCAGCATTTACAACGGCGAGGGTTGCATCGGTTACATCAATACCGATACCGTCACCTTTAATAACGGCCACCGTTGCGATGGGTTGGGGCATGGGTTCAGCTCTCTGATAGGGGGAAGTCTATGCCTGATTCTATCGCGAATATCTCAGATTGAAATTAGAAATCGGCTATTCCTGGGTTATTTTCGGTCCGCCCCTTAGCAATAGTAACGAAAGTATCATGCTGCCCAGGGCAAACCCGGCAGCTAATAGAAAAACGCTCTGCAAGTTTATTTCTCCAACTCTACCAGCAGCCAGAGCACCTAGCGCACCCACGCCATCGAGCATGACAAATACAAACCCCAGAGTTGTGGCGGCCCGAGTGCTGGCGTATTCGACTGCACTCGCCAATACACTGGATCGAATGCTCACCAATATCGCCATGGCCAATACCAAAGAGGCGATGGTGAGTGCCGGGTTATTGCTGAATGAAGCTATCAGGCAAAAGCCTAGTACCAGCAGGGAACCACCAATAAAAATGTGCTGACGATCCTTTTTGTCAGAATACCTGCCAATCACCGGCTGCAATAAAGAACCAAGCAACATGGCCGCAGCGAAAACTATTCCCGAGAATGCAGCACTATAGGAAAGATCGTTTTGCAAATACAACGGGGTCATGCTCATCAGAGCCATTAATGACATGTTGTACAGAGATATTTTTACTGCCAGAGTGATGCCTTTCGGTTTCAACCAATGTCGGGCGATTCTTGAAAGTTCAACAGAGCTCACAGCGCTACTTTTAGATAACGGGATGGAGCGGGAAAAATACAGAAATACCACACCCATTATGACTGCCGGAATCACGGAAAACTGTAATGCGGTGCGCCAGTCAAAATAACTCAACATAAAGCCCGCGGCCAATGGCGCACCGACTTCGGCCATGGTGCCGCCCATAGCGTGAATACCGAGCACCATACCGCGCCTTTTTGGCATCTGATTGACCAGTACGCCGGTTGCGATGGGGTGCCAGGCGGCATCCCCCATGCCTGCTATGGCTAATAAAATAGCTAATGGCCAGAAACCCTCCACCTGGGATGCGAGTAAATAACCCACTGCTACCCACCAGAAAGTCATGGTCAACAGTCGACCCTGATTGGCAACACGATCAGCCAATATCCCGGCGGGTAGATAACCGATGGCAGCACCGACGTAATGAATCGTAATCAGTAAGCCTACTTCCGAGGGCGACAATCCCATGCTGACGGCAATGGCCGGCATCAATATCCACAGCGCACCGGGGGCCCAGTCGTTTGCCATATGGCCAAGGGGAATATTTATTAATAACGCTTTCATTGGGGTCGGCTGGCAGTTTTGATTAGGCTGATTCTGATGTCTGGCAACAGCCACGACAAACTCTATTATCTAATGAGACGCATTAGAAACTATTTTGTCCAGGGATTATGTGTAAAATCCGGCTTTTGTAACCGATTGTCGCGCCATATCGAGCGGAAACAGCATTGAAATGAATTCAGATCCATTGGGCATCGCAACAGACCCCACCGTTATACAACAAGTCCAGGAGATTATTGCTCTGGGCGGGCCGGTAGTGGTTTTGCTGATATTGATGTCGATGCTCGCCACCAGTATTGTATTGCTCAAACTATGGCAGTTTTTTCAGTTACAGCTGGGCAGTGGCAAAATGTGCCGACAGGCATTGGCCGAGTATCGTGATGGCAAGTTTAGTCAGGCAATGGAATTATTGCGTGGCGGTAGAAATCCGGTTGCCTGCGCGTTGCAGCTGGCAATGCGAGGTCGTCAGCGACAATTGCCCGAAGAGCGATTACGTGAAGAGGTTTTCAACTATTGTTCGGATCAACTGGCGCTATTGCGTGGCTGGCTAAGACCCCTTGAGGTAATAGCAGCATTGGCTCCGTTACTGGGATTGTTTGGCACAGTGCTCGGTATGATTGAAGCATTCCAGCAAATGGAGACTGCCGGAGCGGGGGTGAATCCGGCTATTTTGTCCGGTGGCATTTGGGAAGCTTTGTTAACCACGGCGGTTGGCTTGGGGGTCGCTATCCCAGTGGTGGTGTGTTTAAACTGGCTGGAAAGAAGGGTGGAGCGGGTATCTCAGGAAATGGATAGCATCGTCAGTCGGGTTTTTACCGTAGACCTGTATGAGTCAACCGCAGAACAGAACAATGATTCTGAAGTCCTCTCCGCTTTCGTCTACAAGTAGCAGGCGTCACCCGCTAATCAGCTTAACGCCACTAATCGATGTGGTGTTTATCCTGCTGGTGTTCTTTATGTTGGCGTCGAGTTTTACCAACTGGCGTAGCATAGATTTAGGCGATTCCGGTTCTTCTGCAGGCGTATCTGCCGGGCGAGCACCGGTTTTAATTGAGGTGCTTGAATCTGGTCTGCGCTATGCCGGCCAGGCTATTAGTGTGGATGGCCTGGTTATTAAAATTAACAGTCTACTTATCGATGATCCCGAACAACGCGTGTTAGTTCGGCCAGGACAAAACGTAGCGATTCAGCAGGTAGTAGAACTGCTCGATGTGCTCGCTATAAACGGAACCCATTCCCTGGTGCTGGTTGGTGATAAGTAATCGCAAGCAAAAATTTAGATTGTCTTCGCCGAGGCAAATAGCCTCAGATGATTCTATTCTGCCTCTTATCAATGTGGTGTTTCTTCTGCTGGTGTTTTTCATGTTGGCAGGAAAGTTGAGTAATCAACAGCAAATTCCCATTGATCCATTGCTTTCAGCAAGCCAACTGCAGCCTGGTCAAAATACGATTGAGTTATTGTTAACCCGAACAGGGCAATTGTATCTGGCTGGTGTTGAAATCAACCGAGAAGAATTACGCTTGGCAATTAGCCAACAGTCCAATGAAATTAGTGAAGTTAAAATACACCTAAGGCCGGATCGAGAAGTTCAGGCCACCCGGGTTGTTGAAGTATTGCAGTGGTTACGGGACTTACAAGTTGAGCAAGTAAAGTTGCTTACCACCACCGCAGGATGACGACGCAATGATTCGTTATCCACAAATCATTGCAGCAATTCTGATTGCTGTCTGTATTCATTATGCGCTTGCTGCGGTCTGGCTGCATTCTTCCGCTAGTAGTCATAGTGGTAGTCATGAGTCTGCGGGCATTAATCTAACGCTAGGTCAGGTTGATGATCTTCCAGTTGGCTTTGCTGATGCAAATATTCAGTCGGCTCCATCGATTAGTCAGAAGGTTGATAATCAACCGGTTGATGAGGTGTTGGAAGAGTCGGATATTGCTGAAGCTAAAGAAGAACGTGCAGAAGAGCTGCTGCAACCTGTTGCCGAAAAATCAACGGATTTAATACAGGAACAAATTACCGAAGTGATTGAGGAGCCTGTGTCTTCAGATGCCGAATCGAGAACTGAACCCGTAATGGAAACCTTGCCAATGCCTGTCAGGTTGCCTGTAGAAGCGGTTGAGGAACTCACAGCTATAGAACAGGCTCCTCTCGAATTGGAACAGATTAATACCACTCCAGTTAAACAGGAAAACACCGTCGCCGAAGTTGAAGTTGCCGAGACAGAGCTAGTTCAAGACCTTTCGGTTCAGCCCATAAGTGAAGCTTTAGAGGATGCTTCTCAGACGCCTCTAATAGCCTTATCCCTGCAGGCATCCGCCACTGGCGCACCGACCACAGCTCCAGGACAATTTACAGATAAAGTTCTAGCCTGGCTGGAACGCCACAAACGTTACCCAACCAAGGCTCGCCGTCGTCAACTAGAAGGCGTGGTGATGCTGTTCTTTAGTATGGGGCGAAATGGTCAAGTGCTCGAATATCGAATTGAACAGGGTTCCGGTCACCCGATACTCGATCAAGCCGTGGTTAATATGATTAATGCGGCCCAGCCGCTGCCAGCCATTCCAGAAGAATATGCGATGAATCAGCTCGACTTACTGGTGCCGGTTCAATTTTCGTTACGCAGTCTGTAATTAATATCCGCCTGACACCCTGGCCGTCAACTTGACCTAAAGGGTGATAACGCTCGCCAGTTAAAGCACGGCATTGCGCTGGCTATGACAGTTGATTGGCGCGTGAATTTTTCCTGTAAATGTACAGAGCAATTTTCTGCTCCACCTAACGCCTCGTATATCTCACGTTCCGATGCTGCACCTTTCTCGCCACCAATTAACAGGCTTCCGGTATTTTCACAAAGCGTCGTCAATGCAATTAAAAATTGATTACGTAAATCGATAAGTGCAGTCTCAGCGCTGGCAAGAGTGTGTTGGTCATCGCAGGCAAAGGTCAGCCTGTTATGCGGGTCAACGCCATAGGGATTGAGATGTCCGTAAATTAAAATCTCGCCTCTCACATCATCATTCCTATCAAAGAAATCTTGCACGCTGTGCACATAGTCCATGTTGGCTTGCCAGAGTGCAGACATACTCTCAGCGACTCGGGCAGGATTCAGCCGAATATTGGCGTCGGTATGGCCCTTGAATATATATTTGCCTACTGGCGTCTGAGTGCGGGCGGCAAACGGCACCGCTTCTCTCAGGGCGCGCATGGCATCGGGATTAGTGAAGACCTCTGTATGTGCCAGGTCTATACCGGCGATGGTGTAATCATCTGTCTGATCATCATCCAGCAGTAGCATCAGAAACTCATCCGTGGAAAGTTCGCTGAAACCACTGATAAACACCAGGCCATCTGCCTCGGCCAATTGACACTTTTCAGACAAGCCCTGCGCTCGTCTGGTCATATCGTTTGCAATGCCCTGATTTAACAATGGACCCATAGCTGCGGTGGTGATGTGTTCAATGCCAAAAATTAGATTGTTATCGCCATTCTGATTTTCCAGTTGCCCTTGCGCACTTTTAATAAATGCGAAGGGTGATAGCTTTTCAAGTAACTGAGCCAGACCTTGTGGCGAATTAAATACTGGCATACTAAAGGCAATTTCAAATCCCCTGATCTGATGTATCTGGCAACTAACCGCTGTTACCAGTCCGGTCCAGCCGTAGGTGCCGGCATATGAATCCAATTGATCGCCTGCAAGCTTAACAATGTCTTTTCCATCGAATAAAACCGCAGCCACAACGCTATCACTGAAATAACGCCGTTGTGGACCCATGCCACCCGTCATGAAGGTTGCGCCGACCTGGGCATAGCTGTAGCTGGTTAGATCAGCTCCTAACACCCGGTATTTGGTTCCAAGATGATCAGCAAGAGCCTGATTTAGCTGCTGCAAGGAAATGCCAGCACCGGCGGCAATTTGCATGGAAAATTGGCAAATCTGAATTTCGTGTAACTCAATATTGAGCAGATTGATGCTATCCACGAGAGTGATAGAGGGTGCGCTACATGGCGCTATTTGAATCCCCGCTACAACACAGTTTTCAGGTGGTGATACTTGAAAAATGCCCGCGCCACCGGAGCTTGCGCCTATTGGTAAAAACGCCACAGATTGCTCGTGGTCCGATCGAATTTGATCCAAATTTTCGACCAGATTGGATGAAATTCGATAGCATTTATCGAATAAAACTAGGTTGTTCTCACCGTCGACAATCACTTCTTCTGCAGGGGTTGGTTTGGTCACTGATTAGGGTCCATTTTTTTCGAGATGTGAAAATAGACTATTCGGCTGGTGTAAGCAAAGCCTGAATGACAAAAACTTTCGCCGTGCAGATGTAACCTGATGTCGGTTGGGAGTTTAAAGGTGATGCAGGCCGTGCTTATAATCCACCCAGTTTGAGCTTCCTACTGGAGTATTTCATGGCGAGTTATCCTGACAACGCAAATGTCGTAATTATTGGGCTGGGCGGAATTGTTGGTGCCTCAGTTGTACATCACCTAATCGAGAAAGGTTGGGATAATATTGTTGGTATCGATAAGTCGGCCATTCCTACCGATATCGGATCTACTTCCCATGCATCGGATTTTTGCTACCTGACTGCTCACGATATTCTGACCTGTTATACCACCAGGTACAGTGTCGATTTCTACGAAAAGATGGGGCACTACAGCCGTATCGGTGGTTTAGAAGTTGCGCGTCATGATGATGATGAGCGAATGCTGGAGTTGAAGCGTAAAGTCGGTTCTGGCAAAGCTTTTGGCACCAATGTGCGAATGATTTCCGCAGCTGAAGCGAAAGAAAAATTTCCACTCCTTGAAGAAGATATGATTCAGGGCGCCATGTGGGACCCCGATGCTGGTCTGGTTATTCCACGTTCGCAAATTGTTGCGGGTGAGTTGGTGAAGAATGCAGAGGCTACAGGCAAGCTACAGTCCTTCCCCAATACCTCTGCCACAGGGCTGGATATTAAAGATGGCCGTATCGTTGGCGTTGAAACCAGTCGAGGTTATATCGCGACCACTCAGGTTGTGGTTTGTGCAGGATTGTGGGGTCGTTTGATCGCTGAGATGGCTGGCGAAGATTTACCCATTATGCCGGTTGATCATCCACTCTGTTATTTTGGGCCCTATAACGAATTCGCTGGCACGGGCAAAGAGATTGGCTACCCGCTCCTACGTGATCAGGGCAACTCTGCTTATTTGCGGGATACCGGTGATCCAAAAACCGCTGAAGGTGGACAGATAGAATGGGGCTACTACGAAGAAACAGATCCACGTCTGGTACACCCGCGTGATTTGCAGGAGAAAGAGGAGGCCAGATTGTCGCCTTCCCAGCGAGATCTGGATATGGAACAGATTATCGGGCCTTTGGAACGGGCCATGGAATTAACCCCGATTCTGGGTGAGCTGGGTTGGGATGAAAAACGTTCTTTCAACGGTTTACTGCAGGTTACCGCAGACGGCGGACCATCTATTGGTGAGTCTCCAGATACTAGAGGCCTATGGTATTGCGAATCAGTTTGGGTAAAGGACGGACCAGGAATAGGCAAAGTTATTGCCGACCTGATGACTGATGGTCGTACAGAAATGGATACCCACAGCATTGATGTCGCTCGCTATTATCCCATTCAGAAAACCGCCTCCTATATTGCTGAACGTTGTTATGAAACGGCGTTCAAAATTTATAATCCCGCAGTTCACAGTAGGGAGCCTTATGGCAAGGGACGGCACCTGAGACGAAGCCCATTCTGGTCACGTGAAGAGGAATTGGGTGGTTACTTTATGGAACTGGCTGGCTGGGAGCGTGCCCACGGTTACGCCAGCAATGAGCATCTGTTAGAGAAATATGGCGACCGTGTACCAGAACGCAAGGACGAGTGGGATGGTCGACATTTCTGGCGGGTGGCTAATGCGGAACATCTGGCTATGTCTGAAAGTGCTGGTATGTTCAACCTGTCTCACTTCGCGGTCTATGATGTGTTCGGTCCCGATGCTGAGGCATTAATGGAATTCACCTGTGTTGCCAAGGTCGGTGGAGATACCGCCGTAGGCAAGGGTATTTATACTCATTTCCTCGATAGTGCCGGTGGCATACGAGCAGATCTGACAGTGCTTCGTTTGGAAGAGAACAAATATCGTGTTATCGACGGTGCAGATGCCGGCAATCGTGATTACGTTTGGCTCAAGCGTATGGCTGAAGATAAGGGCTTTAATGTTTATATTGAAGACCGGAGTGACCATATGGCCTGTCTGGGTTTATGGGGTCCGGAAGCTCGTAAGATGCTTCAAGCCGTAGCGGATAAGCCCGAGGAACTAGAGGCAGATAATTTCAAGTTTGCGACTACCAAAAATATTACGCTTAGAGGCATTCCCGTTCTAGCTTTCAGAATTTCCTATGTCGGCGAACAGGGTTGGGAGCTACATGTTCCATTTAGCTATGGTTTATCGCTATGGGATGTCATCTACGCGCAAGGTGCAGTGCCAGTGGGTGTAGAGACCTATGCTAATAGTCGACGTCTGGAAAAGAGCCTGCGCTTGCAAAATGCCGACCTCTTAACCGAGTACAATCTATTCGAGGCCGGTCTTAATCGTCCCAAAGTAAAGGCGGCAGATTTTCATGGTAAAGCTTGCTATGTGGAGCAACGCGAACGTCCACGACAATCAGCTTATCTTTGCACCATGGTAATGACAGATAACGTAGATGCCAAAGGAGTGGCGCGTTATCCAGTCGGTCAATGGCCTATACTTGATCCCCAGACCAACCAGGTGCTGGTGGATGAAACAGGTCGTCGTTCCTACATTACCAGTATTGCTTATGGCCCATCGGTGGGTAAGAACATTGCACTGGGTTATTTGCCCCATGACTATGCGGTGCAAGGTCGTGAACTGGTTATGGAGTATTTTGAAGAACAGTTTCCCATTCGGGTAGAAGCAGTGGGTTGTAAGGCTTTGTACGATCCAGAGAATGCTAAGCCTAAGTCCTGATTTGCTAGATAACAGATACAGTCACTCTTAACTCAGGGAGTGACTGCATGACGTTGCTCAGATTCGGCAATGGCTTTTTCGAAGTTATACATTGGTCTCCTGACCTGGCAGAATTTCCCTTACTTCACAGTCGACCATATCGAGGAAAAATATGAATTTCAAAACAGCCGACCTCTATGACGAGTTTTCCGGTGACGTTCAGGTAGTTGGGCTGCCGCTAAAAGATTATGGTGGTCGTTTGTCTTTCTGTGGGGAAATACAGACTATTCGAGTGCCCAGAGATTTTCTACTGATTAAGCAGATGCTCAGTAGCGAAGGCAAGGGACGTGTTTTGGTTATAGATGGGGATGGCGCAATGAACTATGCCTTGCTCGGCGACCGACTCGCTCAATTTGCTGTAGATAATAATTGGGCCGGCGTATTGGTTAACGGCAGTATCAGAGATTCTGTAGATATTGGTAAACTGGACCTTGGAGTTAAAGCCCTGGGAACCTGCCCGGCGCGACCAGCTATGAATGGCGATGGTGAAACTGACATTGATGTTAGTTTTGGCGATGTCACTTATAGACCGGGAGATTATCTTTATGCGGATCCTGATGGTGTATTAGTTAAGCAGGTAGTGAAAATTACAGACTAGTGATCTTACTTACTTAGCATCAAATTCGATATGAGTGCCTGTTTGTCCCTTGTCTAGTCGATTAAGATGGAACTGACTTAGCGGGTCACCATCGACTGATTGTCGAATAGTCGTGTTCAACTTTTCTGCTGTTGGTTTGTCGGTTTGCAGGAATTGATACAATTCAGAATAGTTTTGTAATAACTTCTGTGGGTAATGAGCGCAGGGTTCAAAGGCCTGGATGTATTCGTTTTTGCCTTTAAGACGTAAATAACCGATAGGTCTGACTGGTATTTCTGGACAGTGAGAAATTGTATCTCCTGAGATGCAAATGGTCGTGCCAAGCTGCTTGTTTATACTTTCCATCCGGGCGGATGTGTTAATTACATCGCCATAGGCGGTATAGTCGAAAAAAGTTTCTCCGCCAAAATTGCCTACCAGCGCCTCGCCAGAATGGACACCAATTCGGGTAAGACCAAAGTTGACTTCGCTGGCGTCCACTCGTTGTCGAAATTCCCTGGCGTAATGGTCAATAGCGATGGCGCACTGCGCAGCCTGTCGTGGGTGATCATCATTATTTAGAGGTGCACCAAATATTGCATGTACGGCATCGCCAATAATCTTGTCGATGGTGCCCTCATGTTGCATAACAATTTTACATAAACCATCTAGATACTGATTGAGCAACGGGATAGATTTGCCTGGATCAGTAGTCTCAATTAGCGTGGTGAAGTTTGTCAGGTCGGTAAACAGGCTCGATATATTCAGTCTTTCTCCGCCCAATGATAGTTTCGAGGGGTCGGCAACTAGTTGATCGACTACAGTCTTTGACATGAAACGGGAGAATGCCTGGCGAATAAACTGTTTCTGCTGACGCTCCTCATCGAACCAGTGTTTGTTTTCGAGACCCGAACGGATGCGGGCTTTCAATAGCACCGGATTAAATGGTTTTAGCAGGTAATCGTCTGCGCCCGCCTCAATGCATTTCACAACCGTGTCGGACTCGTCCAGTGCTGAAATGACGATGACTGGAACATTGCGTAAACTTTCGCTGGCTTTCATTCGCTTGAGCGTTTCAAAGCCATTCAATACCGGCATCATCAAATCGAGTAAAACTAGATCGATATCGAGTGTATCGAGAATCTCCAATGCCTGTAAACCATGTTCGGCGCAGGTAATCTGATGGCCGTCCCTTGATAGTTGACGAGAAATTAAATCGCGATTGGATTCAATATCGTCGACTACCAGGATGTGGCCTGGCTCAACACTCTGAACTTTAGACTGATTATTGTCTAGTGCCACGGACAAATCAGCCATGAAGCCAACTTTCTCTACTTCAGAATGGTGTGCGTCGATTAGGTTATTTTCTGTTTGGGAGAATCTAACTATGGTATCAATTTTACCAAGTAATTGATCCGCTTCATTGAGCAGCCGAGTAAGATCGTCATTCATAAATTCAATTTCGAACTCCTCGGCATCCTCCAGTAGCATTTCTGTATAGCCTTTGACCGCATTGAGTGGCGTACGCAGATCATGGCGCAGTGTGCGCTCAGAAGTTTTCCAGTCCTCAGAGTTGAGAATCTTATCTGCTGTATTATTGTCCAGTAGACCATCAACCTGCTCGGACAAATTATTGGCAGCGGCAGCAACTCTTTGTAAATCTGCTACAACATCCTCGAGATGATGTTCATCTGCTGCACCAATGAGCAGTTCTGCATAATCTTGAATAGCATGGGCAGGCGCCTGCAGAGCCTCTCGAATGGCAGCAAGCTGAAATTTCTGATCACGCAATATATCAGACTGATCGGTATTCACCGCATTTACGCCTGTTTACGGTTTAAATGAGTTAGGTCTTGTATTTGCTTCGTAACTTCGCCGAGTAGCCTGTCCAACGGTTGATCACTTTTTTGGTAGATGTTGCTAACGCCACCTTTCAGTCGCTGATAGTCTCCGTTCTCAAGATCTTTAGCGGTAACTACTATGACAGATATGGAGGACCATAGCGGGTTGCTTTTTAAACGGTTAAGAAATTCAAAGCCGTCCATTTCCGGCATCATTAAATCCAGCAAAATGAGATCAGGAATAGCTGATTCGAGTTGTGTCAGTGCGGCTTTGCCATTTTCGGCATCGGTCACAGTAAAATTATGTTTTTCGAGTCCCAGTCGAGCCATGTCTCGGGCCAATGGGTCATCGTCAACAACCAGAATTGAACCTGCGGGTTGATCCAGATGCTGCTTAATTACTCTTAGTAGCTCATTGGGCGCTATGGGTTTAGTCAGATAGTCTGCAGCGCCCAGAGAAAATCCGCGTTGTCGGTCTTCAATCATGCTAACGATTACTACCGGGATGTTGCTAAGTTCCGGATCTGCTTTTAGTTGTGATAAGACCGTCCAGCCGTCCACTTCTGGCATAAGGATATCCAGTGTAATGACGTCTGGCATTTGCTCTCTGGCAATGGCCAGTGCTTCACTTCCGGATGCGGACTGGATAATTTGGTAGCCATCCTTGCTCAGATGGCGGCACAACAGCTCCCGGGCCTGGGAATCGTCATCGATAATCAAAACTCTGGTGGCGGACTGGTCAGTTACTACACTGGTGGTGGAGGGTAGTGCTTCCTGCGGCTTTTGTTCCATGTCGGCGATTAACTCCGCGCTAAACACTGATCCTTTTCCTGCTTCACTGGTAGCAGAGATATCTCCACCCAGTATCTGGCAGAAGCGTCGACAAATAGTAAGACCAAGCCCGGTACCGCCAAAGCGCCGTGTTGTCGATTCATCAGCCTGACTAAATGGCTCGAACACCTTGTCGAGTTGTTCTTCTGTCATGCCAATGCCGGAATCGGTAACATCAAATCGTATATATTCTCGATTACTCATCTCGAGTTTTTGCATGCTGAGAGTAATGTCACCGTCGGATGTGAATTTCCCCGCATTGCTAAGCAGGTTGAAAAGGGTTTGTTTGATTTTAGTTATATCCGAATTCATATAACCGGGTTCGTCACCGAGCTGGATAATGAGCTTATTATTGTTTTTTTCAATTAATGGAGAGATGGTATGTTCAATCTCTGTAATGAGATCCTGAATGGCAAATTTCTCAACAAATATATCCATTCGACCGGCTTCGATCTTGGACAGGTCGAGCACTTCATTTATCAACCCGAGTAAGTGTTTTCCTGCATTGCTGATTTTGAGCAGGTCTGGAGCAAACAGATCGGTGATTCCAGGTAAATCTTCAGCCTCTTCCTGTAGTAACTCCGAGTACCCAATGATTGCATTTAATGGTGTGCGCAATTCATGACTCATGTTGGCAAGAAAGGAACTCTTAGCCTGATTCGCTTGTTCGGCCTCTTCTTTTGATTTGATCAGTTCCTGCTGTACCAGTTTAGAGGTGGTGATGTCCCTGCCATAGACATTCACCATGTTCGTCTCAAGCACTGGCCAGACAATGAGTGAATAGAATCTTTTACCTGTTTCATACTCAACTTCTAGTTTGTCGCCAGTCTTAAAGGCGCTTTCGAAGCGTTTTCGCCAGGAGCTGGAAAGCTGTTCCCCCACTTTAAGCCCCAGCCCATCGACAAACTGTTGGCTGGCACTATTGTGGTAGAGCAGGGTGCCATCACGTTCAAAACGCAGAACCGGGCTCGGGTTTTGTTCAGGCAACTTGGCCAGACTGTCCAGTTGAGCCCGCGCCTTAACTACTTCGGTAATATCGCGGCCAAACAGATTGACATGGGCGCCGTCAATGCTGGTTAGTAATACTTTGTATCGTAGTCCCCCCGCATCAAGTTCCGTTTCAATACGCTCGCCGCTTTCCACTACACGGTCAATTAATTGGCCAAGAGGTTCTGGAGTTTTTTCGCCAGGCCGACAGCCTAGAGCTTGTCTTAATATTTGGCTGGCCGGGTTACTGTATTCCAGTTCAGCTAGATTATTGAATCGCATAACCGGGGTGGGGTTTTCCTCCGGCAGTCGGGCCATTCTCTGAATTTGTTCCTCGGCCTGACGCATGTCTGTAATGTCGACCAGAGTGGCCAACATACCGCGGTCTGGTATCGGGTCATAACGAAAAATTAAATGCCTGCCGTCGGCAAGTTCTTTTTCTATTTCATGGGCCGTTAGGGCGGACATTTGCTGTACACGATCCTCGATCACTGCGTCGAGTTCCGCTGTTGTCATGCCTTTTGTCGCAAAATCATCTTGCTCGGCAAGAAATCGGAACAGGTCACGAATATGCACACCAGGTTGGCATAATTCAGCGGGGTATCCCCGTACAACTGAGAATTGTGGATTACAGGCTATCAGTTTAAGATTCCGGTCAAATACAGCAAAACCCTGTTTCATAACATCCAGCCCGGCCAGCAACAGTGACAGGGCGTTAGCAACAGCGCCGGTGCCCACCTCTGGGATTACGACTTGATTGCCCGTCATGAGGATGCAGTTACAAGTTGCTC
>JBLHGU010000033.1:0-37861 GCA_047615875.1 Parasphingorhabdus sp.
CACTTGATCCGTTAATAAGAAAAGAAATGCAGGACGAATTTATTCGCCTTCAAAGTGTGTTGCGTAAAACTATCGTTTTTATCACCCATGACTTTGATGAAGCCATACGTCTGGCGGATCGAATTGCGATAATGAAAGATGGTGCAATCATTCAAATTGGTACCCCGGAAGAGTTGGTCCTCAACCCTGCAAGTGACTACGTTAAAGAATTTATTCAAGGCATCCCTCGAGCGAAGGTACTAAGTGCGGCTTCGCTAATGTCGACCAGTGTACACAGCGAGTATTCGCAGTGTTTACCGGCTGCGAAAAAGATTGAAGAATTGCTCGGCATAATTTTGAATGCCGATCGCGATGATGTGTTCGGCGTTGAAGATTCTCATGGCATGATTGTCGGTGAGCTAGGCCGTCAGGTGGTTGTCGATTTATTGTCAAGTGCCGGACCAACTGAGTAGATAGCCAAGATTAATGGGACCATTGCCTATATCGCAGATCTTTTACCGTCACCGTTGGTTGGCGTGTTGGTTGGCAATTATTCTCGTCACACTATTACTTGGCTTCGCCAGGGATCTCCTACCCTGGGCATATAAGTATCCAAAAGCCTTGCAATTACCTCTTAGTGGCTGGATAACCACATTCATGAAGTGGCTAATTAATGACTTTGATCTTGGTCTATTTACCTTCAAAGAATTTACTCGAGCTTTAGCCTGGCTCATCGAGCAACCCTATGGTTTGGTAAAGAGTTTACTTTCGACGGGGTTTCTTGATGGCGTAGGTAGTTACGCAGTAGAAATATTTCCACCATTGTCCTGGATGGCATTGATTGCGGGAGTGGTACTGCTTGGACATTATGCTCAGGATTGGCGCCTTGCCGTGTTGACTGGTATTTGTCTGGCTTATCTTGTGGTGTTTGGTCAGTGGACCAGTGCCATGGTTACCTTAAGTTCGATCGTAATCGCGGTGCCTATCGGTGTCGTTGGTGGCATGCTGCTCGGTATTATCGGCTACCGCTCAAAAGCCTTTCGTGCGATCTTGACTCCAGTGTTGGACCTTATGCAAACAGTGCCGGTGTTTGCCTATCTTGTACCGGTATTATTGTTGTTTGGCTTTGGTCCAGTATCGGCCATGATCGCCACCACTATCTATGCCATGCCACCGATGGTTCGGGTAACATTATTGGCCTTGGACCAAATACCTGCCGAGGTGGTTGAAGCCGGCACGATGGCGGGAAGCTCACGCCGACAGCTATTACTCAAAGTGTTGCTGCCATCTGCAAAGCGTTCTCTCATGGTGGGAGTCAATCAGGTCGTCATGCTGTCGTTAAACATGGTGATCATCGCATCGATGATCGGCGCCGGCGGCCTCGGCCATGACGTTCTTACGGCGCTCAAGCGGCTCAGAATTGGTGAAGGCGTAGAAGCCGGTGTTGCCATTACCCTGCTTGCCATCTGTCTCGATCGTCTAAGTCAGGCCCTGGCAAACAGGCAATCACCAGCGCATATGGCAACAACAGCACGATTATGGAGTCGTTATCCTCACAGCAGTATTTTTATAGTCATCGTAATCGTAACCTGGATCGGTACCGCATATTTGCCGATATTTAAAGCGTATCCTGAAGCGTGGCAACTCACTACTGGCTCGTTTTGGAATGATGTGGTGCGTTACATCAATGTAAATTACTTTGATGTTCTGGAAAGTTTCAAGAATTTCTTGCTGCTGAATATCATGATCCCAACAAAGCGATTCCTTTTGTCCTTGCCATGGCCGGCGGTGGTCGCTGGGCTAATGCTGGCTGGCTGGCAGCTTGGTGGTCGTCGACTAGGCTTGCTAAGTGCTGGGTTGAGTTTATTTATCGTCGCTGTAGGATTGTGGCCTAAGGCCATGGTTACGGTTTACCTATGTGGGTTATCGGTCCTAATTGCCTGTTTGATTGGTATACCGATCGGTGTGTGGGCTGCTCGTAACGATCGCGTGCATCGCGTTGTGAGTGGCGTGATTGACACGCTGCAAACATTGCCGAGTTTTGTCTATCTTATGCCGGTAGTCATGTTATTCAGAGTCGGTGACTTTGCCGCCATGCTAGCGGTTATCGCCTATGCAATAACACCGATTATTCGCTACACCGATCATGGTATTCGTCAGGTGCCAGCGAATCTGATAGAGGCAACCCAACAAGTAGGGTGCAGCAAAAATCAGGTACTACGAATCGTCCAGTTACCACTGGCACTGCCGCAAATTATGCTCGGTGTAAATCAAACCATAATGATGGCATTGTCGATGCTGGTCATAACCGCTTTGGTAGGCACCAGGGAACTCGGGCAAGAGGTATATATTGCCCTGACCAAGGCGGACACCGGACGCGGTATTATCGCTGGAGTGTGTGTTGCCATTATCGCCATTATCGCCGACCGAATGATAAATGCCTGGGCCACTAGACGAAAACAGGAACTGGGTCTGGAACATTGATAGCAACTTTAGGAGCAATACAGTGAGTCTTTCGCCAATAGAAAAAGTCATACAGTTACCGTGCTGGAAAGGTACCATAAACCCGGAGCCACTAAGTGGTGGACTGAGTAATCACAACTTCACTGTGCTAGATGACGGTAAAAAATATGTAGTACGTATCGGTGCCGATGCACCTATGCATAATGTACTTCGATTCAATGAACATGCCTGTGGTAAGGCGGCCGAGACGATTGGTATAACACCACGACAGGTTTTTGCGAGCGAGGATGCACTGGTTATTGAATTTATTGAGGGGCAAACCTTCGATGCAGAGTTAGTGCGTAAGAATGTGGCGCGTATTTTGCAGCCCTTAAGAATTCTTCACGAACAAGGAACACAAATGATACGGGGCCCGGTGTTGGGATTCTCGGTATTTCATGTGGCACGCCATTATAAGAAGTTGCTAGATGAAAGGTCTTGTCGAAGCGCCACTGAGTTACCACGATTGATGGAAATCTCCGACGAATTGGAAGCTGCCGTTGGCGCAATTCAACCAGCGCTTTGTCACAATGATTTGTTAGCCGCAAATTTTATCGACGACGGTAATAAGATCTGGATTATTGACTGGGAGCATGCAGGTTTTAGTACACCCTTATTCGATCTCGCTAGTATTGCATCGAATAGTGAGTTTCCCGAACAACTGGAGCGTGAGATGTTAGCGTTGTATTACAGTAACGCCGTCGACGATAAATTATGGCGACGCTTTAAGGCACTTCGTGTTGCTTCCCACCAGCGGGAAACCATGTGGAGTATGGTGGCGGAAATATATTCTGAACTCGATGAAGATTACGAGTCCTATACCGAGCAGAATCTGGCTGCCTTTAATCAGGCCTACGAAAATTACAAAACGTTGTAAACATCATGACGAAACTCCCCAAACACGCAAGAATTATCATTATCGGTGGCGGCATCATCGGTTGTTCTACTGCTTACCATTTGGCCAAAATGGGTTGTAATGATGTCCTGGTGTTAGAGAAAGGTAAATTAACTTCGGGTTCAACATTTCATGCGGCCGGACTCGTAGGGCAATTGCGCAGCAATGCCAACATAACCCAGCTGTTGGGTTATTCCGTCGACCTGTACAAGTCACTAGAAACTGAAACCGGCCTCGCCACCGGTTGGAAAATGAATGGTGGTTTGCGACTTGCCTGCAATCAAGAGCGCTGGACAGAGGTAAAACGTCAGGCAACCACGGCGCATTCTTTTGGATTGGAAATGGACTTGTTAACGCCCCAGGAGGCGTTGGAGCTGTGGCCGATTATGGACATAAGCGATTTAGTCGGGGCGGCGTATTTGCCTACCGACGGTCAGGCGAACCCTTCCGACATAACATTGTCGTTGGCAAGTGGTGCGCGTAAGAATGGCGTCGAGATACACGAGGATACGTCGGTTACCGGCTTTATCTTCGATAACGATAGAATTACCGCAGTTAAAACAACTAATGGTGATATTCAGTGTGAGCGGGTGGTGATCTGTGCCGGTCAATGGTCACGGCAACTAGGCCAGCTTGCTGGGGTTAATGTGCCGCTGGTGTCGATACAGCATCAATATTTAGTGACTGAGGAAATCCCCGGTGTACCAACTGGCCTACCAACATTGCGAGACCCAGATCGTCTTACGTACTTTAAAGAGGAGGTAGGCGGTCTGGTTATGGGCGGCTATGAACCAAACCCGATACCGTGGGCGCAACAGGGCATACCGGAAGGCTTTAACTTTAGCCTGCTGGATAACGACTGGGACCATTTTGAGCCGTTGATGAAGCAGGCCCTCGAACGCGTGCCGCTGCTTCGCGAAGCCGGTATTAAACAAATGATAAATGGACCAGAAAGTTTTACCCCAGATGGTAATTTTATTCTCGGCGAAGCACCGGAGCGAAAGAATGTATTTGTCGGCTCAGGTTTTAATGCCTTTGGAATTGCATCTGCAGGGGGTGCCGGTATGGCCCTGGCGGAATGGGTGTTAAATGGTCAACCGCCATTCGATTTATGGCCAGTGGATATTAGACGATTTGGTATGCCACATAGCGATGTAGAGTGGGTGAGATCTCGTACCCTTGAAGCCTATGCGAAACACTATACGATGGACTGGCCATTCGAAGAGAATTTATCGGTAAGACCGAGTCGTCGTTCGCCGTTATACCAGACGCTAGAAGCCCAGGGTGCCTGCTTCGGTGAAAAACTTGGCTGGGAACGGCCTAATTGGTTTGCTGAAAATAAAGCCGGTGCGGTAGATAAATACAGCTATGAAAGACAAAACTGGTTTGCTGCAGTGGGCCGGGAACACCAGGCAGTACGTGAGCGAGTCGCTGTTTTTGATCAAAGCTCGTTCGCAAAGTTTCGTCTTTATGGAAGAGATGTGGTGTCGGCACTAGGGAATCTTTGTGCGAATTTTATCGATCGCCCGGTGGGATCAATAATCTATACTCAACTGCTAAATAACAAAGGTGGCATAGAGGCGGACTTAACAGTAACCCGTATCGCCCAGCATGAATACTATCTAGTCACTGGCACCGGCTTTTCCACTCACAATTTCAGCTGGATCGATCGAAATCTAGATACACAATTGGATGTGCAAATCGATGATGTGACATCGGCCTGGGGGGTGCTGTCGTTAATGGGTCCACGTGCCAGGGATGTGTTGCAAAAGCTGTCCCAACAAGACTTGTCGAACGAAGTCTTTGCATTTGCAACCATGAGACAAATAAACATAGCAGGTGCCCCAGTACGTGCCATGCGCGTGAGTTACACGGGGGAATTGGGGTGGGAATTGCACATTCCAATTGAATGTCTGTTAACGGTTTATGAGCGCCTCATGCAAGCTGGTGAAGCTTATGGTATTGCCAATGCCGGCTATCGAGCTATTGAATCACTACGGCTCGAAAAAGGCTATCGTGCGTGGGGTGCAGACATCGGACCGGACTATACGCCGTTGGAGGCTGGGCTCGGTTGGGCGGTAGATTTGAGCTGCGATCGACAATTTATTGGTCGTGCGGCAATAGTTGAGCAAAAACAAAAACCGCTTGCCAGGCGGCTGGCCTGTTTCACGATAGATGATGAAGCTGTGGTTTTGCTTGGACGCGAGACAATCTATCGAAATGATGAACGTGTGGGATGGCTTTCCAGTGCTGGCTGGGGTTATACGGTCGATAAGAATATTGGCTATGGTTATGTACGAAACCAGGCCGGTGTGGATCGAGACTATCTTTTATCCGGCCAATATGAAATAGAAGTTGCTACGATTAAGCACGCGGCAAGGATCCATTTACAACCGCTATATGATCCGACCATGGCCCGAATGAAATGTTGATTTAGTGATATCAGCGACAGGACTCTTTTCATGTCAGGTGGATAATATCCGAGTTGTTGTGTAGAAACGCAGAAAGTCGCCAAGAGTAATGCGTTCAATTATTGATGCCCCATCAGGTCAAGCATAACCGTGGCGGCCTTTTGTAGTTTCATCCGGGATGCGCATGCGAACCCAAGTACTAGACCATTGCGTGATTTCTGGCCCGTTGGTTTATTTAAATAGTAGCTACTGATGGGGTGCGCGATTATATCTTGCTGGGCTAATTTTCGACTGATCTCAATGGCCGAATATTGTGGTGGTAAGTTTAAAACAATATTCGTACCGCCTCTTATACCGCTAATGGATGATTCGGGACCAATGTGTTGTTGAAGATATTGCACGAGAAAATCTTCGCGGCGTTTATAAACTTTGCGCATTTTCCTAATGTGCGTGATGTAATGATCTCTGGTAATAAATTCCGCCAATGCGGGTTGCAGAACGGATGATACTGCCATCTCAGATCTTGCAATATGGATGGCAGCGTCGGCTAAAGGCTTCGGAAAAACCGCGTATGATAATCTCAAGGCGGGAAACAATGTCAGACTAAACCCGCCCATGTAAATCACACGTTGATCGGTATCCAGTGATTGTATGGTAGGGGGCGAGTGATCTGGTAAGCCGAACTCACTGGCGTAGTCGTCCTCAAGAATCCAGGCATCGTTCTTCGTTGCCCAATCTAGCAATTCATGTCTTCTAGACAATGACATTGTTATACCGATCGGGTAGTGTCGATAGGGCAAAACATAAGCAAGTTTGGCTTTTTTACCATAATCATATACTGCACTTACCACCACACCGGACTCGTCCACTGGTACAGTTAGTGTGTTGACACCAAGACTACAAAAAGCATTACGTCGAGTGTACATACCGGGTTCTCCGAACCACACACTATCTTTCGGGTCTAGCAACAAAAACGCTGTTCGTCGTATTGTTTGCTCAGAACTTGCGGTTATTACTATTTGCTCGGGCTGACAATTAATTCCACGCGCCAGGCCGAGATAATGTGCCAATGCCCCCCGTAACGCTGGAAAGCCTTCCGGATCACCGTAGTCCATTGCCTCATACTTATGCTCCAACATGCTTTTCTTTACCGTACTATTCCATTTTGACCAGGGGAATTCGGAGAAGTCCGGTGTCGCTGGGTTAAATGGCAATGCCTCTGGTATCACGTTACTTTGCGATACAGATAGAAAAGCTTTTGCCCGTGACGAAATATCACGATGTAACGATTGCTCAGCACTTTGATTATTTGCAGATTTTGCGTTGTTAAATGCCAGGATGGCCCGCTTCAAGCCATTGTCATTACCGACGAAGGTGCCTCTGCCCGCAATCGAGATTAAGAAACCCTCCGCGACTAATTGCTCATAGGCCTCACGTACCGAAATTCGAGATACACCGAGTTCGGCTGCCAGCATTCTTGTCGAAGGTAATCGGGATTCAACCGGTAGTTTAGCCGCGAGAATTAATTCCCGTAGCCCGCGACAAAGTTGACTAAATATTGTTTCCTGATGATCTTTATTAATGCGTATAGATCGTAAATCAATACTACTAAACTGAATCACCATGGTATTTTCGCGGTGTGATTGGGCTAGTTGATTAGCTAAAAATTGGGCTCAACATTTGATATATTTCGGTTTACTGTTCAACAAAGAAAAGATAGCTTTTCAACTAATCGATACTAACGTTTGGCGACTAAAACCGATGAAGCTGGTAACCTATAATATTCGATATGGAATCGGACTCGATACCGATTACAGTCTAAAGCGCATTGCTCATGCAGTACAAGATGCAGACATCATAGCATTACAGGAAGTTGAGCGACATTGGCGTCGCACGAATATGGACGCGCAACCGGAACAGCTCGCGGCACTGCTTCCAGACAAATACTGGGCATACTGCCCGTCATTCGATGTTGATGCGAGTGAAATTAAACAGGACGGCACAGTAGTCAATCGACGTCGTCAATTTGGCACCATGCTGCTATCACGCTGGCCGATACTTTCGATTCGTCGCATCGTGTTTCCGCAACTAAATACACCTAACTTGTTCAATATGGCGACCGGTGCACTTGAGTGTGTCGTGCAGTCCCCAGTCGGTCGCTTGCAGGTCTATTCTCTGCATTTGTCGTCGCTCTCAGTGCGTGAGCGATTGATACAAATCGACAAGTTACTCGAACTGCGCGATCAACTACGTATTACTGGGGGTGTCTGGAATCAGCCCAGTGGTTATATCGATCCAACCGAGGCTGAGAACTTTCAGATTCAGGATTGGAACAATGGCGAAGAACCTCCCCAGGCACCCGAACACACGGTAGTAATGGGAGATTTCAACAGTATTGAAGAAAGCGAAGAATACATTCGTTTGGCCGGCAAGTTGGATCCGGTTTATGGTCGAGGTATGCACAGCGACGATCTAGTAGATACCTGGTTTGCGGCAAAAAACGACAAGCAGACAGCTTTTACGTGGTGGCCTGACCCACCTGATCGGGTGCCAGGTTTTCCATTGCGACTGGATTATTGTTTTGTCAGTAGTGAACTTTCAAAAAGAGTTTGCAACGCCTGGGTTGATGTTGATGCAACGGGATCGGACCACAAACCCTATTGGGTGGAATTGGCCGACTATGCTACGAGCAACTAAAGTTTATTATAGAAACAAAGGGTAATAGTAGAACTATTACCCTTTGTTGGGGGGCAGGACTAAAAAACTATCAGGAAAACCACCAGCGTTCCGCAGCCTTGTAACCATCATAGTCAAAATTACCGGCCATCTTATCGTGCATAACTGACTTATCGAGAGCCATTATATAATTGGCAAACATCGGCACCAGTGCACCACCGTCATCACTGACAATTTCCTGACATTCGTAGTACATTTCACGACGCTTATCTACATCCAGTTCTGCTCGTGCCTGAACCACTAACTTGTTAAACTTATCTGCTTGTGGTCCTTTTTTCCAGGCTGTATCGTTCCACTCAGTGCTTGATACATAGGCGGCCGTGAACATCCAGTCTTCAGTAGGACGTCCACTCCAGTAGCATGCACACCAGGGTTTTTTATTCCACACATTGGACCAATAGCCATCATTTGGCTCGCGTACCACATCAATATTGAGTCCGGCTTTGCCGGCAGAATCCTTTATCAACAAGGCCGCATCAACAGCACCCGCAAATGCAGCGTCTGATGCGCTTAATTCGAGTGTAACACCCTCCATACCGGCTTTCTTTAGATGATGTCGGGCTTTATCTGGATCATAGCTGCGTTGCGGCATAGTGGCATTGTGATAGGGGTTAGCCGTAGAGATTGGGTGGTCATTGCCCAGAGCTCCGTGGCCAAGCAGGACTTTCGATACTAACTGCTCTCGATCCACGCCATATTTTACTGCCATGCGTAAATCGTAATTGTCGAACGGGGCCACGTCGACACGCATTGGAAAAGTGTAGTGCAAAGTGCCAGTCGCTTCGACAATTTTCAGTTTTTCGACCCGACTCATTAAGTGCACGGTTTTTGGATCGAGTCGGCTGATTGCATGAACATCGCCATTCATTACAGCATTTTGTCGGGCTGTGTTATCCAGCAACGCGAGCATTTCTATTTCATCAAAATGGGCACGACCTGACTTAAAGTAATTCGGATTTCGTTTCAGTACAGCGCGAACACCGGGATCAAAGCTCTCCAATATGTAACCACCAGTACCCATATTTGAGTTCCAATCAAGTTTGCCGTCTTTTTCTTGCGCAATGGGGAATTGGCCACTACTGACTATGGAAGGGAAATCCGCATTGCCTTCGCTCAGTTTGAATTCAACCTCGTACTTACCTTTTTTGGTAATACTCTCCACTGGCTCAAGAAAAGATTTTCCCGCTGACTTTGTATCGTCACCACGATGAAAGTTTAGCGACGCAATGACATCGTCAGCGGTCATGGTCTTGCCGTCATGGAATTCAACGCCTTGACGTAGTTTAAATGTCCAGGTCGTCGCATCTGCACTGGCTTCATAGCTTTCAGCTAATTCCGGCACCGTCTTACCGTTGTTGTCTATCTCAGTTAACTGGTTCTGAAAGGCATAGGATAACGAACCTAAAAATCCATTCTCATTAGCACCAGGCAACAGTGAGTCGGTGGTGGATCCGTAACCCAAACCCATAATGAATCGCCCACCTCTTTTTGGTGTGGCAGCCTGGACTGATTGCGCCAACAGGCTGGTTGCGAGGGGCACGGAAACACCTAGTGCAGTTGCTCTTTTGATAAAGTCACGACGTTTAAGCTTGCCACTAGTCGCCATTGTTGCTAAATCTTTAATATCCACGGTAATTTCCTCGAGTTGGAGTGATCTACTGACAAAACAAACCTGTCTGTAATTTGAGTCGACAATTTTGTAAAAGACGACCCATGTAATATATCCTGCGATATTAACAGTTTAGGAATTTTCGTGTTTTGTGCAAGACATATGCATTGTCACCCCATTAAAACGTCAACGAAAATCCCAATTTTGTAACATCTCACCAGCCCACCTGACAATGACTTACACATTTATGCAGACGCGAAAAAAGTATTGGCAGGTTAACTTATTAGTGCCCGATGTGGTCCTGTTGTTACCGGAAGAATCACCTTTTAATAATACGTAAATAGGTGTTCGATTTGCCTGGTCGTTGTTGTAATAGATATTCAGTGACTACGTCGGCGATATCTGGCCCAAAGTCGTAGACATTTTCAGCGTTTTCGAACATCGAGTAACCATCGCCGCCATTTCTTACGTAGTTGTTCGATACAACCCCATATAGCGTGCCAGGGTTGATGCTAACAAGCTTGCCGTCATGCTCAATATTTACAGCAGAAATCCGAGATCCAGACGCTTTGGTCAGGTCATAACTAAATTGCATACCGGCAATTTGTGGAAAACGCCCTTCCTGTTGCTCAACCCGGCTTAGGCCGTTTTCAAGGGCGGCAATCAGTGTGTTGCCATCGATCTGAAAAGTCGACAGGGTGTTGTTAAAGGGTAGTACCCGTAAGATGTCGCCCCGAGTTACCGCTCCTGGTTGAAGGCTAGCACGGATTCCTCCTGCATTAAAAATAGCCACAGAAACTCCCTGGCCACGAACCCGGTCTAACATGGCGTCGGCAATGAGATTGCCCATGGCGCACTCGCCGCTGCGACAGGCTTCTCGACTGCCATTTATAAACGATGCCGAGTAGGCAACCTCGGTATTGCGAATAGATTCCAGTGGTTCGGCTAAGGCTTTAACCCGCGCTCTGATGGGTTGATCTTCGGCAATACTTTGATCGATTAACCTGGGCTCGCCATGGGCGGATATCAATGTGCCGTCTTGATCAAACACCGTATGTAACAGGCCAAGGTACTTTCCATAGGCGTAGGCCTGCACAATGGCGGTACCATTTACCATGGTGGGGTAGGGACCATCAGTGTTCGGGTGGACATTGGATAACAGACTATTGGAATGTCCGCCCACTATAATGTCTACGCCGTTGGTATTGGCTGCGACGATTTTGTCTATGGCATAGCCAGAGTGGGAAAGTACGACTATCTTATTTATTCCGCGGGCTTGCAGTTTATCAACCTCCCGCTGTACCGCTATAACCGGCTTTTCAAAGGTGATCTGTTTGCCAGGGCTGGATAATTCGTCTGTGTTTTCTGGTGTTATGCCAATAAGCCCTATTGTCTCACCGCCTTTTTCTACTACTGTAGATGTTACTAATTTGTTATGCAGGGTTGGTTCTAACGTAACGTCGGCATTAGACATTAACACCGGAAAATTTACGGCATCGATAAACGAGGCTAAAACTTTAGGGCCATCATCAAACTCGTGATTGCCTACGGTCATTGCATCGTAACCTAAATGGTTCATCATCTCTGCAGCAGCAATACCTTTGTAGTAGTTGTAAAACAACGTGCCCTGAAACTGATCACCACCATCCAGCAACAGGCTGTTGGCAGAGGTCTTTCTTGCGTTGGCAATGGCAGTGGCAAGTCGAGCACTGCCACCAAAACATTTACCTTGTAGGTTATCTTCCTCGCTACAAAAGGAATCGTACTTACTTATTGGTTCCAGTCGAGAATGAAAATCGTTGGTGTGGATAATGGTTAATTCGAAGTGGGCAGAAGAGATAGCGGGCAAGCTGGCTAACCATAACGCTGCCAGAACGGTGTGGGTTTTAAACATAAGCTTAAGAGTCATCTGGTAATAGTTAAAACAACGACTGAAGAGTATTTAAAAGTTATCTATTATTGCTCATTAAGTTGAAGTGCGAAGTGGATGTGTCAAACAGATATAGCTCAAAGTGGTATTTGATTAAGCCTATCTGGCCACTTGAGTTCAGTTTGTTTGTGATTATCTACAGCAGTTAACTTTAACTTTCAGGTGATCAGGTTATCAAATGTGGCAGCATGGTCCAGGATTGAAACCCAGGAAATGATGTCCGATATTTTCACTCTCTACCAGGCCAGGCTTGCATTGATGAGTAGAAGCCCTGCGACAATAGGTAATAGCGTGTGGCCAAACATGTGAATAGAATGCGCCATTTTTTCACCGTTGCGCTCAATTAGGATCTGTAATTTTTCAATTTTGTCGGGCGCTGTTTTACGTCGATAGTAGGAGTACAGGCCGTAGGCAATAGCCACAATGCCTAAAATTAGATTGAGATTTGTATTCATAATGCTAGTGATTAGGTTTTGGTCTTCGCAGACATAATACTTAACTTAAGAAAGAGATGCTGCAAATCAATGATGCACAGGTGTAAATAGTTGATCGTATATAACCCATGGCTTTATTGTAGGCTTGAGACTCTGCGAAATTCTCTAGATAACCCCTCCTTTCCCCGCTGCAGCACGACAGGCTAAGCTTTAGCAGTCCGTTTGTGTTCCTACGGATCATACCTCGACTCGCCGAAATTAGTGAAGGGCGGCAATGTCGTTGGTCCCGGTTTTAAGAATTTAGTCGGCCGGCAGCCTGGTAATCCGCTAGAATTCAGTTTGTTTAGAATACCGATTTCCTGACAATTTCACATTTTATAATAAGCCGAATAACGCGATGTTGAAAAACCTGTCTATGACACTGATTGGACTAGCGGTAACCGCATTTTTCGCGCTGGTTAGTACAGGGTATATTCAGTTGTCGTTTCTACAGTTGCTGGAATACGTCAGTTATGATGCTCGTATAAGACTTACGGCAAGTGGTGTTAAAGACCCGCGAGTAGTAATTGTTGACATCGATGAACGTAGCCTTGTGGAGGAGGGAAGGTGGCCCTGGCGAAGGGATAAAATTGGCTTGCTGGTTTCCAGACTCATCAATGACTACGATGTTGAAACGGTTGCATTCGATATGGTCTTTGCAGAAAAGGAACAGAATTATTCAATCGACCAACTGCGTGAATTCGCACTGGCAGATGGCGACCTTGAGCTGATTGATCGGATTAATATGTACCAGCCACGCCTGGATCTCGACACAGTATTCGCCAACAGCATCAGGCAAACCGGAAAAGTCATACTGGGTTACTATTTTCATCACGACTTTGAGGAAACCAGCCAAGTTGGGGTGCTGCCGGAACCCTTATTTCCAGCTGCTGCTAAGCTGAATAACTCAACATTTGCAGTCCGTGCAACAGGCTATGCAGGCAATCTGGAAAAGCTCCAGAAAGACGCACAAAATGCGGGATATTTTTCCAACCCGGTAGTAGATGAAGATGGCATTTATAGGCGCATGCCTATGTTGGTGGATTTCAATGGTGATATGTATCCGGCTTTGGCGCTGGCTACGGTGCAGGCATATCTGGGTATTTCCGCCGAACCTGTTCTGGTATCCGTGCCGAATGCAGGCAGCGATTACCCGGCGCTAGAGGCTCTAGATATAGCCGGGGTAACTGTACCTATTGATGCCAACGCGAATGCGTTGGTGCCGTATCAGGGTCCAGAGGGCACTTTTTCTTATATTTCCGCCACGGATATCATACGGGGAACCGTGAACGATCCTGAAAGGCTCGCTGGGACCATTGTGTTAGTAGGTACAACCGCCGCCGGCCTGGTCGATTTACGCCCAACGCCGGTGCAAAATGTGTATCCGGGTGTGGAGGTGCATGCCAATCTGATCATTGGCATGATGGACGGTATTATTAAGAAGCAACCAGCTTATACCGTCGCGGTGGGACTAATACTGGTGATATTTTTGGGTGTCTTGCTATCAGTCCTTCTTCCACGGGTGAGGCCCGTGTATGGTGCTATGCTTGGCATGGCGGCGATTGCTACGGTTACCGGTATCAATTTCTATGCCTGGACGGAATTGCACCATGTGCTGCCATTTGCCCTGCCGATCGCATTAGTACTGATCATTTACGTTCTCAACACTATGTATGGCTTTTTCTTCGAGGCCAGGTCACGTGGTCAGCTCGGCATATTATTTGGTCAATATATTCCGCCGGAGTTAGTGGGCGAGATGAGCCGTAATCCTTCCAGCTACTCGCTTGAAGGCGAAAAGAGGGAGTTAACGGTTCTTTTTAGTGACGTACGAAATTTCACTACTATTTCTGAGTCGATGGAACCAAAAGAGCTTACCCGGATGATGAATAGTTTCCTGACGCCGTTAACTCGAGCGGTTCATGAACGTAAAGGAACCATCGACAAGTACATGGGTGACGCACTCATGGCGTTTTGGGGCGCCCCCATACCTGATGAGAAGCACGCCAGAAACGCGGTGGCGTCGGCACTGGAGATGATTCACCGCATTGATGAATTACAGGGTCATTTTCGCGACGAAGGCTGGTCGGAAATTCGAGTTGGTATTGGCATCAATACGGGCGATATGAGTGTTGGCAATATGGGTTCTGAATTTCGTGTTGCTTATACTGTTATGGGTGATGCAGTTAACCTTGGTTCACGAATTGAAGGACTGACTAGACGATATGGGGTTTCTATCATTGTTACCGAGTCAACAGTAAAAGCTGCACCAGAATATGCCTACTTGAAACTAGATCTGGTGCGTGTGAAAGGTAAAAAACTACCTGTCAGCATTTTTAGCCCGATTGGACTCGAGTCCGAGCTCGATCAGGAGATAAAGCCATTTATTTTAAATCACCATCAGGCTGTGGAGCAGTATCTTGCAGGGGAGTTTGATCAGGCAATGAATGTCTTCGGTAACAAGCCAGCTATATCAGAGTTTGAAGAGCTTTATCGAATCTACGCACAACGTATACAGGTATTTTACTCAGACCCACCTGGCTCTGACTGGGATGGGGTATTTATCTACGAGGAAAAATAGTTGCATCAGCTCAAAATCAATCAGTAATTGGCGATGCTGAAGTTATGAACACGCTATACTTGGTAACAAGCCAATAGCCTAAATCCAGTTCAGAACTTGATATAACCGATTTACTTTCAGGATAATGACAAAATCCAGCTATAGAACCATCCATCGTAGATGCGTGCACCAGGGACTGCCTGGCCATCTCATTGAGCCTATGTAGCCCCGTGTGGGCAGACTTCAGTTAAAGGAGTCGTAAGCCGCACAGGCACTTAAAGTGGGAAACTATCAGGTAGCCGCAAGTAGTTTTACAGCGCTTGCAAAAACATTTCCTGATAACCTATCCATACAACGCTATCTTGGCATTAGCCTCGACCGCGCAGGGCAGCACGAAAACGCTCGACAGGTTTTTCAGAATTTATTGATAAAGAACCCGCAACAGATATCGGTTAACTACCATCTCGGCGTGACTTTCTACGCAACCGGAAATGGACTGGTACCGCCAGACTGTCAACTTATCAAGCCCGTTATCGTGAAGATGAGGATCAACGTTTTGATGTGTCGCAGGTCACCGCAGGCGCTTCTCTACAAGCTAATACCCGGCTATTTTCCAAACCCTTCGTAGGTAAATTCAAGTATGAATTTACCAATGTTGAGACTGGCTCCGATCAACGCCCATACAGCGAATCGCATAAGATTCTTTTGGGTGGCTTGTTTCATCTGACTGAAAACCAGTCTAGCGGTATCTATACGCAAATGCGTAAGGACGACTTTGAATACGAGGGATTCGAGCCGGTCATTTCATCTCGTGACGCAGATCGTGTTGAGGCGGGGCTAACCTACTCTTTTCACTCAGAAGATAACAAGACTGGACTCGATTGGAAACTGGCTTATGAAGAAAACCGGGCAATGGGTTTAAACTTTAATCGAACCGCCTATAAAGCCGGTGTCACACTTCGGTTGCCATTGGTTGCCCAATGGAATATGCGATTGTCCATTGATTACGAGGATCATGAATATTCGGATTTTGTTGGCCCCGTCATGCGGGTAACCGAAATCTACCAATACTCTCTGGCATTCACGTGTCGGTTTGGAAAACATTTGTTTGCGCGTTTGCGCGTGAGTGAACGCGATGAGGAATCGAGTTACGCCAACTTAACTTATGACCGCATAACCTGGGGATTGGATCTGAGCTATGTTTACTAAATCTAATTCATCGATTGTTATTATTTTTCTTGTCGGGATGCTTAGCAGTCAACTGACCTGGTCTTTGCCGTCTGTTGGCCACGCGATTATGGCTAAGGGAGATGTTACCGCGCAGTCAAACAGTCAGAGTCCACGCAAGATTCTACGTCGGTCACCGGTATATGAAGCGGACGTAGTTAGGACGGGAAAATCTTCTTTTACGGTACTACAGTTCCTGGATAAAACTAAACTCAGCATTCGACCAGAAAGTGAATTATCCATTACACAGTACAGAATGAATCGTGGCAATCAAAACAAAGAACAGGATCAAGTTGGCATAGAATTGATTAAGGGTGGGCTAAGGATACTCACAGGTGTGATCGCCAAGGAGACCCCGCGTAACTTTTATGTACGTGGCAGAGCTGGGCAAATAGGTATACGAGGAACTGAATTTGATCTACGTCAGTGTGATAAGGAGTGTGCTATAGAGCAGGCGCATCTGAATGGCCTGACCGAACCGGATGCGAATACACCACCCGGACTGTATGCTGCGGTGTATGTTGGAGGAATTACAGGATATAAGAACGGTAAGAAGCTGGATGCAGGCCCTGGTCAGGCAATCTATTTCTCCGAAGACACAATGAAATTGCTTGACGAAATTCCACTATTTCTAAGTCAGGATATTACGCCCAAAGCAAGCACTCTGATCGACGAACTGAATGCCTGGGAAGAAGACTTTGCAGACGATCTGGAAATGGGTGTGTTGGAAGGCCCCGTGTTACAACCCCTCCCGTTAACTGGTGTTGAGCATAATGGCATGCCGGAGTTGCCTATATATGAACAGGAGCCCGCTGATGTACAGGAGGACTTTCTACCCGAATCTGAGCCTGTTATCGAACCCGTTGAAGAGATCCAGGATGAGTCTGAGGGCGCAGAGCCAGAAGAAGTTGTCGAGCCCGATGAGCCCACTGATGATCCTAAAGACGTCAGTGATGATCCGGTTGACCCACCGCCAATTATAATTCTTTGATCCCATTGTTTGCGGTGACTGGAAGTTTCTAATTCTATGTTGCGGTCGGTTACGGGCAAGTTGTCCTTAGTGAAATCGGCGTGGAGCAAAGTTCAGTATGATCGGGTTTGTCCACAACTTAACAGTCATTCTGCAATCACCTGACTAAAGTCTTACTTTTCGAGAGTCATACGGAATGTGACCCCGACGAGATTACTTTGTAAGCGCCCGTCCAATCGATTAGATATCTATTGATGCATATGTGTTGATGCATATGTTGACACGGAAGTTGAATTTCTATTTAATAACTAACAGATGGTTATTAATAGAAAAATTCAAGCTGGAATACCAAGCGATTTGCGTCGCGTGCATCGTAGTCTGGTGTTGCGTCGTCTTTTTGCCAGCAAAAACGCGTCCAGGGCTCAGCTCGCAGAAGAGTCCGGGCTTTCGGCGATGGCCATAACTCGAATAATTCGAGAATTGCTTGAGAGCGGTCTTATTGAGGAAGTAGGAAAGCGTGACCGAGGCGGGATGCCGGGTCGCAAGCGTACCAATTTGCGTATTAATGCTACAGGCTCATATGTGGTCGGCCTGGTAATCTCGGCGTTTGGTCATGAAGTAGCGCTAATGGATGCTAACGGTATCCCGCTAGTCAGTCAGCGTATTTCATTTGGTAATGTTCAAAATGCTGAACAGGCAATAAATGGTGCCTGTGATGCCATTACAGCCTTGATAACTCAGGAGAAAATTGACACTGATCGAATTTTAGGCATCGGTATATCGATTGCTGGATTTGTGCAGAGTTCCACAGGTAATGTGTTACATGCTCCGTATCTTGGCTGGAAAGACATCGAATTAGGGCGCCAAATCTCGGAATATACCGGGCTGCCAGTTATAGCGGAAAATATCGCCGACGCTATCAATCTCGCCGAACAATCCACCACCGCCTATTCCACGAATGGCGATCTTTTCCTGGTGCATGCCAGTGTTACGTGCGGCGGAAGTATTACCCAGAATGGGCACCTGGTTCGTGGCGCTAATCACGCTGCAGGCTATATTGGTCATTTGCCCTCAGGTCAAAGCTCACTAATCTGCTCCTGTGGCTCATCAGATTGTCTTAATGCCCATGCATCTGGATGGTCTGTGTTGGCTAATCTTCAGTTATTAGATTCCAGACATTTTCGATTCGATCGTATTGAGGTCTATGCCGATACGTTGAAGGAATTAATAGCACAGAATCCAGATGTGGCAACCCGCGAGGGCAGTGAGCTATTCAAGGCCGGCCAGCATCTTGGTCGTGGATTGCGAAATGTGGCACTTATTGTCGATCCAGAAGCCATCGTTCTGGCTGGTAAGATGGCTGAATCGTCGGCCTATGTCGACGGTTGTAAATCTGCCTGGCAAGAGATGTCCGCGCGTCATTTGCAAAAGATACCCGAGTTAATTATCGGCCACACGGCACCGCTGGCAGCAGCGGGGTTTTTGGCATTAGATAATTTTCTGCTATCACCTCGCCTTAATATCGAGTCGCTAAATAATTCTGTACCGGTTTTTAACGAGAGGCATAAAACGTGACAACTATTGCAGAGTCTGTCTGGCTTAGTCGTAGTCGCCAATTGGTTGCAATCGTATTAGCGCTATTCAGTTTGTATTCGGCTTTTTTCGGTGTGTTCTCGGATATGATCCAGCGAAGTTTTCACCTCGCACTGGTTTTATTCCTGATCTATACCGGTCATGGCGCGCTTAATCGGCAATCACCACGGATCCCACATTTAGCCATAGACATTGTTTTGTTGTTGGCAGGGGTCGGCGTGTTGATCTATCACGTGGTATTTTTCGAGGTAATCTCCGGTCGTTGGGGAGAACTCACAGAGCTTGAGTTCTGGTTCGGTATGGTTTGTATTGTCACTTTGCTTGAAGCCACACGTCGCAGTATTGGTTGGCCCATTGTGATTCTTGCCGTAATTTTTCTTGGCTACGCGTTTCTTGGTCCCAGCTTGCCTGGCCTGCTAAATCATCGTGGCTATTCTCTGGACCGGGTGATTAGTCATCTTTATCTCGGTGGCGGTGGAATTTTTGGTACACCGTTGGGTGTTAGTGCCACCTTTGTCATCTTGATTGTTATTTTTGGCGCCATGTTGGAACGCTCAGGTGCTGGTCGTGTGTTGATGGACATCGCCACCGGTGCAACCGGGCGCTCCCGAGGCGGGCCAGCCAAGGCCGCTGTAGTGGGCAGCAGTCTTATGGGTATGATCTCCGGTACGGCGGTAGCCAATGTGTTAACGACCGGCACGATCAGTATTCCACTAATGAAGCGTAATGGCTATCGTCCCCATGTGGCCGGAGCCATCGAAGCTGTAGCTTCGACCGGTGGCCAGTTAATGCCACCAGTAATGGGTGCGGCCGCATTTATTATGGCTGATTTAACAGAGACACCTTATCTGGAGATCGCCAGTGCAGCGATTCTGCCAGCAGTACTGTACTACATCGTTTTGTTTGCTGTTGTACATCTGGAAGCAGTTAAAAATGATATCCCGGTATTAACCGGCGACGAATTGCCACGCTTCATTCCGACCATTCTGCAGGGTGGCCATCTGCTGCTATCGTTACCGGTGTTTGCCTATATGTTAATTACCGGTTACTCAGTAATGTACGCGTCATTCTGGGCAATTGTGACAACAATCCTTGTTAGCTATGCCAAGCGCACTACCTGGCTTACACCACGCAAATTGATTGGCAGTTTTATCGATGGCGTTAACGCGCTGTTACCAGTCGCAGTGGCGTGTGCCACAGCGGGCATTATTATCGGGGTTATTACACTAACCGGTCTGGGTTTAAAATTCAGCTCGCTAATTGTTGCTGTGTCTGGCGATAACCTAGTGGTGGCACTAATACTTACCCTGGTAGCGTCACTATTGCTTGGTATGGGTCTACCCACTGCTGCCGCCTATATTCTCGTTTCTACTCTGGTCGCACCAGCGCTGGTTGATCTGGGTGTTGAATTACTTGCTGCGCACTTGTTTGTATTTTATGGTGCGATGTTGTCGTCGATAACACCACCGGTGGCAATGGCAGCCTATGCCGCCGCCAGTCTTGCGGAAGCCAATCCTTTTCGTATTGCAATAACCGCTGTGCAGTTTGGCATTGCGGCATTCATTGTGCCTTTCTTCTTCGTTATTAATCCTGCCCTGCTTGGCTTTGGTGATGCAACGACCATCGTATTTGCGGCTATTAGCGCAAGTATCGGCGCCCTGGCAATTGCAGTTGCTATTCAAGGTTGGTTAATAACTCGTGTATCTATCATTGAACGCTTGATTGTTTTTATAGGTGGTCTCTTCTTGATGTTGCCGGATTTCAAAAGTACGGCTCTTGGTGCCCTATTAGTAGCGGCGATATGTGGCAAACAGTGGTATCAGAGAAGGTTTTCAAACGAACAGGGCTCAAGTGGTAAAAGCCCCAGTTAAACAAACTAGTAATTAAAAGTATGAATTTCAACGGCGTTGAGATCAGTTACGACCGTAATCTGCACAAACTGATCATTATTTCTTATTTTATAAACATGAGGAGAAAAGCTATGAATAGCAAACTTCGTTACACTTTACTGGCCAGTGCTATTACAGCGGTGGCAGCTGTAGCAAGCATCTCACAGGCTCAGGCCGTGACTCAACTATCGATCGGTTCTTGTCCAGTCGGTTGTACGGCTTATACCTGGTCCGCAGGTATTGCCGACATCATTAACAAGAATGTTGAAGGCGTCCAGGTTACAGCGGAGGAAACCAAGGGTTACGTTGCCAATGTTAAATTGTTAAATAAGGGCGATCTTGAAGCCTCTATGGCAACAACCTTGTCTTCCTACGGCGCTTATAAGGCAACCGGTATTTACGCCGGTGGTGAGCCCGGACAAATCTTGAGCTGGCTGTCTATTGCACCTGTTGCGATGCATGTCATCACTCTTGATGGTGGTCCAGTTAACACGCTTGCAGATCTTAAAGGCAAGCGCGTGGGTATGGGCCAACCTGGCGGTGTTTCCATGCTGGATGCAGATGCCTTGATGGGTCAGTTGGGGCTAGTTTCCGGAGATGACTTTAAAGATTTTCGTGTGCGACTAGGTAACATGGCTAACATGTTAGCCGACGGTAATCTGGAAGCAGCAATTTGGAACGGTAGTTTTCCACTACCACCAGTAATTAAGCTGAGTGCTACACAGAAAGTGAAATTGTTACCCATTTCTGATGAGTTTTATAGTGAGTTGAGCGCCAAATATCCTCCTTACTTCCGCATCAATATACCGGCTGGTACCTATACTGGTATTGATGTAGATACGCCATCTTATGGTCTTGGCAATGCCCTGGTTATTTCGGCCAAAGTTCCAGAAGAAATGGTTTATCAAATGACCAAGGCTATCATGACCAATCTTGATCATTTGAAATCTGTGCACCCGGCCTTCGGACGAGTAAACGAGAATACCGTATTGAATGGATTTGGTGCACCGCTGCATCCAGGTGCATTACGTTATTACCGCGAGGCAGGCATCCCAGGTATAGAGGAGTTTGTAAAACGAACCTCGGCCAATTAAAGTAAATCTGATAAAGCAACAATTCGCCAACCAGCCTACGGTTGGCGAATTCGCTTAATAATAAAAGCCATGCCTAAACGCCCCAACATCATCTTGATAATGACGGATCAACAACGCTTTGATTCGATCGCCGCGCTGGGTGCTAGCTGGATGCATACACCCAATCTCGATAGATTGGTGAACGAAGGCATATCCTTTAGTAACTGTTTTGTTAATTCTCCGGTTTGTGTTACCTCACGAGCAAGCTTGTTCGCCGGCAGATATCCCCATAACACCGGTGTATTTCACAACTTTCAGGCCTGGCAACCGAGCTGGGTTAGTAACATGGCGAACGCTGGTTACCACTGCGTTAATATTGGCAAGATGCATATTAATCCCTATCAGGAAATGGGTGGGTTTCATCAACGCTTCGTGGTTGAGAATAAAGATCGTCCGCTGTTTCTAAATGAGCATTCCAGGGCTTTTTATGACGAGTGGGACAAGGCTTTGAAAAGCCACGGTATCGATAAACCATCGCGTTATAATCGACATGTTGCGGACCCTGAAGGTTATCGAAAGGCCCTTGGCTGTTTTCCCTGGCAATATGACGAACAACTACACTCAGACATGTTTGTTGGTAATACAGTCAAATGGTGGTTGAAAGACCGTCTTTCAGATGCGCCACTTTTCTTGCAAGTTGGTTTTCCTGGCCCACACCCACCTTACGACCCTTCGCCAGGTTTTCTTGAAATGTATGCCGATGCGGACATACCGCTACCAGAAGTAACCGCAGAACAATTGCATAGGCAACCACAGGCACAGAAAGATCTGCGCCAGAACATGATTGATTTCAACTTCGATTCTGTGCAGTGGCAGCATATGCCAGATGCGGAAGGTATTCTAAAGATTCGGCGCCACTATGCGGCGAATGTCTCTATGATCGATCAGAAGGTTGGGGAGATTATCTCTATACTAGAGCAACAATGTGAGCTCGATAATACTTTGGTTGTTTTTACCTCGGATCATGCCGATGCGCTAGGCGATCACGGTCATATTCAAAAATGGACCATGTACGATACGGTACTGCGTGTACCACTTATATTCTGGTCTCCCGGCATGATTCAACGGCAACAGATTATCGAAACACCCATAGAACTTATGGCAGTGGCACCAACCTTGTTGGATGCTGCAGAGATAGATATTCCAACTAACTTCGATGCCAGTTCGCTATGGTCTTTTCTTACAAACAACGACGAACTTAATGAAGACGGTGTTGTGTACTCCGAATTATCCCGTGATCACATACAAACAGGCGCGGAGTTTATAGTGATGCGTCGCGACCTTGAGTGGAAAATAGTTTGGTATGCTGGAGCCGATGATGGCGAGTTGTATAACATTAAGACCGACCCAGATGAATTAAACAATCTTTGGTTTGAAGCGACCTTTCAAAGTGTTCGTGATGAACTTGTAGAGACAATTCAGCAGCGCACTCTTATGGGCTTCGTTAATGCTCAACAGGTGTCATTACCAACACCCCAGCAACCTATGAAAATGTAATTATTTTAGACATTATAAATGATGATCTATTTTTATTTCTCACTGATGGGTGTGGACACAGACCTACACAGCCTTTTGATTTAATGAATATTTTCGACGAGGAACATTCGAAATGACAGCCCCAAATATTTTACTCATTCAGGCCGATCAAATGGCCGGACCAGCTTTGCCCATGTATGGCCACAAGGTGGTAAAAACGCCGCATCTGCAACGGTTAGCTGATAGCGGTACAATATTTCAGAATGCCTATTGCAATAACCCGGTATGCGCACCTTCAAGATTTTCCATGATGTCGGGGCAATTGTCCTCACGTATCGGCGCATTTGATAATGCCTCGGAGTTTCCCGCCGCAGTACCCACCTTCGCTCACTATCTTCGTGATCTCGGTTACAAGACTTGTTTGAGCGGCAAGATGCATTTCGTTGGCCCAGATCAATTACATGGTTATGAAGAGCGATTAACCACAGATATCTACCCTTCAGACTTTGGCTGGACATCTGACTGGAGTCAGACCGAATTTCCCTTTGCTCCATCAGTTATGAGTTTACGCGGCGTGGTGGAATCTGGTTTATGTAAGCGCTCGTTGCAACTTGATTATGATGATGAGGTGAGTTTTACATCGGTAAAAAAATTATTTGACTATGCTCGGGATCCGGATCAACGACCGTTCTTCCTCACCGCCTCATTTACCCATCCGCACAACCCATTTACCATTACACAGGAGTATTGGGATCGGTACGACGACGATGAAATTGACATGCCATCGGTACCGTTTATTCCCTACGCCGATCGTGATCCCTGGAGCCAACGTTATTACCACTTAATACGCCAGGATGAGCATCATGTAGATGACGCCACTATTCGCCGAGCCAGACATGCCTACTATGGCATGATCAGCTATGTGGATGATCAGGTTGGCAAGTTAATGGAAACACTGGAAATCACTGGTCTTGCGGACAATACTGTTGTGATATTTACTGCGGACCATGGCGACATGATGGGCGAGCGTGGTATGTGGTACAAGTTTAATCCCTACGAGTGGTCGGTTCGCGTGCCTATGATTGTATCTGCACCAAATGCAGTCAAAGGTCATGTCGAGAAACGTGGTGTTTCGCTGTTGGATCTATTACCTACCTTTCTCGATCTGGCTACCGACGGTAATCCGCCGGACGTTATAGATCCGGTTGATGGTCATAGCATGGTCGGTTTGTTACATGACAACGATCCTGATTGGCAAGATGATGTGATGATGGAATTTACCGGTGAAGGTATTTATTCACCGTGCTTGATGTTACGCAAGAATGGTTTCAAATACGTCTACTGTGAAGACGACCCGGGTATGTTGTTTGACTTGAAAAATGACCCAACCGAATTAACCAATCTATGTGGCAATGTCGACTATGCCGAGATCGAAAAGGAAATGCTCGACGATATTCTTCATCGTTGGGATCCGGTAGCGATGAAGCAGGAAATTATTCGAAGCCAGAAACGCCGTCTGTTTGTGCAGAAAGTGTTGCTTAAAGGTGAGCGAGCACCGTGGGATTATCAACCCTACCGAGATGCTTCAAGAGAGTTCGTGCGAAGTGCTGCTAATACCGATACGACTATGACTAAAGGCCTGGCTCGATTTCCTTATATGGATCCGGTGCCGCCAGATACACCACGATCCGATTAACTTAAGTTTAGACATAATAAGCCGTGCCAAAGCTGGTTGCCACATCCTATGAAAACGTTGATCTTTCTTTAGAGATTACGCAAATCGAGACTATCGTTGTTCGAGCCCCGATTGATATCCCGGTGAGAACGTCTTTCGGGGTAATGAAAGATCGCCCCGCCGTATTTTTGCGGGTAACCGATAGCAATGGAAATATCGGTGTCGGCGAGATCTGGTGTAACTTCCCCGGCTGTGGCGCGGAACACCGCGCCAACCTGGTAAATGCTGAGTTAGCACACCATATAGTCGGTAGCGTATTTAGCGATCCGCAGGATTGCTTTTCCCAGCTACAGTCGAAACTTAAACGGCTGGCTATTCAGTCCGGTGAATCGGGGCCAATTGCTCAGTGTATAGCCGGTGTTGATATTGCATTGTGGGACCTGGTAGCGCGAAGTCTGAGTCTTCCATTGTATCGATTACTGGGTGGAAGTCAGGCATGTATTCCTGTCTATGCCAGTGGCATAAACCCAAATAATCCAGTCGCTACTGTTAATAATTGCCGACAATCAGGGCATAAGGCATTTAAGCTGAAAATTGGCTTCGGTGAAGATATTGATCTGGTTAACTTAGACGGTATATGCGCATCACTTGGGTCAGATGAGTCTCTGTTTGTAGATGCTAATCAGGCATGGTCCAAAGCACAGGCGATATCGCAACTTAGTCAGTTGCAGGAGTTTCCTCTTGGTTGGCTTGAGGAACCCTTGCTGGCGGATAGCGCTACTGAGGACTGGAACCAGTTACACGATCAATCCAGAATACCCATCGCTGCAGGTGAGAACATTATCGGTCAAGATCGTTTTGTGCAAGCAATAGCATCTAACTGGCTTGATGTGTTGCAACCCGATGTGTGTAAGTGGGGTGGCGTGAGTGGGATTTTACCGATTGCTCGCCGGGCGTTAGATCGTGGTAAACGTTATTGCCCACACTATCTTGGCGGCGGAATCGGACTGGCCGCTTCTGCGCACTTATTGGCAGCTGTTGGTGGAGATGGTCTGCTTGAAGTGGATGTTAATCCAAATCCGCTACGAGACGATCTTTATCCTCTGGTAGTAGAGAATGGCACTACCTGTATTTCTCAAGATTCAGGTATAGGTATTAATCCTGATATGTTAACTGAGATTAGCGCTCGGTTCTCTGGCTCTTCCAAACCACTGACATCATGAAGAAACTCAAAGAATATGATTACATCGTAGTCGGTTCCGGTTCGGCAGGCTCGGTGGTGGCGAATCGACTTTCTAAAGATCCGGACTTAAAAGTTCTGTTGCTGGAAGCGGGCGGCCAGGATAATAATTTTTGGCTGAAGCTACCCGTTGGCTACTTCCGAACTATCTACGATCCGCGTTTTTCTCGTGTCTTCGATACCGAGCCTTCAGCTTTCGCCGGAAATCGTAACGTACTCTGGCCACGGGGGCGAGTCGTGGGTGGCTCAAGCTCGATCAACGGCTTAATATTTATTCGTGGCCAACAAGAAGATTTCGATGGTTGGGCCGAACAAGGTGCGGCTGGATGGGGCTATGCTGATGTGTTGCCACACTTCAAGGCGCTGGAATGTTTTGCCAATGGCGACGAATACTATCGTGGCTCAAGCGGTGAGCTTACGGTCTCGCGACTCAGGAATTCCAATCCTGCCTGTAATGCCTGGCTAAAAGCTGCGACGGAATTCGGGCTACCTAACAACGATGACTTTAATGGCCCCTCCACCTATGGCGTTGGACCTTATCAACTAACGATTGGCAAACATCTACGGGCCAGCGCTGCAGTAGCTTATTTAAAGCCAGCTTTGCAACGACCCAACTTCGAATTGAGAACCAATGCCCATGTGAGCAAGGTTATTATTGAGAATAACCAAGCAGTGGGCGTGGAATGGTTGACTGATGCAAACACTGAAAGAGCCTATGCAAGTCGGGAAGTAATACTTTGTGGAGGTAGTTTACAGTCGCCACAAATACTACAGCTTTCAGGTATTGGCCCAGCAAAATTGTTGCGTCAACACGGTATAGATGTCCAGCTAGATGTACCGGAAGTTGGCGAAAACCTACAGGACCACTATCAAATTCGTGTGCTACTGGAATTAAAGCAAAAGATTTCATTGAACAACGACGTGCGAAATCCATTTAAGTTGGCAAAAATGGGTCTTGATTGGCTTATCAACGGCCGTGGCCCATTGACTGTTGGCGCGGGCCAGGTCGGTGGGGCGGCGTGTACACGCTATGCTGTTGATAATCGACCAGATATTCAATTCAATATTATGCCGCTATCGGTTGATAAGCCAGGGTCCCCGTTGCATAACTATCCGGGATTTACCTCGTCAGTGTGGGGCTGCCATCCAGATAGTCGTGGCACCGTATCAATTCAATCCACCGATCCGCGAAAACAAGCGCGAATTGAAACCTGCTACCTGGAGGAAAAGCATGATCGAGATGTGATGACCGAAGGTATACGAATATTGCGAGGAATTCATAATCAACCTGCATTCAAGGATTTTTGGATTAAAGAAATATTACCTGGATCGAGTGTCGTAACGGATGCTGGTATATCTCGTGTTGTAGAGAATTCTGGAGGTACGGTATTCCATCCGGTCGGTACCTGTCGCATGGGCAATGATGAAAAAGCTGTGGTCGATGCCCAGTTGCGGTTAAACGGTATCGATAATCTAAGGGTGATAGACGCTTCGATAATGCCAAAGATCACCTCGGCTAATACTAATGCGGCATCATTAATGATCGGCGAGAAGGGCGCTCATATGCTGCTTAATGAATAATTCTGGGAGGCACGTTCATGCAAAAAACTAATCAACCAAACATTCTGTTGATCATGGCAGATCAACTGGCGGCTCAGGCTTTAAGACTATATGGCAATACCGTATGTAAAACGCCTAACCTGGATAAGTTAGCTACCACTGGGACGGTGTTTCGCAACGCCTATTCTAACAATCCGTTATGTGTACCAAGCCGTGCCTCAATGATTAGTGGTTTGCATAGTACCAATATCGATGTTTTTGATAATGCTAATGACCTGCCCAGTTCGGTTCCAACTATGGCGCACTATCTTCGCCAGGCTGGCTATTGGACTGAGCTGTGTGGAAAGATGCATTTTATTGGCCCAGATCAATTGCATGGTTTTGATCATCGATTAGTAACGGATGTATATCCGGCGAATTACCAGTGGATTGCCGACTGGAATGCGGGGCCAGCATACGTTCCGTCGGGAACTTCATTAAGTGGCGTAGTCGATGCTGGGCCTTCGATACGCACCCTGCAGGAAGACTATGATGATGAGGTCGAATATCACTGTATACAAAGTATTTATGATCGTGCCCGGGAACCCGATCGTCAGCCATTTTTCGAATTAGTCTCTTTCACTTGTCCACACACGCCCTTCACCGTATCGGAGGACTATTGGAATCGCTATACAGAAGATGAAATTGATAATCCTAAAGTTGGGCCAATACCATTCGATGAGCTTGATTACCATTCAAAGGCTTTATTTTTTGCTCACGGCAGACATCGACATAAGATTACTGCTACCCATACAAGGAATGCGCGTCACGCTTACTACGGCATGATTTCATATCTGGACGATAAAATCGGTCGGATTTTAACCGCACTTGAAAAAACCGGTCTGCGTGATAACACCGCAATATTTTTTACCTCAGATCACGGCGAGATGATGGGGGAACGGGGCATGTGGTTTAAACACAGTTTCTGGGACTGGTCGGCTCGGGTGCCGTTAATCGCCTCTATTCCTGGTGTGAAAGCGGGCCAAGTTGTGGAGGAGCCTGTATCGCTAGTGGATTTGTTGCCGACGTTCATCGATCTTGCCGATCCTGCTAACAAGGCAATAACACCATTGCAGCTAGATGGTAATAGCCTCCTGTCATTAATAAAAACACCAAACCCACAATGGTCTCACGCGGTTGTATCAGACTATCTTGCCATTGGGCCATGTGTGCCCTGTCGGATGATTCGACGTGGCCAATTCAAATACATCATGGCCGATGGTCATCCTTCGTTATTGTTTGATCTGGTCAAAGATTTGGATGAGCTCAACAACCTGATCGACAGCCCAGAGCATTTCAACGTGCAACAGGAACTTCATCTCGAAGCAACCCTAAACTGGCATCCACAGCAACTTAGAAAACGCGTGTTAGAAAGCCAGCAACGAAGAAGGATGATCGCTAATGTTCCGGGCGCCGCACCACAGTGGGACTACCTGGCTCGCGATGGTGACCAACATCGTTATGTTCGCCTGGATGGTGTGGATACCACTAAGGCACGGGCTCGTTTGCCCAGAATAACGCCAACGCCATGTAATTGGCCCGCTCTCGAGGCACCTGTTGTGAGAGATTTGATTGAAGGCAAAAGCTCTATTGACTCTGTACTGCCTGGTTTGACTTAAGTTCGAGTATTTTGGCAATTTACTCACTAACGCAATCGACATGCTTCTAGAAGACTCTGTCTACCAACGAATATTGTAGTCATCCAAACGGTTTTTTCAAAGCATGTTCAACGAGTTCTAATCGGTCTTGTCCATAGAACATGTCGCCATCGATAAAGTACGTAGGAGAACCAAATACGGAGCGTTCTATAGCCTCATCGGTATTGGCCTGGAATATTGTCTGTATACGTGGATCACGAGCTGTATCCAATAACATTTCAGCATCATAGCCAACATCTTTTGCAATTTTAACTAAGGTTTTAGGATCCGCGTGGTCGGCATCATCGCGCCAATGTGCCTCAAGAATGGCATGAGCGAGATTGTCAGCACAAAGTTCGGCATCAACTGCGGCAATGATCATGCCACTCGACAGTGACAGATCGTTATCATGATAGGTTGGACGGCAATCGATAATGCCAACCTGGCGATACTCGGCCCAACGCTCGATTTCACGACCGAAAAAATAAGCTATATGTGCTGCCGAGTACCCATCAAAATTCTCACCTCGAGCAACTTTTACCGACCGGCGTTGATCAAATGGCTTATGTGTAATCTGACGTCCGGCTGCAAGGGCAATTGCATTCAATTTTGCAGAGCCTAAGTAAGCAAAGGCAGAATGGGTTGAATAAAAATACTCGATAGGATTGGTCATGTTGACTTCACAAGCGGAATTGATTGCCACTAGATTATAGTAATAACGGTTCGAAATGCCCGAGTTAGAAACTCATCGCATAACATTTTATAGTAACTCCAGGAGGCCAGGGTAAATCAGGTTGTTAACCCCAGCCTCTTATTTTTGCTATTGTTTTCTTATCCAGATCGAGGTTTCGGCTACACTGAAATGGTATTTTCGTTCGTGTTCTCGAATCAGGAATGGTTGGTCCTGCACGTCTTGAAGATCAAAATGTTCACTCAGCACCAGTTTCATGCTATCCAGAGAAGTGACCTCCTTTTCGTTTTCCATGTATCCTCCCAACCTTTCCTTCCTGTTAGTGAATTCATCCCACCAGGTGAATGGCGAGCAGATGATCAGCTGGCCACCTGGATTTAACAGGTGGCTCAGTTTCTTCAGGCAGTCTCTGGGATGCGGTAATCTATCCAGAATATTTGCCAGTATCACAACATCAAATGTACCAATATTACCCGGGAGATTCTCGGCATTACCCTGAGAGAATTGTATTTTGGCAGCATCGAGATCCTCACCGAAACTACGAGATACTTTATCCGACAACTCACCTTCTCGTGTTAGATATAGCTCAACGGAAGCGGTTTTTTGAATTTCCGTGGCGGCAGCAATAAATTGGTGAGAGAAATCAATGCCAACCACCGAGTCAACGTGGCGTGCTAGTTCAAACGTAATCCTGCCTACCGAGCAGCCTAGATCCAGGGCCCGAGACCGATCGGGTAATCGGTCTAAATCAACGCAGTTCGCCAGTCGTTTATGGAATCCTAGAGCCTGTTTTGGCCCGAAATCCCATTTCAGAATATCTGCATCAGTGCCATAGTGAAACACTAGGTACTGGTTAAGTTGTTCGGCGGTATTGTAATAGTCTGGCATTGTAGTTTTTCCGAAATATTGGATTACACGATTAGTCTACCCAATTAGGAAAAATCGATAAAGGGCTGGATGGTTCATATTTCCTGCATGCGCTTTGAAATAAGTCGAGTTAGTAAGCCAGCGGAGGTAACTAACACCAGTTTTTCTGACAAATACTTGAGTAAACTCAAAAACCATTTGCTTCATTAGCAGTGCCACTTACCATCCAATTTTTGAGTTATTCATGTTAGTCTGCGATGCGAATCTAAGCGATTTAACCACTGGTCGCTATTAGCGAAACTCATCAAATTTTCAGTAGCATTGACTGTTGTGTTTGCGAAGTGGCACGCGTTGATTCCAAGTTCTGTTTTTATTTCTTTAGGTTGTTTCCGTGGATTTATTTGTACTCTTTCAGAAAACTATTCCGCAAACTTTGCTTACGGTCTTGGCAGGCAGTTTGGCTTCATCTGAGCGAAAATGGCTGAAAAACAAGTTAATCAAGAAATTTATTAAAGCTTTTGTTGTCGATATGAAGGAGGCTCAATTCGAGCGGCCCGAGCAGTACCGATCGTTTAACGAGTTTTTTACTCGACCACTCAAAGCAGGTTGTCGACCTTTAGATGTTGGTGCTGGAAATGAACAACAAGTTTTTTCTCCGGCCGATGGGGTCATCTCTGAGATTGGCGAATTGTCGGATGACCGTATCCTCCAGGCCAAGGGGATGTCTTATACCTTAAAGAATTTAATTGGCGACTCCGATTTGGCTGAATCTTGCCGTGGTGGCACTTTCGTCACCATCTATTTGTCGCCTAAGGACTATCACCGAATTCATGTGCCATTTGAGGCGACGCTAGAGTCAATTGATTACAAGCCGGGAAAATTGTTTTCGGTCAATCAACGAACAGCTAATAACGTCCATGGTTTGTTTGCCCGAAATGAACGATTGGTCGCGACATTAGACGCCAATATATCTGGCTATGCTCTCGTGATGGTGGGTGCAATGATTGTTGGCGGCATGGAAACCAGGGCTACCGGCAAACTAAATCGTAGTAAGCATCCTTACAGTCCGAAAATCACTGCGCAGAAGTTTGCTGCAGGCGAAGAGTTTGGTCGTTTTTATTTGGGTTCAACCGTCATACTAACGTTTCCCAGGCAAATGAATATCCGCTGGGATGAAAAATTTCGTGCTGGCGCACCGGTGAAAATGGGCCAATCGCTTGGTTGGCTGGAAAAGTAACCATTGTATTTTATACCGTTGGATCCCAACTCCTACTTGCCAGCCAGGTTTATAACCCGAAAATCGTTGTATAAATTCCCTCCGAAATTTTAAAATTCACCCATAGAAGTTACATTGATAAACCGCGTTTCTGTTTACACTTTCTTGAAGCGCTTTTCTAACCAGACTGATGTAGCTTCTAGCGGTTTTAATCGCTCGCTGATTGTGATCTGGCATGCCCAATCGTCAGCGTCTGACTTGATATGCGTAAAAATGAGAGACTTCGACTGGTTCTTTTGTCGAAGACAAACCCTAAACTCCTTTCTCCAAAGGAAATTATTTTGCTTCGTATTAGTTGCGAGCCAGTTTTCTATAGATTGAAGAATGATAGTGCCAGGTTGACGCGGCAATAAAATAGTGTTTTCCATTTCTGATAGCAAATGCTTATTAGCCCTGATTGAACACCAGCAAGTCTCGATCGCAGAAACTGCTTGCATAACAACGTCTTGCTCGGCTGGTAAATTAAAGTATTGTTCGACATGACCAAAACCCAGGCTGGTTATGAAGTTCTCTATTTGTTTCAAGATGCTATGAGGTGCCGTATTAATTATCGAGGTCACGTTATCTTACAACTGTACTGGTGTCGAGTGAAAAGTGGCTGGATAGTTTTGGGTTCTCTGGTATCGTTATGTGCGTCTAGTTTAAGATCGACATTCCAGGCTGGGATGGGTTTGGGCTGGAATATGCACTTGACATCTAATCAGCAAAAATAGTCAAATGCTACGCATAATATGAGTGGCTGGTGGGTCAGTATAGAATAATAATCCCAGGTCATTTCTAGATATAAATTAACGGTTTATGGTTGGTTTACGTAGGTCATACCGTTTGTGATTTATATAGGCATAGCCGCCCTTCTTAGGGATTGGAATCAGGCACTCACAGATATCTAACTCACCCACCCATGAGCGCATCAATGAAGCAAACAGACGTCATAATTATCGGAGCTGGCCTATCGGGTATAACCGCCTGCAAGAACATGAGAGCCGAAAACCTGGACTGTTTAGTTTTCGAAAGCACGGATGATATTGGAGGCGTCTGGAAATATAGAGACGAACCCAACGGTAAAGGTGGCGTCATGTTTACTACAGTTTCGACATCATCGAAAACTGTGAATGAGTTTTCTGATTTTCCCATGCCGGATCATTACCCGGCATTTCAGAAGCATGCTCAGTACTTGCAGTATCTTAACGACTACGTTGACCATTTCCAGTTGCGGGATTTTATACGTCTCAACAGTGAAATTGTCGACGCGACGAAGCGTGACGATTGCTGGGAAATTCGTGATCAACACGACAACCTGTACAAGTCTCGCTATCTAATCGTTTGTGCTGGTGTGCACCAATTTCCAAACAAATTCTATCAGGATGATGAGCGGTTTCGAGATTCGACAGTAGAAACGATGCATAGCTCAGACTACAAGCGCCTAACAGAGAAGTTTCTGGGCAAAGATATCCTGGTTTTTGGTGGTGGTGAGACCGGAAGCGATATCGCGATTGAGCTAACACATGCCGCGAGTAGTGTGACGATGAGTATCCCACACGGCCAATGGTTGTTTCCGCCGGTCACAACCGTTAAGGTCCCAACCAATGACTCGGATGCAGCTACAATGGTTTCGGATACTTTTTCCTCACGACTTCGACGCCTGGTAGATCCACCGTTTGCAACCTTCGAGACAAAGCTTGATACGAAGGCTCACTTTACCTCACAAACATTTGAGAGGTGGGGTGGTAGAAACGGGCATGGCATACCAGAGTGGGAGAATGACGCGCCTTACTACGGTCAGTTCTTCAATAAGAATTCAAATGTGACTCAATTCGTCCACAAAGGATTGATCAACCCCGCAAGAAATATCAAATCAGTGAAAGGGGATGTTGTCCAGTTCGTTGATGATTCAGAAGTCCGGGTAGATCTGATGGTCTTCTGTAGTGGCTATAACACTCGTTTTCCGTTCTTTCATGATGAGAAAATGAACTGCACCATAAACGATCAATTCAAATTTACGCTTTGCAATGAAGATCCCTCACTAGCGTTCATTGGCTTCACCAGGCCTCTAGTCGGGTCCTTTATGGGTATCTCTGAAATACAATCAATCTACATCAGCAAACTTTTTTCAAAACAAATTGCTATTCCAGAGCGTGCATACAGAGACAGAGTGATTATGGAGGATAAGACTTTTCAGGAGCTGACCTTTTCCAGCACCTCAAATCGTATTGATGGGCTCGTGAATTTTCAATCTTACCTAGACGACGTAGCATCACTGGCTGGGGTGCGACCCGACTATTGGAAATTATTTCTTTCCAGTCCGAAAAAGTGGTACTTCGCGGTCACTGCTGCCCATAATAATTGCCAATTCCTGCTATATGACGAGAAATATCATGATGAGATATTTAGACGATATAGCATGTATCATGGTGATAATCTCCGTGTGAGTACACATATTTATGCATTGGTCGTTAATCTGTTGCCAGGCTGGTTTCGTGGTGGGAAATTAAGCAACCTGGTTTCTCTCATTGGTGGATATATTCTCATCGTTTTGTTGTCACCAGTTTTATTGTTCAGGGTTTTCTATTCAGTAGATAAGCGATGGAGAAGCAAGAAGCGAAAAATGATGCAAAACAACAGTGCCGCTAAACTACTGGAAAAGATGCGAGCGAAAGAAACCTGATGGCGGACCGTAGATATCGAAATATCCATTTCAATATCTATGGTCAGGATCATTCACCCTGGGTGCAGGCGGTATTACTCGGTCTTCACGAAAGAGATATCTCTTACACTCTAACTACGGTGCCGCCTTTTTCAGTGCTCAGAAAGTGGGGTGTAATGATGCCCACTGCGAGCGACGGCGACACTCCCTGGCAATTGGAATCGACTGACATACTGCAGCAAATGGGTTACGGAGCGGTTTCGAAGGAGAATTTGCGGGCGATCTACGATGCTTGGCGAGGCGTAACCCATCGAGCTAAAAGCGCCAGGCGTTTCTTCTACACCGCCAGTCTCATCCGTGATCCTCATCTTTCATGCTTACGGCGAATGCGTAATCAGTTCTTGCGCAGCTTTGCTGTTCTCTACTTTTATTTGCTTCTGAAATTCGTGATACGAGTGGGTATTCAACCTGATCCGAAGAATTTTTCTGAACAGTTTCTATATTGGGAGCAGATGCTCGAAGATGGTGATGTACTATATCTGGGTGGAGGTGAACCAAATATTCTCGATATGATGCTATTTGGTGTCATCCAGTGCCATAGCAGTATTCCTGTGCCTCCAATCGATGCATTGCAAAACGATCCCCGACTTGTCAGGATGAGATCCTGGATTGCTTCGATGCAGAAACGTTTTAGTGATTATGATCACCTTTACTCTGGCGTTCACTTCGAACCGTATTCTCCATCGCCGGCGCAGGCGACGCTTCTCGAGCAAGCAGCCTATTGGTTCGGTTTAGCAGTCATGTTTGTTTTCTTTCCAATTACGATTCCTCTCATTGTCTTTTTGGCTATGCGCGTTCCAAGAGATAATCTGGTCATCCCGAGTTAACAATACTCAATGAGTTGTATAGTAAATTTTCGAGACGACCCATGCGTTGGGCAATTTAGTTTCCTGCATCAAGTCGAATAGCTATTGTCGCTAATCATAAATGACGCTGGAATCTAAACTACTTTCGTCTCCGTTTGATGATTCGACGAGGATTGCTTCCAACTGTCTTGCCAGATCTAGCCACCAGGTCATTCCCATTTCTCTGAACAACTCAATTGCCTGTGTGAGTTGCTCCTGGGCCTGGAGAATATCTTCCCGCTTTAGGAACAACTGAGCATTGTGGTATCGAGCGATGGCAAGATCCGGCCTTGCTCCTCTGTCAATTGCAGTTTGAATGCTTTGAGCCAAAGCTGAAGAGGCCTTGGGGAAATCATCGGTTTGCAGATAAATAGAGGCTAAAGCACGGTAAGCGAGAGGGGTTCCCCAGCGTTCGCCAAATCGATCCAATTCCAGGGATTTTTTGACAAGTTCTTCTGATTCTTGCAATCGTCCAACCTTGCTCATTTTTTCGGCATACCAGGCATAAAAATAAGACATTGCGAGTGAGCTGCCTATCGATTCCATTATTTGAACGCCTTCCTGCATCAGCTCAAGACCTTCGTCTACTTCACCAAGCATGAACAAGCAGTCGCCCTTGATTAACAGGCTTCCTGCTTTTATAAGTGTATTGCTGATTTGAGAGACTGATAGCCTAATCGCCTGGTCGCAAAATTCGATGCTTTTTTGCCAATTTCCTTGAATCGCCATAATTAGGGCTTGATACCAGGTAGTAACGGCTTCCCGGTTGATGTCTTTTAGCTCGATGGTTTGATTTATCGCCTTTTCGAGTATTTCAGTACTTTTCGTAAAATTTCCAGTCAGGCCATACATGCCTCCAAGAAAACCCAAAGAATAATTTGCGTCGGTAGGATTATTAAAACGCTCTAGCAGAGGAATCCATTTTTCCAGATGAATGATTCCATTTTGATAATCTCCACCAAACCAACAGATACGGCCTATTAGATTTTGCGCCAAAACGGAAACTTCTTGCTCATCCAGAATGTCGCTTACCTCTATACAACTTTCTAGTTGATGTTTAGCCTCGGTGTAGTTTCCAAAGCTAAAATACACACGTCCCAACCAGTATTTAATTTTTACCTTTCTTGATAAATCATTTAATTGTTCGGCATAATCTAATGAGGCTTTGAGGCAATTCAAATTCCAGGCGGAGGGAGCGTAACCGGAAACCGAGGCCAATTTTATATTGAGATCAATACGCTTTTCTTTTCTCGAATTGGTGAGTTCGGATCGATCAATGAGTTCAATTGCCTCTTGATAGAAGCCGCGTGCATCTGCGAGTGAAAAAAATCCGGAGGATTTGTCGCCAGCCAATTCCAGATATTGAATCGTCTTTTCAACATGGTTGCTGTTCCGGTAGTGGTAGGCTAGCACCTCCACTTGCTCTTCCAGACGCTCAGAATAAATCAATTCAATAGCTTCGGCGACAAGGCGATGTAAAGAAACGCGTTGTTTGATCAATAAAGTTTCGTAAGTTACCTCCTGAGTAATGACATGATTAAATTGATTTATCACTTCTGGAAGACGCTGTAATTGTCGAATCAAATCCTGAAGTTTAAGTTTCTCAAGGGACGAAGGTAGCATTTCTTTGTCAGTAATAATCTGCTCTAAAACGCGTAAGGAAAACTCTCTCCCGATCACCGAGGCCAGTCGCAACACTTCCTTTTGTTCAGGACCTAACCTGTCAAGTCTTGTCCTGATTACGGCTTGAACACTCTCAGGAAAAGTGATTTGCTCAAGCGGTCGTTGCAAAGTTAATTGTTTTTCTCGAGATTCAACTGTGTGCAGAGTAACTGTCTTTTGTTCTTTCAATAAATCACACAGTTCCTCGACAAAAAAAGGATTACCTCCTGTGCGTTGGAAAATTTTTTCTGTCATTCCTTCCGGTAAATGATTGACTCCATAAAT